>JBBDIO010000266.1:0-12252 GCA_040880365.1 Litorilinea sp.
GTAGGTCATCGCCAACCCCTTTCTCTCTTTTCTTTTACCCCTTTTTCTGGGGTATAATGGCGTCACTTTCAACGATGTGGCGTTCGTCCAACAATAACTCACCTCACCTCCCAATTATTACATTCTCAAACTGTCAGATTCCCAACTATGAACTTAATAGACCTTTTTGCCATAGCACGCACGCGGTCGCCACACAAACCGGCGATTGAGTTTGCCGATGGTGAATTGCGCAGCTCGCTGACTTATGCCGAGCTGTTTGATCGCGCCGAGCGTCTGGCCGCGGGCCTGATGGCGCGCGGGGTGCGCCACGGTGATCGTGTTGCGTTTTTTCTGGGCAATCGCCCCGAATTTGCGATAGCCTATCTGGCTGTGATCCGGGTGGGCGCCGTGATGGTGCCCATCAACTTGCGCTATCGGCAACGGGAGATTACGCATATTCTTCAGGATTGTATGCCTGTGCTGCTGATTACCGAGCAGAGCCAGGTGGAATTGCTGGAGGATGCTGGTGCAGACGACGCGGGCGATGGCTTGCCCGATTTGATGGTGGTTGAAGAGCTGGATGCATGGTCGACTTCTGCCGTGTTGGAGTCATCGACCACAGAGTTCCCACGCGTAGCGGCTGATGACCTGGCGATGATTTTATATACATCGGGGACAACCGGACGCAGCAAGGGCGCAATGCTTTCTCACAACAATGTGCTGGCAACTGTGACCGGCTTGCTGAATGCCTGGGCCTGGGAACAGAATGACCGGCTGTTGCTCTGTCTGCCTCTGTTTCATACCCACGGGCTGACGGTAGGCTTGCACTGTGCGCTGGCAATGGGCGCGACGGTGTTGTTGCGCAGCAAATATACGCCCGGCACCACAATCGAGGATTTGTTGGACAAGCGGACGACGCTTTTCTTTGCAGTGCCGACGATATACACGCGTTTGGTTGCTGAGCTAAGGGGGCAGGACGCCGTCAATTTGCGGCATATGCGTCTGTTCTGCTCTGGCAGCGCGCCATTGGACCCGGAAACGTTTGGCGAATTTGAGCGCCTGACCGGCCACGCTATTCTGGAGCGCTATGGGATGACGGAAACGGGCATGAATCTCAGCAATCTCTATGCGGGGCCGCGTGTGCCGGGCACGGTGGGCGTTCCGCTGCCGGGCGTGCGTATGCGGATTGTGGATGGCACGGGGGCGGGCGTGGCCGCCGGTGAGGAAGGCGAACTGCTAGTGGCGGGTAGCAATGTCTTTGGCGGCTATTGGCAGGATACTGAAAAGACTGCCGCCAGCTTTAGCCACGATGCAGGGGGGGCGCAGTGGTTCCGCACGGGCGATTTGGCCCGCGAAGACCCATCCACCGGCTATGTCGCGCTATTGGGGCGCAAGCACGAGCTGATTATTTCGGGCGGCTTTAATATTTATCCCCGCGAAATTGAGGAGTTGTTGCTGACCTGTCCGGGAATTGCCGAGGCGGCTGTCGTGGGGCGACCTGATGCAGAATGGGGCGAATGTCCGGTTGCCTTTATTGTGTGTGAAACGCCGGTCGCGGATGAAATATTGTTTAGCCTGTGTCGGGCACAGCTGGCAAGTTTTAAGACGCCCAAGGCGATTTTTCGGGTGGAGAGCCTACCGCGCAACGCAATGGGCAAATTGCAGAAGCATTTGCTGGGCGATGGCAATCTGGCTTCCTGATCATCTGATAAATCATGGAGGGGGCAATGTTGACTGTGTGCGTGCGTCAATCTAGATAATCAACATTGCATCGCCAAAGCTGTAAAACCGATATTCCTGCTCAATTGCTTCCTGATAGGCCGCCAGAATCATCTGGCGGCCTATGTCGTTATCGTGGGGGTGCAGTTGACCGGCAAAGGCGCTGACAAGCATCAGCAGCGTGGAGCGGGGGAGGTGAAAATTGGTGATCAGCGCGTCTACGGCGCGGAAGCGGTAGCCGGGGCGAATAAAGAGATCGACGCTGCCGCTAAACGCGGTTACGCGTCGCCAGGGACAGGCATCAGCATCAGGTTCTGCATGGTTAGCGGCTGTTGCCGCGGGCGGAGAGGCTGTCCCTGATTGTGCACTCCATTCCAGCGTGCGGACCGCGGTCGTGCCAATCGCGACGGTGCGCCCGCCGGCGAGTGTGGCTTCGTTGATGGCATGGGCAGTGGGCGCGGTGAGTTCGGCCCATTCTGTGTGGATGGGATGTTCGGTCGCATCCTCCACTTCGACGGGGCGGAAGGTATCCAGCCCTACATGCAGTGTCACTGTTTGCAGGCGAATCCCCTGATCGCGCAGTGCAAGCAGCAGCTCGGGTGTGAAGTGGAGGCCGGCGGTGGGGGCAGCAACGCTGCCTGCCGGGCGGCTATAGACAGTCTGATAGCGTTCGCCGTCGCCTTGATAGCCGGTGATATAGGGCGGGAGCGGCATGGCGCCGTAGGTGTCGATGAAGGTGTGGACGGGCTGAGAAAATGTGACCACGCGCACGCCGGTCGTCAGCTCTGTTTGAATCGTCGCCGTTATCTTACTTGTATGTTCTTCCCCTGGGTTTTTCTGCGCATATGTACTTGCATGGGGGGAGTGTGGTAAATCGGAAGGGGATGTGGCTGTCGTGAATTCCGGCTTCTGTGGCAAAATTGTAAGTGTCGCGCCCGCGTGCAGATTGCGTCCACGCACGAGGCAACGCCAGGTCGTGCCGGCATCATCGAGGGCCTGAAGCAGAAAGACTTCGGCTTGTCCTCCCGTGGCTTTACGCGCAGCCAGGCGCGCGGGGATCACACGGCTATCATTGCCCACCAGAATATCGGGCGCATGGAGATAATCTCCTATGTCGCGGAAGTGGCGGTGTTCGATAGCTCCCGTTTTGCGGTCCAGCACCAGCAGGCGGCTGGCATCACGCGGTTCAACCGGCGTTTGCGCGATGCGGGCGGGCGGCAGATGATAGTCAAAGAGGCTGGTTTTCATAGGTCATTCAGTTCAGGTTTAATGGATATGCATAAGTGGTGCGCAAGGTTTTGCTGATGAGCGTCAGGCGGCAACCGCACGCGTTAACCCTGCGGGCAAGTCGCGGCGAAACGCAAGGGCGGCATTCAGAAAATCTACCCAGATGTGCTGATGGCTGATTGGCAGCTCGAATAGACGTTCGGGGTGCCACTGTACGCCCAGGACCCAACGGTGGGCGGGGCTGTCGAAGGCTTCGATGAGCCACTGGTCGGGATCGGCCCAGGCCACCGCGCGCAAGGCAGGCGCCAGGGTTGCCTGATCCATGCCCTGGTGGTGGAATGTATTCACGCTGATGGTATCGGTCTGGACAATGGGATACAACAGACCGAGATCGGCGATGGTTACCGGGTGAAAACGGGTGGCATCCGGGTCGGAACGGTGTCTATCGAGATGTTGGCGCATACCGCCGCCCGCGGCTACGTTGAGCACCTGGCAGCCGCGGCAAATACCAAAGATTGGCATATCGCGTATGAGTGCCGCACGTGCCAGGCCCAGTTCCAGCTCGTCGCGGGCATGGTCAATGTGTTCCGGTTCTGCCCCCGCCAGAGGAGCATTGAAATAGCGAGGATCCACGTCGCCGCCACCTGAAAATACAATGCCGTCGAGGTGGTCCAATACCGCAGGATCCAGCCGCCCCAGGTGATCGGGAACATATTGTGTGCCGTCGGGCGTCACTGCCGGTTGGTCGGGCGAGAGGATGACACTCTGGACGCCGAATTGTGCAAATACATTGAGATAGTTACGATTGTATTTTGCCAGCCACTCGCTGTCGCCGCGTCGCACCGTCATTCCGATGGTGAGACCGGGATAGGTGGGGTGGGCGGATGGGGATGAAACATCTGCCATAGGGTTAATTGCTCCATTCGCAAAGAGGCCCCTATCTGAAATGTTGGGGCACGGAACGAAAACGCTGCACTTCTATTCTGATATCGTAGTCGCAAAATACAGTTGGAGAAAATGTTAACGACAGTCATTATCGCTTTTATCGTGACCCTGGTCGTGCTGGGGCTGATCGTGGGTGGTTTTCTGCTCTATATCTATTGGTGGCTGGTCCAGAAACCTGCGCCCGACTATGATGCTGCGCATGTGGTGGACGGTATGACCGCGCCGGTCGAGATCATACGCGACAAACACGCCATTCCCCATATCTATGCCGAGAGTGAGGCGGATCTGTTGCGGGCGCAGGGGTTTATCCACGCCCAGGATCGGATGTGGCAGATGGAGCAGAACCGCCGCATTGCCCAGGGACGGCTGGCCGAGGTGTTTGGTGAGCCTGCGCTGGAAGCGGATCGGTTCAGCCGCATTGTGGGCTTTGCGCGCCTGGCGCAGGCCGAATGGGATGCGCTGGACGCGGAGTTACAGATGCGTCTGCAATGGTATGCAGATGGGGTGAATGCCTATATTAATCTGCGCAAGGGCAAGCCCGCGGCCGAATTTAACCTGTTGCGCTTTGTGCCCGAACCGTGGCAACCCGTAGATTCCCTGGCGTTGCTCAAGGTGATGGCCTGGTCGCAAAGCATCAATTGGGAAAGTGAATTGCTGCGTTTGCAGCTGGTCAGCCAGTTGGATCCTGTGCGCGCGGCGGAGCTGGAACCGGAGTATCCGCCGGAAAATCCGATTGCCGCAGAGATGCTGGATGAAGGAGAGGTCCTGCGCCTGCTTTCGGCTTCGGGCCTGCTCTTGAATAAATACGATGAGATTCGTACCTGGTTGAAGGTGCCGCAGGCGGGCCAGGGCAGCAACGCGTGGGCCATTGCCCCCAAAGCGAGTATGACGCGCACGGCGCTTTTGGCAAGCGACCCCCATATGTCGATCCAGATTCCCGATATCTGGTATGAGAATCATCTGGTCGCGCCCGGTTTGGAAGTGTCGGGCGCGTCGTATTGCGGGGTGCCGGGGGTTTTTCACGGGCACAATGCCCACATTGCATGGGGGGTAGCCAATGCGAACGTGGATACTCAGGATTTGTTTGTGGAACGCCGTGCAGATGTGACACCGGGGGGCGATGTTGCAGGTGACACTGGCGAAACTGAGTTCGCTTTTGAATATGAGGATGGCGCGGCCACAGCGACCGTGCATGAGGAAAATATTGTCATTCGTCGCCGGACAACGCCCCACACTGAACGCGTGGTGGTCACGCGCCATGGTCCTCTGATTAGCCGGTTTGTGGGAGATGACAACCTTCCCGATCTGGCGTTGCGCTGGACCGGGCAAAATGCGGGCAAGACCGTGGGCGCGCTGCTGGCGATGAATCGCGCCGATTCGTGGGATACATTTCGCGTGGCGTTGCAGGATTGGGCGGCCCCGGCACTTGCGTTTGTCTATGCAGATGATGCGGGCAATATCGGCTATCAGGTGGCGGGCCAGGTGCCAGTGCGTGCGCAAAGCCTGGGCCTGACGCCCGCGCCCGGCTGGATCGCGAAGAACAATTGGCAAAGTTATGTACCCTTTGCAGAGTTGCCCCGCGGCTACAATCCCGAAGCGGGCTATATTGTGATTGCCAATCAGAAACTGACGGGCGACGATTATCCGCACTTTATGGGGATTGAGTTCGATCCGGGCTGGCGCGCGCAGCATTTGCTGGATACATTTGGCAAAAAGGATCGTTTTTCCATGCGCGATATGGAAAACGCGCAACTGGATAACACCTCCAAATTTGCACTGCGCCTGAACAAGTGGCTCACCACCTTGCAGAGTGAGGAGCCATGGGAGAAAGTTGCCATCCAGGAGTTGCAAAAATGGAACCACCGCATGGATTCCGAAAGTCGCGCGGGATTGATATTTCAATATACGCACATGGCGTTGCTGGAGATGGTTTTTGGGGATAAGCTGGGCGCGGCCAAAGATGGTTATCTGGGCATTAGTCGCAGTCCGCTTTTCCTGATTCATGGTTTTGCCCAACGTGCGTCGATAAAGCTGCTGGAACTGCTGGACGAACACGACGTGTCGGTCTGGTATACAGATACGCAATCGGGCCAGAGCCGTACGCGGACGGAATTGTTGCAGCAGGCAATGACGCGGGCGGTCAGGCAAATCCGCCATGATGTGAGCGATTCGGCGCTGCGCTGGAACTGGGGGCGAATTCACCAGGTGCGCTATGTGCATCCACTGGGGAGTGTGGCGCTGTTCCGGCGAATATTTAACCGCGGACCTTTTCCGGTGGGCGGCGATGGCACGACGGTGAATCATACCGGATTTGCCATGCGCTGGCCGCCAGGGCTGGTGCAAAGCGCCGCGGTCTATCGCCAGATATTCGAGGTGGGGAGCTGGGAACGCAGCCAGAGCGTCATGATGACCGGGCAATCGGGCCACCCGCTGGGAACGCACTATGATGATCAGATGACCATGTGGCAAGAGGGCGTCTATCACGCCATGCCGTGGGCACGCGCCGAGGTTGTGAGTGCCATGCGCTATCGAACTCACTTGCAGCCTGGGGCAAACGCCTCTGACCCGACGATATCAACCTCCGAATTCGCGCAGGCGTAGAGGGCGCGTCTCATCTGTGCCTGTGCGAGCAATTGACCGTGACCCGGCAGAATAGCTGTGTCTAGAATGGATTCCACTGTGGAACACCCCAAGGTTGACTATAGTAAGAAGTGGTACACCATGAGTACCGTGGCGATGGGTATTTTTCTGGCGACTATTGATGGCAGTATCGTCAATATCGCGTTGCCCACGCTCGTCCGCGAACTGAATACGAACTTTGCCACGGTGCAGTGGGTTGTGCTCTCCTATCTGCTGACCGTGACCACGCTCATGTTGGGGATCGGGCGGCTGGCGGATATGCGCGGCAAGAAAACCATCTACGTGGCGGGGTTTGTCGTTTTCACGATTGGGTCGGTTCTTTGTGCCCTTGCGCCCACAGTCTATTGGCTGATTGGGTTCCGGGTGATCAAGGCCGTGGGCGCGGCTATGATTATGGCGTTGGGCGCAGCGATTGTCACCGAGGCGTTCCCGGCCAAAGAGCGCGGGCGCGCGTTGGGAATGATCGGCACCAGCGTTTCGATTGGCGTGGTGATCGGCCCTACGCTGGGGGGCGTGATTCTCGATCTGCTAAACTGGCACTGGATCTTTTTGGTAAATCTGCCTCTCGGCATTATCGGCACGGTAATCGCCGTGCGCTTTCTGCCCGCGTTTCGCCCGCCGGGTGGACAGCGCTTTGACTACGCAGGCGCGATCGCCATGTTTTTCGTGCTGGCGGGGCTTTCGCTGGGCATGACCCTGGGCCAAAGTATGGGTTTTCTTTCGCTACCGATTCTGATTCTGCTGGGCATTTCCATTGTTTCCCTGGGGGTCTTCCTCTATATCGAGAACAGCGTGGCGGACCCCATGATGGATTTAACGCTCTTCCGCAATGCCCAATTCAGCACCAACCTGGGCACGGGCTTTGTCTCGTTTATGGCGATCAGCGGCATCTTTTTGCTCATGCCGTTCTATCTGGATGACGTGTTGGGGCTGGAGATTCGCCAGGTCGGCCTCATGTTGGCGATTTTCCCGATTGCGCTGGGGTTTGTCGCACCGCTGGGCGGGGTGCTGTCGGATCGGTTTGGCACGCGTCCCATTAGCGTGGCAGGCTTGGTGGTATTGGTCGCCGGCTATTTCTGGATTGCGACGCTGGACACAGACACTTCTACATTGGGCTTTATTGCCCGAGCGCTGCCGCTGGGGGTGGGGATGGGGCTGTTTCAATCGCCCAACAACAGCGCGATCATGGGGTCGGTCCCGCGTGAACGGCTGGGAGTGGCATCGGGCCTGCTTTCGATTACGCGCACAATGGGCCAGGTGACAGGCATCTCGATTATGGGCGCGATCTGGGCGGGGCGCATCGTGGTCTATGGTGGGCAGGAATTGGCCGGCGCGGCGACCGATGCCCCGCCAAACCTGCAAATGGTCGCCATGCAGGATACCTTTCTCGTCTCGGCGTTTTTGGTCGCGCTGGGGCTGGCGTTTGCCCTGTGGGCTTTCTTCCGCGAACGCGGCGTGGGCGATAGTCAACCCGCGGCGGCTGGGTCTGCCGACTGAGCCCTGAATATCCTGCGACGAGAACTGGCCGCCCGCGCCCCAAAATAGCACTGGCCCTTGCCGGGTAGGCAAATCAAAACTGCGAAAACGCTCCTGTGCATCTACTCTAGTGGCGATCTTGACAGTCTATTATGCGACAATCCATTTCGTACCAATTGCCTGCGGAAGTTGTGACCGCAGGTTTTTTTTGCGTGCGCATTTTTACAGGGACGCTGAGCAACTAACGCTGAGCACACAGTAACAATACAGTCTATACGGTAATATACTTAAAAAATATATTACCGATATAAAAAAATAATAAAATAGTCTATTGCTATACAGAAATAATACCGTAATGGAAATTAGAGAATGCCGAAACGGGCAGAGATGCGAGGCTTGGCCTGTGGTCGGTACCAGGAACAGATTTTTGGCGGCGCAGAGAAATCTGTGCCGCGTGGAGGCGAGATCGGATTAGCGGGTAGGGTTATGGGTGGGGAGGTTAGGTGGCGAGAATACGATCCAGCAATTCGCTGAGGAGCATCCGTTCGCCCGAACTGAGGGAACGCCCGGCTGCGGCGAAACGCTGGGTCAGTGCTGCGCGGTAGGCGCGCAACGTATCCTGCCCGCCTACGCTGAGCGCGACCTGAAAACTGCGGCGATCGGCGGTATTGAGACTGCGCAGGAGCAAGTCTTTACGTTCCAGGGTATCCAGCACACGGGTGAGCGTGCTCGGACTAAGCTCTGGCAACGCAGCGTGGATATCTTTGACCATCATGAGGCTGGAATGATCGCCGACAACGGCCAGCACAGCCAGTTCATTGGGGGTTAGATCAAAGTCGGTGAGGACGGAACTGCTCCAACGTTGACCGTGGCCGGCGAGGGTTAGGAGGAGGGAGGCGAGGCGAATTTCCGCTTCGCCAAGTTCGCGAAGGGGGGGCGCAGCCGGTTCTTTTTGTGGTTGTGATGCTGCCGCCATGACGTCCGATCCCCTTCGCTGGATTGATTTCATTGGAAAACTATCATAGCGAAGGGAGCCGGTTTCGTCAACGTCGCCCGGCGAGTAATTTCGCCCCGGTACTATTGAGTGGATGTCGCGGCCGCTTTGAAGCCCGGTTGCAGCGTGTGATTCGCTGGAAATCGGAAGCAGAACGGTGTTGGCGCAGGCTTAGCCGGCGGCTTCCAACAGTCCATAGAGCGTGTCGCCCAGAATCCACGCTTTGTCACTGTCGGGCACGAAGCTGCAATGGGTGCGGAAGGCTTCCAGGGCATGTTGATAGGTCATAAACTGGCGCACGACGGGATAGTCGGAACCCCAGCACATGCGGTGGGGGCCAAAGCGTTCGTAGAGCCGGCGAATGAGCCAATGGGTGTTGGAGTAGGGGAAATCCCAACGCACTTCCGACGCGTAGTGAAATCCCGAAAGTTTGATATAGATATTTTCTTCCTGGGCCGCCGCCAATACTTCATTGAGCAGGGGATAGGGTGGGGCTTCGTGGGCGCTGGTGCCTGCCAGGTGGTGGAGGAGGATAGGCATGGAAGGGAACGCCGCGGCGACCTTGCGTATCGCCCACACATGCTGGGGATTACACGCAATGCTGGCGATTAGATTGCGATCCGCCGCAGCACGAAAGAAGGCCATGCCATCGTCACCGATGAGCCAGGAGCCGTCGTCGTCGCTTGCCAGATAGTGCGTAAACCCCTTCATGGGCAGACTTTCGGCGGCTTCGATGAGCCGTTTGTCGGCACCGGGCGTGTGATAGGTAGGCCACCACGAGCAATCTACATCGGTGATCTGATAGAGGCGGTCGGGATAGCGTTTGACGGCGTCTGCCACATATTCATTGTCGTCGGGATTGTGCTCGATGCGTGCGCAGACGACGGCGGCTTTGTCCACGCCGTTGCGGTCCATCTCGAAGATAAGCTGTTCGACCAGGGCACGCGATTCGGGATCGGGCACCGGCGGTTCATAGGGCCAGCGCAGCCAGGCGTGGCAGTGGGAATCGACAAGCATAGGGATTCACTTTCTATGGTGAAGTTTTGTTGAAATCCAGAATTTTATGGTTTTTGACCATGATCGCAATCGTCGTACTGCACGCGAACGAGATCGAACACCAAATTTATGTTTTCTGCTGAAGCGCACTTTAGATCCAGCTTGTAATTGAGCCGCCTCAATCGGGTCGTTAATGTGCAGGGTAGCATAGGCTTGTTGCGAAGTTTCAAATGCGCCCACGCCTTCATGGCCGTGCCAGTCGCCCTGGTGGTGAATGGGATTGGGCAGGCCGGTCGCGGTTTGGCGTTGCGCCAGCCAGTCTTCCATGCGGGCGCGCAGCTGGGCGACAACTTCGGGGTTGGTCGCGGCCCGATTGTGCAGTTCGCCGGGATCTTCGACCAGATTGTAGAGTTCGACCAACGGCTTGAAGTGGAAATCGGGTTCTAGCGCGAGGATGAGTTTCCACT
The DNA here is from genome assembly GCA_040880365.1 of Litorilinea sp. Taxonomy (GTDB): domain Bacteria; phylum Chloroflexota; class Anaerolineae; order Caldilineales; family Caldilineaceae; genus JBBDIO01. Next base: position 10,444 of record JBBDIO010000266.1, read on the forward strand.
GGGGTGTGCGCCAGCCATGTTTGCGCATCCATGTGCATTCGGTAATGTAAAATTCGTCGGCATGGGAAGATATCTCACTGCGGATCATGGGTAGCAGGCTCGCACCGTCGAACTGAATCGTTGTGGATAGGCCGGCGAGTTCCAGCAGCGTGGGCACCAGGTCCTGGTGCAGATTGTAGCCGCCAACGCGTTGGCCGGGAGGAATTGCGCCGGGATAGCGGATGATGAGCGGCACCTGGAGCGTCGGCTCGTAGAGGCCGTAATGGTCGAACCAGCACTCGTGTTCATATAGCGATTCACCGTGGTCGCCGTTGACCACTACGATGGTGTTTTCGGCAAGTCCCTGGGCTTCCAGCGCGGTGAAGATGGCCTGGATCGCGGCGTCCATATAGGCAATGGCCCCATCATATTGCGCGATGATGTAGTCTTTGTCGGTGATGCCGGGCGGCATCCAACTGGCAAAGAAATCGCGAAATGGTTTGAAGTCCATAACCGGCTGCATGGAAGTATTCCTGGGATCGCGTTCGTTGCCATGATAAAACATGCGCTCGAAGGGTGCGGGCGGCAGATAGGGCGCATGGGGATCCATGTGACGCAAGAACAGGAAAAAAGGCGCTTGCTGGTGCGCCAGGCGCGTCAATTCGGGAATGGCGACCTGATTCAGATTTTCGGCTTTGGGGCTGCGCCCTTCGTTCCAGCCGCCCCAGCTTTTATACTCCAGATAGGTGTCGAAGCCCCGTGCACTAGCATTGCCTGTGAAGCCGACGCAGGTCGTATTATAGCCGGCCGTGCGCAGAATTTCGGGCAAAGTCGTGACCTCTGCCCGCAGGTGGCCCTGGTGGCGCAGCGCTACGACTTGCGTATTGAAGACATCCATGCCGGTGAGCATGGAGGCGTAGGCGCTGGTGGTCGGGATATAGTTGCTGTAGGTATGCTCGAAAAGTGTGCCTTCGCGTGCAAAGCGATCGATGTTGGGCGTCGTTTGTCGGCTATAACCATAGCAACTCATGTGATCGCGGCGCAGAGAGTCAATCGCGATCAATACGATATTGGGCGGATGTTTGCGTGCAGAACGGGCCATCGCGGGTTGCTGCCTCCCGTGGAGATGTGGCGCGCATACCTGCGCGCGGAAATCATCGTTGCGCCACGGACTCAGTAGAGCCGGTCGCGATAGCTTTCTGCGACCTGGGCGGCCAGAGATTCAACGGTCTCGGTGGTCTGGCTGTGATCGACCATGACCTGTGCGATGGACGCCAGGCTCGATACATTGGGCCACGCTGCGGGGTTCCAGAGTTCGGAACGGATCATGCATTTGGCACAGTGGAGAAAGGCTTCTTCGACTGTGACGACAATCGCCAGGTCCGGCGCTTTGCCGCGCACCGCCATCTGTTCGCGCAGCCAGCCATCGCGCACGACCTGCGCACGCCCGTTGACGCGCAATGTCTCCTGTTTGCCGGGCGCGAGAAAGAGCAGTCCGATTCTGGGATTGTTGATCAGGTTGATCAACGTATCGGCCCGGCGATTGCCTACCCGGTCGGGAATTGCCAGGGTTGTTTCATCCAGGACCTGGACAAAGCCGGCAGGGTCGCCTTTGGGTGAGACATCCATCTGCCCCTGAGCGTCGCACGAGGCAATCAGCATGAAGGGGGAAGCGGCGATAAATTCCTGGCAATGGCGATCCAGGCGGGGGATAACCTTGTCCAGCACGCGTTGTCCGGGTTCGCCCAGCACGTCGCGGATTTCCTGCGCGGTGGTGAGGATTTCTGAAAATTGTGGCGTCATGATCTTCCTTTGGTGGCGGTCGGCCTT
>JBBDIO010000267.1:0-9944 GCA_040880365.1 Litorilinea sp.
AGCTGGTTGAAGAGCGCCTTGAGCAGGCTATCGATAAACGTGCCGTGAGAAACGATGGCGATTCGCTCTTCCAGCTCTTTTTCGAACCCTTCCTGGGCGCGCCGGCGCAGATCGCGCGCGACGCGGGTGGCCCGCGCATAGCAGCCGGGCATATCTTCGTAGCCGCCGCGCCACCATCCCGTATCTGTAATTGCTTCGGGCAGCACATAGCCGGGAAAGCGTTCGCCGATTTCGGCGCGGGTCAGCCCTGGATATTCCACAAACCCTTCGCGGGTATGCGGATTGCCTTCGAACATGCCACCATGCTCATGAATGTCGATCCAGAGGTGGGGCGTCATGCCCAGCTTTTCGGCCGCGGGCTGGGCGGTTTGCATGGTGCGCAGCATGGCGCTGCAATAGAGCGCGCTCAGGCGATAGCCATTGGTAGATTGATCGTCGTCGGGCGAGCCTTCTACATAGTGTTCGGGCGAGATGGCGTGCGCCAGATGTTCGGCCAATACCTGGGCCTGGCGTTGGCCCAATTCGGTGATGGGCGGGTCGGCAGACCGTTGCGCCATATAGTCCTTGTAATCCAGATCAAGACCCAGGCGATTGTTGCGCGATTCGGCATGGCGAATAATAAAGAGTTTCATAGTTTTTGTTCTGGTTCTAGATTCTGTGTGGATTTATGTCTTGTGTCGGCAGTTGATTACGGGTGGCAGGCGGATGTGAATCGCTGATGCCGCGGGTGACGATTTGCGCCTGCCTAAGTGGGCACGATACCATTAACCAAAAGCAAGACCAAATTGTACGCTGTGAGATTTTTGGGCGGTCCCTCGCGCCGGGCTGTGGTCTATTACTGGTGGACATGCAGCTTTGGGCGCGCGGGTGGACGCAGGCGTACATTTATAGAGCGTTCAGAGTGCAAACGTCTTTGGGAGACAGAAACCTATATGGCTTATTCAACATTGATTTCGACCCAGGAAACGGCAGCGCATTTGGGCCAGGCCGATTGGGCAATTATCGATTGTCGCGGTTCGCTGGCCGATCCGGCCGCGGGGCGGCTGCGCTATCTGGAAGCGCATATTCCCGGCGCCGTCTATGCCCATCTGGATCAGGACCTCTCCGGCCCGGTGCAGGCGGGGCAGACCGGGCGTCATCCTCTGCCCGATCCCCAGGTCTTTGCCGGGACGCTTTCGGGCTGGGGGATCGACGAACAGGTGCAGGTCGTGGTCTATGATGACCAGGGGGGGATGTTTGCCGGGCGTCTGTGGTGGATGTTGCGCTGGATGGGGCACGACGCAGTCGCGGTGCTGGATGGCGATTGGCGCGCGTGGACCGCGGCAGAATTGCCGGTGGCGTCCCAAAGCGAAAGCCGCCCGCCGCGCCGTTTTGCGCCCAATGTGCGCCATCACTGGGTGGTCACTGCCGAGGAAGTGCGGGCGCGCCTGGATGATCCGGCGTTGACCCTGTTCGATGCCCGGGGCGCAGACCGCTATCGCGGCGAGAATGAGACGATTGACCCCCGCGGTGGGCACATCCCCGGCGCGATCTCCGCGCCCTTTGCCGGCAATCTGGATGAAACGGGCCGTTTTCGTACCCCCGAAGATTTGCAGGCGTGCTATACTCACTTGTTGGGGGATACACCTGCCGAGGAGGCGGTCTTCTATTGCGGGTCGGGTGTCAGTGCGGCGCATGATCTGCTGGCGGTGACCCATGCCGGCTTTGCCATGCCGCACCTCTATGTCGGTTCGTGGAGCGACTGGATCACGGACCCCGCGCGGCCCATCGCAACCGGACCAAATCCGCGCTAGCGTATAGGCCGGTAGCGTATAGTGATAGTGGGAGACGGGAGCCGCTGCCAGACGCCCGTCGGTTGAACCGCTTCCGCAAGGTTGAACAGATATAATTGTACAGATGTGAATGGGCACGGCAAAGTCGTGCGGCGTATCCAGTGCAGACCAGAGAACACACTCTGGTTCAAACCATTGTGAAGTGATGGGAACGGATGGGAATGGAAAAGACTTTTATTATGCTGGCGAGTCTGTTTGGCGGGCTTGCCGTGGCATTTGGCGCGTTTGGCGCCCATGCCCTAAGCGACCGTCTGAGTGCGAGTCTGCTCAATACGTTTGAAATCGGGGTGCGCTATCAGTTTTATCATGCGCTGGCGCTGATTGCAGTGGTCGTGGTGCTGGGCCGTTGGCCCCAGAGCGTGGCTGCGGTGTGGGCAGGCTGGCTCTTTGTGGCGGGCATTCTGATTTTTTCGGGTAGTCTCTATATCCTGGTCTTCAGCGGAATACGCTGGTTGGGTGCGATTACACCGATTGGCGGGGTCGCGTTTATTGCCGGGTGGGCTTTGCTGGCCTGGACCGCGTGGCGGGGATAGTTGCGAAGATGACAGAATAGGTGTGCAGCCAAACAGAGACGCGCCGATTTTATAGACTGCGCGCGGCGCGGCGCGTTTTCTGTTCTGTACGGAAGGTGGCATAGAGGCTCATGCCCATATAGTAGATGGCGATACTGAGCGAGAGCCAGATTTGCCAGGGCTGGTGATTGGGGTAGGTGACCATGATGACCACATTGGTGATGCCCCAGACGGTGACCAGTGTGAGCGTGAGACCCTGATAGAGCCGCGTGCGTGATGGATAGATATATTTGATGGGCACGAAAACGAAGATGGTCAACAGGGTGACAATTACCAGATTGACCCACGGGTTCCAGCCTACTATAAACATGTAGTAGACCATGATATTCCAGTAGGATGGGAAGCCTTTGAAGTAGTGATCGGCGGTTTTGGCGTCGGATTGACAGAATTGATAGGCTGATGCCAGCAGTACCAGCGCCGCCGCGACGAATGCGATTCGGGGTGGCAGCAAATCGGTCCACACCAGAAAGAACGCGGGCACAAAAGTGTAGTTGAGATAATCGACGATGTTATCCAACAGCGCGCCGTCAAATTCGGGTATGGCTTCCTTGACACGCAGCCGCCGGGCCAGCAGTCCATCCACCGAGTCGACCAGGATGGCTACCGACATCCAGGCGAAGGCCAGAATCCACTGTTGGTTGATGACGGCAAGAACGGCGAGCATGCCCCAGAGGACACCGGTCGCGGTAAAGAGGTGCGCCGTCCACGCCAACAGTTTTTCGCGACGGGTGGGGGTCCAGGTGGGGAGATCGGTAGTCGAGTAAACGTTTTCCATGCACTTCCTATGATGTCTATTGGATGCGTCGGGTAGGCCGTCGCGATGATGGTTTCGGCAAGGTGGATGACCGCTGCGTGCTCACCATCCGGGCACATCCTTTACAGGGGAAGCCGATTTGCGCGGCCCGCTTTTGCCTGCTGAATGCCGGTTTGCCGACACGCCACAATTGAATTTTGTGATGCGTGGCATCATACCACACGCTGGCGCTTTTCGGCAGATAGCCCCCCGGGGGCAGCGGCGCGCGCCGTTTGAACGGAGCCGTGCTCGGTGGTATAATCGCCCTTCAGTCTTTGAATCATCCGCCCGCCTGGAACCAGGTATCTCCTGTTGCATGACAATCGTGTTCCACTGTGTGCAGGAGTAAGTGATGCCAGATATGCCGTCTGCAACCGATCTGCGTGCGCGCAAACGCGCCGAACTGGGACTTTCGCCGCAGCGTCCCACTGCCAAGAATCGAGTGGCGCGCCCCCCCGCATCTGCCCAACGTTCGTGGCTGGTCTATCTGTTGCCGGGTGCGGTGATCCTGATCATGGCGATCACCATTGTCCTCATCTTGCGCGAAGAAATGTTGCGCCAAGAAACGCTGGGTATTGATACGCGGGCCAATGGCCTGGCAGGGCTGAACTGGCAATCGGATTGGAGCTGGGCGCGCCTTGCTCCTCCAGATTCACCGCTGGCAGATGAGCCGGATAATCTGCCCCAGGCCCAGAATTCGTCTACTGCTGCTGTCACTTCTGACGCAACCTCCGCGCCGCGCTCGGCATCTGCAACCTCGGCATCTGCAACCTCGGCATCTGCAACCTCGGCATCTGCGACCTCGGCATCTGGGTCTGCGATTGTGCACACAGGCGTAGATGCGAGCGGTGGGCGTTTGACCCACGCCATACCCCACTTGCTGGTGGCCGATAATTTTTCGCAACCCACCCCGATTTTTGCCGGGCGAGATGTGGCCGGCCAATGGCGGATGGAACATATCCCGCACAAGGCCATTTATCGCATGGAAGTCTGGCCCGGCCATGTGGCGTGGAGTTTGCTGGATCCGGCTACGCTGACCGCAGGCATGGCACGCTCCGCTAACATCAATGCTACCGGCAATGCCCCCGCCAATGCCGCGTCCGCGGATCATCCGGTTCCCCAGCGGATGCAAACCGCGGCGGCTGTGGCTGCGCACACTCCCTGGGGCTATGCCGGATTGGTGACTCGCGTGGCAGAAGGTCGGCAATTGGTACTCTTTGCCGTGGACGGGCACAGACGCTATACAGTGCAGATTATGCGTGCCGGTGTGCCCGAAGTCGCGGTGCCGTGGACTGCCGTGGATGCGTTGAACCCGGCGGGCACGAGCAATGTTCTGACGATTGAAGACGATGGCACAACCCTGCGTTTTTTTGGCAACCAGTTTCCTCTCTATCAGATGGACGTCGCCGCCTGGGAGACTGGTAGTCTGGGCATTGCCGCCGGTGCGCTGCGCGAAGGCGTGGGCGAGGCCCGTTTCGAGTGGTTTCAGCTCTATGGCTACGACGTGGATAGCCCGTGACAGATAATCACACGACGGAAATCACACGACGGAAATCACACGACGGACAGATGCAGTGCAGGTGAGAATAAGTAAACGGAATGCAGATATTATTTTGGGATGTAGAGAGGCGACGGCAGTATGGATAGCGGACGGGCTATGGGGCGACAGGGTAACGCATCTTCTGAATTTGAAGCGTGGCTGCGGGCCGTGGATGCGGGCGATGATGGGGCGTGTGAGGCTGGAGTTAGCCGTCTGCAGCGTGACGATATCCGCGACATTGTGCAGTTATATACGGGGGCGCGCAGCGATTCTGCACAAAACCAGCCTGATGGTCCTTTGGCCCAGGGCGGCACAGATATAGATCGCGCCAATCGACGCTGGTGGGCGGTGCGCGCCTGTGCCGATTGGGCCGGCCCCGGAGAACGCGCCATTTTGTTGGAAATGTTACGCGATCCCGCGGTCGATATTCGCGCCGGGGCCGTATTTTGCGTGGCACAGGTGGTGAAACGCCACTGGGATGGCGCGCGCGATTTCGCCGAGCAGTTGCTGTCCGCATTGATGGCTGCCCTGGTCGACGAGCAGGGACTTGTGCGCCAGTCTGCCGCCGACGCGCTGGCGCAGTTGGGCAAGATCGCCCTGCCGGTGCTGTGGTGTGCCATGCAGCAAAACAATCAGAGCGGGCGTACCCGCGCTGCTTATGCCTTGCGCCGGATGAAGAATCTGGACGCGGCTCACTACCTCTATCGACTCCTGGAGGATAGCAATCCCATGGTCAATCTCTATGCCCGAGAGGGACTGGACGATCTGGGGCTGTTGGATATGACCTACTATAAACCCTGACCCGTCAAAACCGGGCGCAGTGTGAAATTTGTTCCATTTGCGCGTTTGTTCTGCTGAATAAAGTAGAGTATACTGCCCCCCAGATATACTGCTCGGTACACTGCTCGCCATTGTGCAATCATGATAGAGCGTCATTGGCCTTGTACTTGCAGCCCGGTTACCCTTGCAAAAAGTGTGCTCACAAGGACTGATTTGTATTTATGCATAGGATGGTTCGTTGGACCCTGACAGACCTGACGCCGCGCGTCGGGAATTGTTCGCTTCATTTGGTTGGGTTGTTGATGGGCTTGTTGATCCTCAGCGGTTGTGTCCAGGGAATTCCGGTGCCGGACGCCGCGGCCAGTGACGAAACGACGGCTGCCACCGACGCGCGACTCCAGGATATCAGCTCGGGCGATCTGGATAACCCGGAACCTGTGCTTATTCCTGAAGTTACTGCGATTGTGAATACGGAAGGCTCGCGGGCCAATGTGCGCAGCGGACCCGAGTTGAATGCACCGATTGTCGCCAAGGCGAACCCTGGAGATGAATTTCAGGTCATCGGCATGAGCGCCGATGGCGAATGGCTACAGATTTGCTGTATCCGCGGCCCGTTGGATGGAGATGATGAGGCAACAGAAACAGCCTGGCTGGCCGCAGTTGTCGTCGATGTTGATGGCAATACCGAAGTCATCCCAGTGGTAGATAGCCTGTTGCCCGATGACATTGCCGCCACCTGGCATGTGGACTGGAGCTGTGGATCCGAGCGTTGCGAGGTGCCCGAATGTGCTGCAACTGTCAGCGCGGCATCGGATGGGGCAGGTTCGGACCAGTGGCTGCGTGTCAGCTACGATGTGGAGTGGGAAGATAGCTGTTTTGAACCCGACAACTGGACGTTCGAGGTCGATCGTTTCAGCGGGCGCGAACGCAGCGGTGAATTTGTCGATAATTTCCTCTACAATTACTGGATGGGTGAACAGCCTGGCCCTGCGACCAACATTTTTTCCATGGACAATGGGAGTCGGGTTGCCGTGTGGTGCAGCGGTCCCCACGAGTTTGAAATTGAAGAAGGCGAAGGGTGGACAACCCTCTATCAGGGCAACACCTGTCATGATGTGCGGACCGGCGAATTGATGATGCTCAACTATACCAAGCGTTGGCTCTACACCGGCGAGTTCGAAGGCCAGGCGTATGAACGGGCCTATTTTGGCGATTTTGAAACACTGGATCAATACCTGGTGGACACAAATGCCGAATTGTTTTATATTGAATAGCACAGCGCACCACTTTTAAGACTTAATACCTTAATACGTTCTACACCTTCATACGGGTTTGACCGGGTTTACCCGGTAACCATAGATTTTTGTCATCCGCGTATAAGTTATTACCGCATTTCAACTTTCATTATCATTTGGGTCACAGAAGGAGCTTTAAAATGACTCTGAACAGAAGCCGTCGCATTCTTCTGGCACTTGTCCTGGCTGCGGCGATGCTGGTCCCGGCAGCGATTGTCTCTGCTGCAACTGGTCCGGCCACGCCTCCGCCGATTGCCATTGGTCCACGCCTCAAGCCGCACGCAATTCCCCACACTGACGTAGTGAATGTCTACACAGCCATCAACGCCCCTCTGCCTCCCCAGGCATTGGAAGCAAACCTGGCTGATGGTGGTCGCACGCAGGAAAAGCCGGGTCGCGGCATTCGCCAGACCGCAACCGGCATTGGCCTGGGCACCACGCTCTACAGCACCCCCAACGTCTGCAATAACTTCAACACCGCCGACAATTGGGCCGCCAAGGGCGTTGACAACAACAAGTGGGACGCCGATTCCGATATCTATACCGACTGGTACATGGGTTGGGCGCCGTTCGCCATCAATGATGGTGGTCTGTATCAGGCCAAGAACGTGGTGTTCTCCCGCGAGCGCGTTGTCGGCCCTGGCGATGACCACGGTCCTAACCAGAACTCGGCCAAGATTTATAGCGGTCAGCCCTATGCAGCCGGCTTCGGCAGCCCCATCATCCCGGTTCCTGCCGGTTTTGAGGGTGGTCAGGTTATGGTCAGCGCCAACTACCTCATCTGGGATCACGACCAGGGTGGTAAAGAGGGCGGTAAGGATGGTCTGGACTACGACTGGGCGTCCTTGGGCGTCAAGGCCGGTGCAGCCAGCGATCAGGCCCACTATGTGAACGGCTACGTACGCGGCGAATGGTCCATCATGTCGCACACCATCGACCTGGGTTATGCCCATGACGTCATGGTGCTGCTGCAGGGTCACTCGCCCATCGTTGCCAACAGCAACATCTTCTTCGACAACGTGACAATCGCCTTCATGCACGGCGACAAGGTCCACTATCTGTCGGACTGCACGTTGGAAGGCACTGTCAAGTAAGCGATTGTAAAATCGCCTGCCAGGTATAGGAAATAAAAGAGGACCGGTCACTGCGACCGGTCCTCTTTTTGATTGGTGATTTTTTAATTGGCGTTTACTGGCCTAGACTGTTTACTCGCCTAAACTGTGGCGACGGATTGCTCTGCGGTCTGGTCATCCGTCCGCGCTGCGCGGTCCGGCTCTGTGCCATCCGGTCCTATAGCATCCGACTTGGTGGGGAGCGTTTGCAGGGTGACGCCCATCTGTGCGCAATAGGCCCGCAGCTGGGCATTGGCCCGGTCGGCATAGGCGGCATAGCGTGCCGGTTTGGAACGAATGCGTTTGCCGATATCGGGCAGCAAGCCCATAGTTGCTTTCATGGGCTGGAAGTTTTTGGGTTCGGCGTGGGTGATATAGTGGAGCAATGCGCCGATCATGGTTTCGGGTGGCAATTGCAGCAGCGGCGCGCCGGCAAGCTGGCGCGCCATGTTGATGCCCGCGATCAGCCCGCCCATGGTGCTGCCCACATAGCCTTCGGTGCCGGTGATTTGGCCTGCAAAAAAGAGATCGGGTCGGGTTTTGAATTGCAATGTGGGTTCCAGCAGCGTGGGGCTGTTGATAAACGTGTTGCGATGCATCTGGCCCAGGCGCACGAATTCGGCATCTTGCAAGCCCGGGATCATGCGCAGGATTTCGGCTTGTTCGCCCCATTTGATGTTGGTCTGAAAGCCCACCATGTTATAGAGCGTGCCCGCGACGTTGTCCTGGCGCAACTGCACCACGGCGTGGGGGCGGCGTCCGGTGCGCGGATCGGTCAACCCGACGGGGCGCATGGGGCCAAATGCCAGCGAGTTTAGCTCGCGACCTGCCAGCACTTCGATAGGCATACAGCCTTCAAAATACCGTTCCAATTCCTTTTCAAACTCTTTCAGCTGAATCTTGGGCGCCTGGTTCACGGCGTGGACAAACGCTTCGTATTCTTCCCGGTTCATGGGGCAGTTGATATAGTCGCCCTCTTCCTGGCCCAGATCGCTGTCGCGGTCATAGCGGCTCTGGCGAAAGGCGATGGACATATCAATGGAATCGGCGGCGATAATCGGCGCCATCGCATCATAGAAGTAGAGATGCTGCTGTCCGGTTAGCGCGAGGATGCGTTGCGCCAGCCCTTCACTGGTCAGCGGACCCGTCGCCACGATGCACGGGCCGGCGGGGATATCCGTTAACTCTTCCCGGCGCACTTCGATATTGGGATGATTGTAGATGGTCTCGGTCAGATCCTGGGCAAAATCATCGCGGCTGACGGCCAGCGCGCTGCCTGCGGGCAACGCGTGGCGAAACGCGGTGCGAATGACCAGACTGCCCAACCCCAGCATTTCGTTTTTCAGAATGCCCAGCGCGCGGTCGGGCAGGGTGCTGCCCATAGAGTTGCTGCACACCAGTTCGGCCAGACGATCCGAGGTATGGGCCGGGGTTTTGCGGTGAGGGCGCATCTCATATAGCTGCACTTTGTGGCCGCGCTGCGCCAATTGCCAGGCGGCTTCTACGCCCGCCAGCCCCCCGCCGATGATGGTGACCGGCGCGTGCGCAGCCGTCTCCGGGCTACTTTGGTCTATGGTAACATGTGTTGACATGGTTCTACTCCTGTCGCTGTTTCTGCATAGCGTGTACACACAGTACACGGATTCACACGCACTTTACAGCATTTTTGTGTAAAATGAATATCATAGCATAGTCCAAAACGATAGAAAAGCGCATTGTGGGATAAAGGCGCATGGATGATAAAGGAAGCCAGGGCCATGAATCCGGTACGGATTATCGAGAAAAAACGAGACGGGGATACTCTTTCGACGGCAGAAATTGAATTTTTCATCGAAGGGTATACCCAGGGCGACATCCCCGATTATCAGGCGGCGGCCTGGGCGATGGCAGTCTATTTTCAGGGGATGACGGACGCCGAAACGACTGTGCTGACCCAGGCGATGGCAGCGAGCGGCGCGCAATTGGATCTGCATGGGCTGTTTCCCCAGGATACGCGCATTGTAGACAAACATTCCAGCGG
>JBBDIO010000267.1:9954-12228 GCA_040880365.1 Litorilinea sp.
AGACGACGCTGGCGCTGGGGCCGATTGTGGCTGCCTGCGGCCTGCCGGTTGCCAAGATGAGTGGGCGCGGGCTGAGCCATACCGGGGGCACCATCGACAAGCTGGAAAGCATCCCCGGCTGGTCGCCCGATGTGGCGGAAGCCCAGTTTCGCCATCAATTGCAGGAAATCGGGCTGGTGGTCGCGGGGCAGACTGCGGATCTCGCCCCTGCGGATCGTGCGCTCTATGCGCTGCGCGATGTGACGGGCACGGTGCCCAGTCAGCCCCTCATCGCGGCCAGCATTATGAGCAAGAAACTGGCCGCGGGCGCGGATGCTATTGTGCTGGATGTGAAATGCGGGCGCGGTGCGTTGCTGCGTACACGGCGCGATGCCCAGGCTTTGGCACAGACGATGGTGAATATTGGCGCGCGCGCGGGACGGGCCATGACGGCGCTTATCACGCAGATGGATCAACCACTGGGGCAGGCGGTGGGGCATGGGTTGGAGGTGGTGGAAGCCATCGCAGCCTTGCAGGGCGATGGTCCGCCCGATTTCCAGGAGTTGGTCGAGACGCTCGCCGTGGAAATGTTGTTGTTGGGCAAAGGTCCGAATCCGCCCGGCGCTGTCGCTGATGCTATGCAGGATGAATTGCGCGCACAACTGCAAGACGAGATCCGGGGGGTGATCCAGTCGGGGGCCGCGTTGGAGAAGTTTCGCCAGTTTGTGGCGGCGCAGGGCGGTGATGTGGCCTGCGTGGATGATCCTGCGCGCCTGGCGCAGGCCGCGCAGCGTGTAGAAGTGGCCGCACCCGAAGCCGGGTATATCCAGCATATTGATACCCGCGATGTAGGACTGGCCGTGGTGGAGCTGGGCGGGGGACGGCGCAAGAAAGACGACGCGATTGACCATGCCGTGGGCGTGCTGCTGGCCGCCAAAGTGGGCGCGCGCGTGGCCGCGAGCGATACACTGTGTACAATCCATGCCCGCGATAGGGATACCGCCCAGCGCGCCCGTGAATCGCTGCTTGCGTGTTTCCACATTGGTCCCGACCCGGTAGAAACGTTGTCCGTGATTTTGGCTCGCGTCAAGCCCGACGTAGGCGAAGCGACTGCTTGACAGGTGGGAAGGACTTTTCCCGCCTGGAGGATGGAGTTACCAGGGAATGCGGTTGCGTTCGGCGATGATGTCGGCGTAGAGGTGCGTCGTGTCTTCGGCAATGACGCGCCAGTCGTAGGTGTGGCGCACCTCTGCGGAAGCCCGTTCCCGACGTTGGCGCGCGGCCTGGGGGTCGCGGAATAATTCGCGTACAGCCCAGGCGATGCTTTCGGAATCATTGGGATAGAAGGTAAGCCCATTTTGCATATGGTGCACCACCTCGCGCAGCCCACCCACGTCGCTCGCCAGCACGTTGCAACCCAAAGCCATAGCTTCCAGCGCGACGATGCCAAAGGGTTCGTAGAGACTGGGAAAGATTGCCGCGTCTACAATCTGATAGATGTGGTCGCGTTTGCGATCCGAGATGAAATCCAGAAATTTGACGGCTGGTTCGATGCGGAGATCGGTGGCAAGCGGGCGCATTTTTGCGCCGTTTTTGCCGGCAACGATCAGGCGGGTATTGGGGTGCTCATTCAATATGTGGGGCATGGCGCGCAATAATACGTGCAGCCCCTTTTCGTGAACGATACGCCCCACATAAAAGAGCAGACGCTCGTTGTTGGGCGCGAATTCACGGCGCAGCGCGGCGTGCTCGTGGGGCGAACCGCGCTCCAGCGCGCGGGCGTCGATGCCATTGGGGATGACGACGGTCTTGTTGTAGGGGCTGCCGAACATGTGGTGCAATTCCTGCGCCATAAATTGGCTGCATACAATTGTCTTCCACGATTCGTGGCAGATCTGCCATTCCAGCCCGTCGATCTGGTGGCTGGTGGCGCTGGGAATGTGACCTTGATGCCGCCCGCGTTCGGTGGCGTGGACGGTGGTTACCAGCGGTTGGCGCCATTCATATTTCAGCGTGATGCCCGCATTGCCCGATAGCCAATCGTGCATATGGATAATATCATAGCGGTTTTGCCGCGCCAGCCGCCGGGCATAGTCTACGAAATATTGATTATTTGCCACCACATTGTTATAGAGATCCTGGGGGTCCAGCGGTGGCATATCTACCCGATGCACGGTCAGAAAGCGGTTCACCTGTTCGATAGGTGGACCGCCGGCATAGCGGGTGGTGATGAGATCGATGTGTTGGGGGACATCCGGGCCGGGAACGCCTGCCAATGCCGGGGTCAGCTCGGCG
>JBBDIO010000268.1:0-12033 GCA_040880365.1 Litorilinea sp.
GAATCATGAGGCGTGCGCCGGTGGCATCTTCTTCTTCGGCATCATCCAGCATAAAGAGCAAAGGCGCGCCGGCGTTGGCGCTGTTGGGTCCGCGGCGCAGCGCAATGCGCGGACCGTCGTCCCGGTCGTTGATTTCCAGGGGGATGACCGGCGGCGCGTTGGGCTGAATATTGAACGGTTCGGAGGGCAGGCCGTTGAGCAGCGCAGGGATCGCGGTATCCACTTCGACATCAGTAATCGGCGACGCGTCTTCCACGCCCATGCCGAAAAATGGCTCGCGGCTGCTGATGGTCAGGCGTCCGCCCTCGTTGATATAGGCGAGCAGACTATCCAGCGCCACCAGATCGGGGCCGCCCGCCACATAGCCGCCGGCACTCCACACCACCCACGTATACGTCAATAGTTCGGCAGGCGTAGGCACCCCCTGCTCGCGAGTGCTCCACAGATCGGGCGTATAGCCCGCGCCGGTGAGCGCTTGCAGGTAGACATCGGCTTCGCTGATTTCTTCGGCGGCGGCATTGGCGTTGTCGTCCACAATCAGGATGCTGGATGCAGTGGGCGCGCCTGGCGCGCCCGGCGTAGCCGGTGTGGGAAGCGGGGTTCCCATAGGATCAGGTACGCCCGGATCGGGTATGCCGGGATCGGGCACAGAGGGATCCGGCACGGAAGGCGGCGGGCCGGAAGGGGTGGTTCCCGGTGCTGCGGAAGTGGGCGCTGCGCCGGGAACGCCAGGCGTCGTGCCGGAGGGCGTGGCGGCGCGACCATCGGCATAGGAACAGACCACCAGGGCATTGCCGGTGATACAGCCTGTATAGTCGTGGCTCAGCAAGCGATCCACCCCGGCACCAATGCCCGCGGCATCGTGTCCCAGCACGGCTACCAGGCGTTCGCCATTGGGCAATTCGCGCTGGGCAATGAGAACTGTCTGGGCTGCCAAAAGGCGCAGTCCATCCGCGCGCACCAGATAGACGACCGGCTCCGGTTCGGGTGTGGGCGTGGCTGTGGCTGTGGCTGTGGTTGTGACGGTGGGTGTGGCGGTTACGCTATCCGTCACCGTGTCAGTTGCCGTGGGCGTAACCGTTGCGGTAACGGTTGCCGTAGCTGTGGCAGTGGTCGTGGCGGTGACTGTCACTGTTGCCGTCACGGTTGCTGTCGCAGTCACGGGCGCAGTGGGGGTCACATCGGCCTGGAGTTGTTCCAGCAGCACAACGCTGGCCGCGCGGTTTTCGGTTTCCGGATCGCTCTCTGTTTCCGGATCCCCCTCCGCATCATCCCCCGGATCGTCCTGGGAGTTACCCCCTGTGTCATTGTCTGAGGGCTGCGGGGTGGCTGTCGGGGTGACCGTTGCAGTCGTCGTGACAGAGACCCCGTTCGTCAGTGTGCTGGTAGGCGTGGGTGTGCTTTCGACCCGTTCAAACCCCAAATCGGCCAAAAGGGGTGTATCTGCCGCGAGCTTATAATCGGCCAAAACCAGCCAGTCGCGCGCCTCGTCATCCAGTGTGGGGTCGTCCTCTGCCTCTGCCTCTGCTTCTGCCTCTGCCTCCGCCTCTGCATCAGTTGTGGCATTTAGCATCAGGGTCGCGGTGAGCGCACCCGTGCCTGCCAGGTTGAGGGTGCGCCCGGTGTTTTCCAGGCTGGCTTGCAGGCGCGCCCCCTGGAGCAGAACGCCCGCATCCACTGCGCCATCGGGGCCGGCAGTATGTCCAAAGACCAGAGTCACGTCTTTGCCCAGATAGGCGGGGAAGTCGATGACCGCTTCGCGCATGTCGCCCGCGGCCAGGAAATCGGCCACAAATCCCAGCAAACGCAGATTGTCGTGGCGCATGACATAGGGCTGGGTGAGCACGTCGAAATCGGTCATGCCCAGCACACGCCCGGCGGTGTTCTGGGATTGTATGCCCCCCACTGCCACCGTAGCAAATTGCACCATGCCGGTGCGCATACTGCTCAATACATTTTCGCCGGTACGCACCTGGGGGATACCGTCGCCGCCCAGGCTGCGCGCGCCGTAGAGCGCAATCGTAGCCCCTTCCAGCCCTGCGGCGTGGTCGAGGAATTGATCCTGGAACACATGTACAAAGTTGCCGTCGTTGACCACGGTATTGTAGAGATAGTCATCGTGGAAAACGAGGCCAAAGGGTTCGGCCAGGTTGTTGATATCCTGCGCCAGGTCGCCCAGCGTATCGGGGTCGCTGATGAGCAGCAGCCGCCCGCCGCGCGCGACAAAGCGTTCGACCAGCGCAATTTCTTCGGGTGACCAGAGAAAGAAGGGGCTGGCGACGACCAGCGCGCCCGCGTCATCGAGCAGGGTGCGCAGTTCGCGGGATTGGTCGGGAAACTCGTAGTAGCTGTTGATGGCGAGGAGATCCACATCGCCCAGCCAGAATTGCATCCCCACGCCGCGTTCGGCCAGGGCCGCGGCCAGCGGTTCAAACGCGGCGCGTTCCAGGCGATTGCCGTGCGCCAGATCCACCACGATGGGGCCGGGGCGCAGATCCTGGAGCAGCACATTTTCGGCGGCGGCGAGGGTCATGGGGGTGGCGGTGGGCACCGGAGTTGCGGCCCGGTTCAGTGTGCCCACATCGCCCGGCGTATAGTCACGCGCGTTATATTGCCAGACCGCAGTCCGCAAAAAGAGGGGCAGAGTCAGCAAGAGCAGGGCAACAAGGCCGATGAGCAGGCGACTGATAAGCAAGCGACGAGACGCGGAATTCATGGCGTGGATTCTCCGGGCTGCGTGGGTTGGGGCTGGCCGGGTTGGGATAGGGAACTGCCGGACAAGACCGGCAATTGCCCGCCGCCGGGCGTTTGGTTGGGGCTGGATTGGAGATCCGGAAACGCATCCAGGCGTGCCGGCGCAATGCGGCGCAGGTTCATGAGATGGCGGTCGATGGCGCTGTCTTCGCCCAGCCCGGTCAAGGGCATCCGGCTATCCAGCAGAAAGACCACATCGGGCGGCGCAGTCTGGAGCATGGCCTGGATGGCGGCGGCAAAGTCGCTGTAGACCAGCGTGGCCGGTGGGCCGTAGAGATAGTCGATGAGACGGACGACGGAATAGCTCGACACGCCGGCAAGCTCTGCCGCGGCCAGAATGGCGTCACTCAGGCCGCCTTCGGCATCGATCAGCCCCAGCGCGACGGCTTCGCTGCCCAGATAGAAGCGGGCTTCGCCCAGCACTTCGGGCGAGGCTTGCAGGGGGTTCATCTCGGCGTTGCGCCGTTGATGGACCACATTTTGCAGGAAATTCTCTTTGACCAGGTCGAATTGGTGGATGCGATCAAAGCGGCTGCCGCCGGTGAGCTTGAACGGGCCGCTGGCGAGTTCATCGGGCGCGATGTAGGGGTCGGTGGGGCGAGGGCCGCGGCTGCCGATGTTGCCCACATAGGCGCTACCCGGCGCATAGATGCGATTGCCGGCCGCGGCCATGTAATAACCGCCGCTCACCGCCATGCCGTCGATGGCGACGACCAGCGGCTTTTCGGCGCGCAGCTGGAGCATACTGTAGAAGATGCTTTCGCTGCTGGTGGCATAGCCGCCGGGGCTGAGAATTTCGACCACGACACCGGCGACGCGCGGGTCTTGGCGGGCTTCTTCCAGCAGGTCGATCATCTGTTGCGCGGTGGCAAAGTCGATGACCGCTTCAAAGCGCACGACACCGATGACCGGCTCGGGGGCGACCGTGCGCGCCAGCCAGATACCGCCTCCCAGCGCTGCCAGCAGCACCACCGCGGCGGTGATTATTTCCCAAGGTTTCATAGAATCCATTCCACAGGGTCTGAAGGGTCTGAAGACAATTTTATAGTTCGCTCGATTATACCATAGGCAGGGGGGACGCCGCGGGGTATGTGCCCACGGTGCAGTGCCACAGTGCAATGCCACAGCGTAGTGCCACAGCGCAATGCCGGGGCGCGTGTCGGGTAAATGGCAGGGCGATGTCATCTAGGCAAGATGCCCAAGACCCTGGAATCGTGGTATGCTCTGCGTAGACTCCGGTTTTATCTCTCCGGTTGGGAACAGCGTCGGGAACAGAAGGTGAAAACAGCATGACACGTACGCGAATGGTCTTTTTTACAATTCTGGGCATATTCCTGGTGATCATCGCCGCGTCGATTTCCATGCAGATCATGAGCGAGCAATTGTTGCGCCAGATATTCATCGCGGGCACTGTGTTTGGCATGGGCGTGGTGGCGCTGGATTTTCTGGGCATCTTTGGCGGCAGCTCAGCCGGTGACGCAGGTGGCGACGCCGGTGGGCTGGACAGCGACTTTGACGGCAGTATTGAAGGCGATGCCGGCACTGGTGATGCCGTCACAGGCGAAACCGGCGGCGGCGGCAGTGTGGATGCGGATGGCGACGTGGCCGAGAACCTGTCGGGCGACATTGCCAAACATGGCGACGCGGGGACCAACCTGGTGCTGTCGATGCTCGCCTATTTGCGGCTGATGGTCTATTTCTTCCTGGGGTTTGGCCCGATGGGATTGGTGGCGTTGTTGTCGGGGCGGGCGCCATTGGTGGCGCTGTTGCTGGCGGTGCCGGTGGGCGTGGTCGCAATCTTTCTGGCCCTGGCGTTTTTCCGCTTTCAGCGCAGCGATACCGATTCCACGGTACAGGGCAAAGAGCTGCTCATGCGTGAGGCAACTGTGACCGTGCCTCTGACCCACACCACGATGGGGCGGGTACGGCTGCAAATCGGCATGAGTGTAGTCGATCCATATGCCTTGGCCGAAGACCCCGCGGCCGATCTCCAGCAGGGCGATACGGTGCGCATTGTGCGTGTGACCCCCGATTGTGTATATGTACGGTAGGCACATGCCTGGTTAACGTGGGCACATGCCTGGTTAACACAGACTGGTTAACGGGCGTGGCGCAATCATTCGGTTTGTTTTTCGAAGGTGTTTTAGAAAGGGATGGCGGTATGGACGAAATAGAAGTTCTGATGAATTTGTTTGGCGGGTTCCTGGGCGGTGTGGGCGCTTTGGTGCTTTTCTTTTTTGTGGTGCTGATGCTGCGCTCGGTGATTCGCGTTTGCCCTTCCAACCACATCCTGGTCGTTACCGGCGGGGTGGAGACCGAGGTCGGCGGGCGCAAATATGGTTTTCGGCTACAAAAGGGCGGCTGGACCTTTGTCATCCCCTTTTTGCAGAGTGTGGAGGCCGTGGATCTGACAATTATTCCCATCAATGTGCGCATCGATGGCGTCAATTCTGCCAACGGCATCAATGTGGGTGCCGATGCGACGGCGTGTGTCTGCATCGACGATGAAAACGAGATGCTGCTCTACAGCGCGGTCCAGCAGTTGCTGGGCAAATCTCATCACCAGATTCAAGAGCAGATTCAGCAGACCATGGTGGGCAATTTCCGCGCGGCGTTGAACAAGACCACGCCGTTGCAGGCGATTGGCATGGTGGAAAGCGCCGAGGGGGTGGAAGATGTGGAATTGGCCGAACTCGCGGGCAAGACCATCGGCACTTCGCCCCTGGACCCAAAGGCGGAACGTCTGTTGCAGGAGAAATTGCGAGAATCGGATGGCGAACGCGCGATTTTCCGTAGCGTGTTGCTGGACGATTGTCGCGAGGATTTAAGCTCGTTTGGCATTGAAGTGGTATCGGTTTCGTTACAGCGCATCTGGGATACATCCAACTATATCGCCAACCTGGCGAACAAGACGCTGTCGCGCAAGCGCCAGGACGTTGAGATCGAAGAAGCGCGCTTGCGCGCGCGTGCGGATCGGGCCGAATCGGACAGCCGGCGGCGGCGCGAAGTCTCGGAAAATCGGGCGGATGAGCGCATTTTGGCGACTCGCCAGGAACTGGAACTCTATCGCCGCCAATGTAATGCCGAGATCAACCAGGCGCGGCTGCAAGCCAATAGCCAGATTAGCGAAGCTCAGAATGCCGGGCAACGCAAGATCGAAGAAACCCGCGCCGAGCTGCAAGAGTTGCGCAATATGTCGGAAGTGACCCTCGACGCCAACGCGCGGCGGCGCTCGGCAGAGATCAACGCCGAGGGCGAAGCGGAATCTACCGAGATTGTGCGCCAGGCCTACAACGACCTGCTGCGCCAAAAGGTGGAGCTGATGGCGCAGGGCGGCGACGTGGGTCGGCTGGTCCTCTTTCTGGATCGCTTGCCCCACCTGTTCCAGGCGTATCAGAAAAACGCCAAGGACCAAAGCGTGCAGGAATTGCTGGTGCTCAACGAAGAAGATGGCTTTAACGCGGCGGTCAACCGCGGCCCCGCGGCCATGGTGGACTTCATGCACAAGCTGGAAGAAGGCTTTGGCATCAGCATCCGCGAACTTATGGGCAACAGCACACGCGGAAACGGTCAGATTGTAGAGGGCAAGCCTGTCGCTTCATCCGGTGATTAGGCAGACGTGCGGCTTGTCTTCCGGACAAGTTTGCCGGATAAGTATGCCGGGCTATTGTTGAATAATTTGTTGACCAAAGCGAGCGTTCTGCGCCTGTTCCAGGAGTGATAAACTATGTGGTATTTTCTGATAACGCTGTTGTTTCTGATTCTGCTGACCCTGGTGATCCAGGTTGTTTCCAAAATGAAGCTCGTGCCGCCCAGCAAGTTGGCGGTGGTGCACGGGCGTGAGGGCAGTTTCCGCACCTATCGCGGCGGACGCGTCTTTGTGCTGCCGCTGATCAACCGCTTCGACACAATGGACCTGACCCCCCAGACCATTACGGTGGCGGTGGAATCGGCAATTGCCAAAGGCATTGTGCCCCTGACTGTGACCGCGACGGTGAGCTTTGCGGTAGCCAAGACCGAGCGTGGGCTGATCAACGCGGTGAAACGCATTTTGCATCTGACGGATAACTGGGCGGAATTGCAAGGCATTGCCACTTCGATCATCGAAGGCCATTTGCGCGATTCGATTGCCGCTATGACCCCCGAAGAAGTGATGAGCCGCAAAGAGCGTCTGATCCAGAACATGATTCGGGTGTGCAAGGCCGATCTGGAAGGGATCGGGCTGGAGATCACCACCATGAACATCGCCGATGTGGACGATCACCGGCTGGATGGCGTGGAGGAGCCGGATCTCTATATTGCCCTGCTCAAACGGGTGCAGACCGCGAATGCCCAATCGCAATCGCGCGAGGCCCAGGCCGATGCCCAGGCCGCATCGGTGGAAGAACAGGAAGCGCGCCGGGCCGAAGTGACCATCCGCGATCTGGAAAACGAGCGCGAACGGGTGGAGGCCGATACGAAGGTGCGCTTGGCTGAAGAACGTCAGCGCGGGGCGGTGGGCATTCAGGAAGCCACGCGCAACGCCGAATCGGAAGTGGCCGGTGTGTTGGCTCAAATCGAATCGGAAAAGCAGCGCATCGAGATGGTGAGGGCGCAACTGGAAGCTAATATGATTGTGCCTGCCCGCGCCAGCAAGGAAAAGATGGTAGAAGACGCCACCGGCGAATCGGCCAATATTCTGGGCCAATCGCGGGCCGAGTTGAATCAGTTGCACCGCACTATCGAGATTTTGCAGAGTGGCGACCAACAGGCCGTTACGGCTTATATCATCGACAAGCTGGATGATATCAGTGATGCCTTTGCCGAGACCATGCATCTCTTCCCGGTGGATCGCATCTCGGTGATCGCCGGGCGGCGTACTTCCGAAGGCCCGATTTCCGCAATCCATCCCAATGCGCTGGATGCCGACCTGAATCGGCGCTTGAGCGAGGTGTTGGGCGCGGCGGCGATAAGCAAGGATGAAGGATGAAGGGTGAGGGATGAAGGATGAAGGATGAAGGTTGAGGGGTGGATGGGTGCGTTTTTGGGCGTGGGGGCCTATGGCGTGGCTGTGCATTGGGCGACTCAGAGCACATGGCGCATGGTGGGCATTTCGGCTCTGAGCATTAGCTTTTTGTTGCTCTTGCCCGCGGTCATGGGCGCGGTGATTCTGCTGCTTTCGCCTGCGCGGCGCAAAACTCAGTGGTGGTATGCCGTCTGCGCGCCGTGGGTGCCCTGTCTGCTGGTGGCGGGGGCGGTCATCGCGCTGGACTGGGAGCTGACCATCTGTGTGCTTATGGCGCTGCCCATCTTTTCGGTGATGGCGTCGATAGGTGGGATCGCAGTGCTGCTCTATGTGCGCAACCGCGCCGCCGATGATTCCCCGCGCCCGCGCAACGAGTTGCTGGCGGTGGGGGTCTTGTTGCTGTTGCCCCATCTGGGCGCACCTGTCGAAGGCTGGTTCGCGCCCCCGGCAGCGGTGCAGACCGTCTCCAGTTCAATTGAGATTCACGGCGAGGCCGCGGACGTCTGGGCAGAGTTTGTGGGCGTGCCTGCTATCCAGCCGCATGAGGAGCCGCCGGCGTGGTTTCCCCGTCTGGGGCTGCCGCGCCCGGTCACCGCCCAGGTGGATGCCCAGGAGTTGCCGGCGATGCGCACTGCGCGCTATAGCAATGGCATGGCTGTGCTCGAACCGATTACCACCTGGGAACCGCCCTATCGCTATGGCTTTGACGTGCTGGTCGATGGCGCGAGTCTGCCGCATCCACTGTGGCAGGCGGTGGCGAGCGACGCCTTTCGCGCCGAGTCGGTAGCGTTTGAGATTGTGCCCCATACCGTGCCCCAGACTGCATCAGATGCGGGCGTGACGCTCTATCTGCATACCACCTATCGCGTGCAGACGCCTGTCAACGGCTATGCTACGCTGTGGATAGATTTTCTGCTGCGCGATTTTCAGGGCTACATTTTGCAGGTGATTAAGGCGCGCGCAGAAGGGATATAGCGGCGTAGCAGGATGCAGGCTGCCGCGGCGGCTAATGTTTAGTTAAGTTGAAGTTTGTATTTGTCGTAGGTCACGTCTCCTGGCGTGACATGGGTCTACAGGGTTGTCACAGCAGTACGCAAGAATTCAAAATCCTTGTAAACAGCGCACTAGGCGCACTTTTGCACATTATGCCCCAGTCGCGAAACGGGGATACAGGTAGGTTTTGTACTATCGGCACCTACGCGCGGGTGGGAACACCGGGTCTGCCGTGACAGATGCCATAGGCGCGCCCGGAACCACACGGACAGGGCAGCGTGGCATTGGTTTTGCCAAATGGCCCGGTCAGCGCGGGCAGCGCATCGAAGTAGCCGGGCGGCGGCTGCCTGTCGACAAATGGTTCCAGTGATTCGAGATTTTCCGCAAAACGGCTGTGATCTCCGCTCAGTCGCGCCGCCCTTTCGACAAATGGAAACGGTAATTGCCAGTGGGCGTTGAGGCGTTCTGCCAGACTGCGCGCGCGGTCAGGATGGACAGCATCGCTATCTGTGGCAAAGACAATGATGTTTTCATGGTCTACTGCCACCGTATAGACATGGGTGAAGATGCTGGCTAGTGTCGCCAACTTGCGTGCCACATAAGGGTCGTTTTCCAGCAGATTGATGACCAGCACGCCATTGGGTTCCAGGCGCGCCCGGCACAATGTGTAGAATTCGGCGGTTGCCTGGCGATAGGGCGTATAGCCATTGTCCAGAAACACATCGACCACAATGGCGTCGAACAGAGCCGGGCGCTGTTCCAGCCATTGCCGCCCGTCGGCCAAATCTACGCTGATGCGATTCCCGATTTCCAAGCCAAAATGACTCTCGGCGATGCGGATGATCTGGGGATCGATATCGGCGGCGCAGATCTGGAGATCGGGCAGCAGGCAGTGCAGGACCAGGGGCACACGTCCACCACCCAGGCCCGAAAAGAAGACGCGCCCCGGTGCAGGGTTCCAGAGTAGCAAAAGTGTCATGGCCTGGGTATAGCCTTCGATGAGATCGATGGGCGCGGCCAGGTCAATTTCTGATTGGACGACGCCGGTGGAGGGACGTCCCTGTTCCATCAGCCACAGGCGAATTTCGGAGCCTTCTTTTGTAATCACCACAAAGTGCGGCCCCGATATTTCGGTCATGAGTGTGCCATCGGCGCGGGCGCGCAGATGGGCCAGTCGTTCTTGCACGCGTTCAACTGCGGCGCGCCAGGGCGGTGTGTTGGGTTGGTGCAGGGCGGCGTCGCCGTCGGTAACATCGGAAGATGCGTTGAGATTCATATTGGGGCTTTCATGCCTGCCTGTGAGCAGCAAGCGCAGTTTCGATTTTTTGTAGGAGGGTGTCGGCGTTAAAGGGCTTGGGCAACCAATCGACAACGCCGGCTCCCAGCAATTCCTGGCCGCCATCGGCCAGAGGATAGCCGGTGAGCACAATGGTTGGGATGTTCAAATTGCGCTGGCGCAGCTGATGAAAGAACTGGATGCCACTCATTTTGGGCATGACCAGATCCGAGAGGATTAGGTCAAAGTGGCTCTGGCTTGCGTGGATCTGGCTCAGCGCGTCCAGTCCGTTTTCGGCGGTAGTGACGCGATAACCAAATTCCTGAAGCGTATCGCGCAGCGCTTCGCGCCCAGCCGGATCATCTTCCACAATCAGAATGTGTTGCTGTGATATGGCCTGGATAAACGGTTGGGGAGACGTTTCGAGAGCTTCGGCTTCTGTTTGTAAGGGAAAATACAGGGTGAAGACGGTACCTTCGCCTACCTGGGTATCGACGGTAATGTGTCCATCGTGTTGTTTGACGATCCCATAGACCTGCGCCAGACCCAGCCCGGTGCCGTGGCCCGCCGGTTTGGTGGTGAAGAATGGTTCAAATAGCTGGGGCAGATGTTGGGGTTCGATGCCGTGCCCGGTATCGGCGATGGTCAGCATTACCCACTGGCCGGGGGCCATATCGGTGAGGCGCGCATCATTTATCGCGCTGCGGGAATTCTGGCGCAGTTCAAAGTAGAGCTTGCCGCCATTGGGCATGGCATCGCGCGCATTGACGGCGAGGTTGAAGATGGCTTGCTGGAGCCGTGTTTTGTCGGCATCGACCAGCAGCGGCGGTTGATCGTGCTCAAAGACGAGATCGATGTTCTTGCCTAGTGTGTGCTCCAGCATTGTCAGAATCTCTGCCACTTCGCGGTGTAGATCCACAATGCGTTTCTGGATGATGGAGCGACGGCTGAAATCCAGGATTTGATGAATCAAATGGGTGGCATGATCAATCTGTTTGAAGACAGTTTGCAAGCGGGTACGGTCGCGTTCGGATAGGTCGGCGTGGCGCTGGACCAGGTCGGTATAGAGTCGAATGACGCCTAGGCTGTTGTTGAAATCGTGGGCGATGCCCGCCGCCAATTGGCCCACCGCCGCCAATCGGTTTTGTTCTTGCAGATGCCGTTGTTCGATCCGCTCGGCGGTCACATCGGTGAGGATCAGCACCCAACTCTGGTGCGCGAATTCTGTATCGACCGGGCGCAGGAAGACTTCGAATGTGCGCGGTTCGGCGCCTTGGGAAATCACCTCGAAACGCGCGTCTTCTGGCTGGTCTATGCTTGGCTCTGCAAGATGTAACGTGCGTTCGGCCAGACGAGTAATTGGCCCGTTTGGGGCATGGGGGGCAAGTGCGGCTATGGCATCCTGCCCGGCGGGATTGGCGAGAATAATGCGTCCACTGTCATCGAGCAAAACAAGCCCCTGGGGCGTAGACGTGGTCATTTCTGCCATTTGCCGCGCCATGATGATGGTTTCTTCGTAAAGTTCGGCGCGATAGATTGCCCCGGCGATGATATCTGCCAGAGCGGTGAGTAGGCGGGTCTGGGGCGTAGAGAGCGGCATGTTGGCATTGCCGTTGTGGACAGGCAGGTGGTAGTGTCCCAATATGACGCCGAGGAGCCGGCCCTGGGCACGCAGGGGCAAGGCCAGCAGATGGCCTTCAAAATGAGTCGCCTGATCTCCGAATTTGGGGAGTGTGACAGATTCAAACGCGGCTTCGAGCAGCCTGGGCATATCGGGATCGTGGGTCAGTTGTTCCAGTGTGGTGGCGGGCCATTCGCCCTGGACGCGTTCGGGTATGCCCAGCGTGCCATCCTGGACGGTGTGAAAGGCCAAGGCCCGGAACGGGAGCAGTTGTTGCAGACTTTCCATCACGATTTTAAGGGTCTCGTGGCGTGACGTCGCGGTGCGCAGGGCGGCGCTGATGGCGGCAATGGTCGACATTTCGCGGGCGCGTTGCTCGGTGAT
>JBBDIO010000269.1:0-2771 GCA_040880365.1 Litorilinea sp.
CAGATCGAAGAAAATGCCCGCCCCTGCGATTTCGGGACGCACGCGCCAGGGCAGATTGTCGGGGTCGAGAGTTTCTTTGCGCGACTGCTGATAGAGCGTAATCGTCGCGAGTTGCGGCTTGCCGATTGCGCCCGAATCCAGCAATTCTTTTACCTTGCGGAAACGGGGCAGCGCGCGGCGATAGTAGGCGACCCACAGGGGCACATCTGCCGTGCGACACGCTTCAATCATCTCCAGACATTCGGCAAAGTTCAGGGCCATGGGCTTTTCGACATAGACCGGCTTGCCCGCGGCCGCGGCTTTGCGTGTATATTCCAGATGGGCGTTGGGAGGCGTGGCGATGTAGACGGCGTCCACATCGGGATCGTTGATGAGCGCGTCGCCGTCGTCATACCATTTGGGCACGCCATGCCGTTCGGCAAAATCTTTGGCAAGATCGCCGTTGCGTCGCATGACTGCGACCAGTGTGGAATTTTCGGCTTTTTGGAAACCGGGTCCGCTCTTGACTTCGGTCACGTCGCCGCAACCGATGATACCCCAGCGAATTGTTTTCATATTATTTTCATGTGGAATTTTTGATTGGGATTAGGTGGACACGCTGTTGCGCAAGGTGTTGAGCGCGGCCGCGGCCCCACCGAGCAGGAAGGCCGCATCGCCGCCCGCGGTGATGAATTGAAAGCCCAGCTTGGCCCGGTTCATTCCGTCTTCGACCGAGCGGCCTGCGACACCGGGGATTTTGCCCGTGTTGCGACAGGCCTGCACTACTTTTTCCAAGGCGAGAGCGTGTTCGTCGCGGTTGTCCATTTCGCTGGGATGGAACCCCAACGAGAAGGAGAGATCGGACGGGCCAAGCCAGCAGCCGTCGATGCCAGGCGTCGCCAGTATGGCTTCGGCATTTTCCACCGCTTCGGCGGTTTCGATCTGCACTGCGACGAAAAGCTGTTCGGATATCCAGCTGGGATAGTCGGCGCCATAGAGGCGGGCACGCCCCCAACCCCAGGAGCGTTCGCCGTGGGGCGGGAAGTGACAGGCATCGGCCACGGCTTTGGCGTCGTCGGCGTTGTTGACCATTGGCACGACAATGCCGAGCATTCCTTCGTCGAGCAGACGTCCGATTAGCGCATAGTCGTTGTGGAGCACGCGCGCTATGGGCACGGCTTTGCCGCCGCGCATGGCGCGCAGCGCGGCAATCGTCGAATCATCGCCCCAGGAACCATGTTGCCGGTCGAGGAGGAGAAAGTCTGCGCCGGAATCGCTGAGCGCTTCGGCAATTTCGGGGGAGCCAAGCCCCATGCCAAAGCCGAACGCGGGATTGCCTTGCAACATGGTCTGCTTGGCGGTATTGATGATCATTTTTCAGATGTCTCCGGTCTAGTTGATGTGGCGCAGGGCGATTTGGCGGCCTGTGCCATAACAGATGTGAGTCGCCCGGTCGCGGCACGCAAAATGGGGATGGATGCGAACCGGGCACTCGTATATTGCTACGCTGCTATTTCAATTGCTTGCGAGGAATTCGTATGCAAAATTTTAATGCACGGTCCAGGGATTGGCTAGTCGGTTACCCCGGTGAGTGACAGTTCGGCGGCCCGATGACAGCTGACATAGTGGAGCGGCGCGATTTCTTGCAGGTGGGGCGTTTCGGTTTTGCACCGATCCACGGCATAGCGACAGCGGGGGTGAAAATAGCAGCCGCTGGGCGGGTTTGCCGGGTCCGCCACTTCGCCTTCCGGGATGATGCGTTGGGCACGGAAGCGGGGATCGGGTTTGGGCACTGCCGAGAGCAGGGCTTCGGTATAGGGATGGCGGGGTGCGTGAAAGAGCTGATTGGTTTCGGCGACTTCCACGATTTTGCCCACATACATGACTGCGACGCGGTCGCTGACGTGCTTGACTACGCTGAGATCATGTGCGACGAAAAGAAAGGAGACTTCCAGCTCGTCCTGCAATTCGAGCAGCAGGTTCACAATCTGCGCCTGTACCGAAACATCCAGTGCCGAAACGGGTTCGTCGGCGACAATGAGCTGGGGATTGAGCGCCAGCGCGCGCGCAATGCCGATGCGCTGCCGCTGTCCACCGCTGAACGCATGAGGGTAGCGGTTCATATAGGCGGAAGGCAGGCTGACTCTTTCCAGCAATTCCTCGACCCGCGCGCGGCGTTGATCTGCATTGCCCATGCCGTTCACCAACAGGGGTTCGCCGATGATGTCGAAGATGGTCATGCGCGGGTTGAGCGAGGAAAAGGGATCCTGGAAGATCATCTGCATTTGGCGGCGCAAGGGGCGCAGTTCGCTTTTGGGTACTTTGGCGACATCCACGACAGGGCCGTCTTTGGTGCGAAACAGAATTTCGCCCGACGTGGGGGTGAGCGCGCGCAAAATGCAGCGCGACGTGGTGGTTTTGCCGCAGCCGCTTTCGCCTACCAGAGAGAGCGTTTCGCCCTTGCGAATGGTGAACGTGACATCATCTACCGCAAGCACGCGGCCAACTTCGCGGCGCAGAATGCCTTTGCGGATGGGGAAGTGCTTTTTGAGATTGCGGACGTCCAGTATGCTCGCGCTGGTCAGTTGGCGCGGACCCGCGGGTGCGCCGGATTCGAGCTGGTTGCCGTGATTACCTGATTCCATGAGTGTATATTCTTGGTCTTATGAATTGTGGTTGGGCCGGTTGCCTTGCGTATCGACTGTGCATATCGACTGCGCATATCGACTGTGCGTAACGACTGTGCTGCCTATGCGCTTGGGGCAATGGGCAGGCTTATGCCGCGGGTTGGC
>JBBDIO010000269.1:2871-12019 GCA_040880365.1 Litorilinea sp.
CGACTGTGCTGCCTATGCGCTTGGGGCAATGGGCAGGCTTATGCCGCGGGTTGGCCGCCGGCGGGCGGGTGATGTAGAAAGCAACTGACCAGCTGTTTGTCGGGATCCTGGGGGATGGGTTCGTCGGCCACTGGCACGCGTGCGGTCGCCGTGGACAAAGGCTGTAGCTGGGGTTCGTGGACATCGCAGGTGCCCGCCATGAAGGCCGGGCAGCGCGGATGAAACGGGCAGCCCGGCGGTCGGTCATAGGGGTGCGGAATCGAGCCTTCGATGGTGGCGAGCTTGGTACGTGGCTCGGCCAGGATGCTGGGAATCGACTGCAACAACGCTTTGGTATAGGGATGTTGGGGCGCGTGGAAAATATCTTCCACCGAACCCCGCTCTACCACGCGCCCCAGATACATGACGACTACGTCGTCGGCCATTTCGGCGATGACGCCCATGTCGTGGGTGATGAGAATGATGGAGAGACCCTTTTCTGCCTGCAACTGGCGCAGGAGGTCCAGAATCTGGGCCTGGGTGGTCACATCCAGCGCGGTCGTCGGTTCGTCGGCAATCAGAATACGGGGATCGCTGGAGAGCGCCATTGCAATCATGACGCGCTGGCGCAGGCCGCCGCTTAGCTGAAAGGAATAGTCGTCGATTCGGCTTTCGGGGCGAGGAATCCCCACCAGGCGCAATAGCTCGATGGCCCGGTCGCGGGCTTCCTGCTTGCTGATGGTGCTGTGCAGGCGAATGGCTTCGATGATCTGATTGCCTACGGTATAGAACTGGCTGAGGGAAGTCATGGGTTCCTGGAAAATAAGGGCGATTTCGCCCCCGCGAATGGAACGCATCTGACGACCGTTGGCATCGAGGCGAGTGAGGTCGATCTGGTCTACTTGCTGGGAGCCTGTGGGCGTGTGGAGGCCGTTGGCGCCGTGGGGTGCGCTGCGCAGATTGATCGTGCCCGATTCGATGCGCCCACCGCGCTCGACGATGCGCAATATAGAGCGCGCGGTGACACTTTTGCCGCAGCCGCTTTCGCCCACAATGCCCAGCGTCTTGCCGGGATAGACGTCGAAGCTCGCGCCATCCACGGCGCGCACAATGCCTTCATCCTGGTGATAATATGTATGTAAATCCTGCACCGATAAAATCGGTTGGGTCGGGTCTGTCATAACCATGAATCCTGATCTTTAGCCGTAGGGATCGGCGGCATCGCGCAGGCCGTCGCCCAGAAAATTGAAGGCCAGCACGGCCACGATTACCGGCGCAGCCGGCAGCAAGAGCCACGGCGTGGAAGCCACCGCCTGAATATTGGACGCCTGTTGGAGCAATACCCCCCAGCTCACCGCCGGCGCGCGCAGCCCCAGCCCCAAAAAGCTGAGTGACGTCTCGGCGATGATCATGGCGGGCAGTGCCAGCGTGGTGGCTGCGATGATATGCGAGAGGAACGAGGGCACCATGTGGCGGAAGATGATGCGCAATTTGCTCGCGCCGGCCAGCTCGGCCGCGGTGACGAAATCCTCTTCGCGCAGGGAGAGAAAGCGGCCGCGTACGACGCGCGCCAGCGTCGTCCAGCCGATGAGCGCGATGATGAGCGTGATGAAGAAATAGATGCGCGTAATGGGCCACTGGCTGGGCATTGCCGCGGCCAGCGCCATCCACAGGGGAATGGTGGGGATGGAACGCAGAATCTCGATGATACGCTGGATGACGTTATCGACCAGGCCACCATAGAGGCCGGAAATGCCGCCCAACAGAATGCCCAGGAACAAGCTGAGCGCGACGCCTACCAGGCCGATAGTCAGCGAGGTACGCGTGGCGATCATGAGGCGTGAAAACAGGTCGCGGCCCTGCAAGTCGGTGCCCATGAGAAACATGGCTTCTTCGGGGCGTGCGCCGTCGAGACCCAGCAAATGGCGATTGGTGGGAATCAGGCCAAAGAGCTTGTATTCGTAGCCTTCGGTAAAAAAGGTGACAGATATTTTGTTTTCAGGGTCGGGCGCATAGACGCGACGCAGCGTGCGCGGGTCGCGCTTGCCCGATATACCGTAGACGTGCGGGCGAAATTCGTCGCCATCGAACCAGCGGATGGGCTGCGGCGTCAGCAGAGAAAGCTGGGCGTCGGATTCGCTGGGCTGGGCATAGGCGAAGAAATCGGCAAAAAGCACCACGGTATAGAAGAATGCGACGATGACTGCCGCGAGCATGGCTAGTTTGTGCTTGCGGAAACGCCACCACATAAGTTGCCATTGGGTGGCAACCGAAAGGCGGTCGGCGGCGGCGCGCTCGGCCTGGGCGTTGCGCTGGGGCGGCTGGGTTTGCGGTTGGCTCGTTTGGCCGCGCAGGGTATCGATGGCTTCTGCCATTAGCGTCCTCCTTCCATGCCGTGACGGATGCGTGGGTCGATCCACATGAGAATGAGGTCGGAAACCAGCGTGCCGACCACGGTCAGCACCGCCAGCAAGAGCAGGATTGTGCCGGCGAGGAACAGATCCTGGGCGATGAGCGAGCGAAACAGCAACGGCCCGACCGTGGGCAGACTCAACACCAGCGACACGATGATGCTACCCGACACGATAAACGGGAAGATGTAGCCGATGGTGCTGGCGAACGGGTTGAGCGCCGCGCGCACTGGATATTTGAGGATGACGCGGGTTTCGGAAAGACCCTTGGCGCGTGCGGTGACCACATAGGGTTGGCGCAGCTCGTCGAGCAGATTGGCGCGCAGGATGCGCACCACTTCGGCCATGCCTGCCAGCCCCAGAATCACCGCGGGCAGCGGCAGGTGGCGAATCAGATCCATGATTTTGGTATAGCCCCAGGGTTCCAGCGCCATATCGAGGGAAAACAACCCGCCAATACTTTCCAGGTTCATATATTTATAGCCTACATAGAGCACGACCAGCGCCAGCATGAAGTTGGGCACGGCAATGCCGATGAAGCTAATAAATGTGAAGAAATAATCGCCAATCGAATATTGGCGGACGGCAGAGTAAATGCCGATGGGCAGGGCGACGACCCAGATGAAGAGGACCGCAGCAAAGGAGACGATGATGGTAAGTGTCATGCGGTCGCCGATGACTTCGCGCACAGGCCGATTAAATTCCATCGCCATGCCGAAATTGCCCTGGAGCATCTGCGTAGACCATTTGAAATATTGCACGTAAATCGGCTGGTCTAGTCCATATTGCTGGCGGAGCGCGTCGGCTTCTTGGGTGCTAATCATGGTGCCCTGGGCCTGGAGGTTGGCGATGTAGGAGGTCACATAATCACCGGGCGGGAGCTGGATAGTGATAAACGAGATCACAGAAGCTGCCCAGATGGTGAGGAGGCCCGCAAGTACGCGATTGAATATATAGCTTGCCATATGATTTATAAAGGGTTGTCTATGGAATTCAAACGATTGAATTCAGGATAATTGCGGAAGGGATTTTTGTGGGGCCAGACACCAGCGTCTGGCCCCACAATGTAGCAATACCAATCAAACCTTATTCTTTGCCTTGCGGCTGCGGAAGAAGTGCTTATTCGCCGCCGCTGCGGAAGAAGAAGGTCTGCGGGCGTGAGATATTGGGAGTCTGTCCCGCCTGGATGTTGAACTGGCGAGAAGGAATGTTCCCCATATCGTTGCTGACGATGCGCACACCCATGAACGCGCCGGACTGGCCGACGGTGCCCATGGTCCAGACTTCATCGGTGATGATCGCCCAGATTTCTTTGCCGATTTCGATGCGCTCTTCGGGCGAAGCAATCAGTGCCTGGTCGAAGAGATCTTGTACGGCCTGCACGTTTTCGGTCGGTTCCAGGCCTACGCGGCCACCCGAGGAATACCAGTCGCCAAAGGCGGGGCCGGTGCCGGAGGCGTTGTCGAACGGGATGGCGTGAAGGGGATAGAGATACAGCTCATCGGTACCGTCGTTTTGCCACAGCGCGATTTGTTGCAGATTGGCGGCACGATTTTGTTCCCACAAGGTGCGTTCCTGCTCGGTGACGTTGGCGAAGATGCCGATTTCAGCCCAGTCTTCCTTCACCAGTTCGGCCAATTGCGCGTATTGGATGAAGGCAGGGACGGCGGGCATGTCGAGAATGATGCGTTCACCATTGTCGGTGCGCAGGCGGAAGCCTTCGGCGTCGCGCTCGGTCAGACCCAGATCATCCAGCATCTGGTTGGCGGTGTCGGGGTCGAAGGTGGACCAGAGATCGCGGTATTCCGGGCCAGGGTTAAACGGCGAGCTTTCGGCCACGACGGCAGAGCCGGGGATGCCGATGCCCAGGAAGATGATCTCGTTGATGGAATCGCGATCGACTCCCAGGGACAAGGCACGACGGAAGTTCACGTCTTTGAGCAAGCGTCCGATTTCGGGATCGGCGTCATAGCTCTGGTTGAACATGAATGCGCCATCTGCGCCATGCTGCGCGGGGTCCAGGTAGACCGTGTAGTCGTTGTCTTCCTGGCTTTCCAGGAAGGTGGGCAGGTTCACCAGCGAAATGTGGCGGGCCTGATAGTCATACTCGCCGGCAATGGCGCGCAGGTTCAATACTTCCAGGTTTTCGACCAGACCCATAGAGATGCGGTCGATGTAGGGCAACTGGTTGCCTTCGGTATCGACCCCAAAGTAGTAGGGATTGCGTTCGAGGACCCAGGTGTCGCCGGTGATGGGAACGACGGTTTTCCACGGGGTGACAACCGGCAGATCGGGGTTGCGGTGCCATGTGTTTTTGTCGCGGAACAGGTTGACCCAGTTGTCGAAGCCTTCGGCCGCGACCAGCTCATCCAGTTCGGCTTCATCGGCAAAGTCGGGATGGAATTGTTCCAGATAGTGGGCCGGGGCAAAGCCACCCATGCCTCTGTCGCCAAAGATGGCATTGCCGCCAAACACGCTGATGGAGCTACCCAGCACTTCCAGGAAGAGTGTGTTGGGGAACGGGAAGGAGAACTGGATGGTGTAATCGTCCAGGGCTTCCATTGACGCGCCTTCATCCACATTGAAATTCTTCGCCTGCACTGGCACGATTTCTTCATTCAGATACATGTGCTCGAACCAGAACATGATATCGCGCGTGGTGAAGGGTTCGCCATCGGACCATTTCAGACCTTCACGCAGGTTGAGGGTGATGATCTGGCCGTCTTCGCTGACTTCCCAGCTCTTGGCGACGTTGGGTTCCATTTCGGGGAAGTTAACGGCATCCCAGAAGAGCAGGCGGTCGCCGCCGGCGACACGATGGCCGTTCTGGCCGTCGCCGGGGCCGGTGAAGCCACGCCGCCAGGTGCCACCATATACGCCGATTTCGTCTACGGGCTGAATCACCAGTACATCACTGGCAACCGGCAGCCGTTCTTCCACAGGCGGCAGGTCGCCGCTTTCAACCAATTCTGCCAGCATAGGCGCTTCGCTGAAGCTGCTGGGATATTGGGCTTCGTCGACAATGATGGTGGGGCCTTCGAGATCGCCCACCAGGAAAGCACCGAGGGCCTCTTCGTCTTCGGCAGGCGCTTCGGCTTCTGCGTCGACGGCCTCTTCGGCATCAGCTTCTGCATCAGCGTCTTCTGCGTCGGCGTCATCGGTAGCGGGGGCTTCGGCGGCAGGGGTATCGGGTTCCGTCGCCGGTTCCGGATCGTCACCGCCACCACACGCGGCCAATACGAGCGCGGCAACCAGCAATAAACTGATTAGCCATGCGCGGGGCGTTTTCCACCTAAACTGTTGGGACATACACGTTCCTCCTTGGGTTTTTGGGTCTATGCTTCGTGCGCGGATTCGCGCAAGCGAAGGGGTACACACGTACTTCTATGCTGAAATCCACTGTCGGCTGTGAAGATGCTGTGAAGATGCTGTGAATATAGGGATACAGAGAATACCGGATGGGATTTCTGCATCTGTGCTACAGCGCGACAGGGATTGTAGCCACTAAATTGTCTGGCGATGCCGGCGGTTAGAAATGTACGGAAATGAGCTACTGAAAAATTCTGCTGGAAACCCACTTACAATTGAACAGGGATTAGGTCCGATTGGCATCAGGACGATGGTTGGGCTGTTTCCGACCAGGCGTGGTCTGGAGTGCGTTATCTGTACTTACAGTGCTGAAAAGTTACAGTGCTGAAAGTTATGGTGGTGAAAAGGTCTAGTGTTGACAGATGTACTCTGTTTTATTCTGAATTTGGGACTGCAACCTGGAACAGTTGCAATGTTCGCTGCTCTGGCACCGGCACAGGTTACGCCTGAATGGAGACAAAGCGCGGGGACAATCGTCACTGCAAGTTGGCTGTTAGGTGCGAACGCAATAGTAGCACATGGGGGCACAAGGGGTCAACTGAACGCGGCAGGGTACAGTTTGGGTAGTGCGCGCCGGATGGCGAGGAAGCGCGGGTGCGCGGGCGATAAAAAACAGCGACCCGGAAGCCGTATAGGGCCGGGTCGCTGTTTTCTGTTGCAAATGCTACCGTGCGTGATTATTCTTGCGTGACTCTTGGTGCGTAATTATTCGTGCATGGCTATTCGTGCGTAATTATTCGTCTTGAATGATGAACCACTGTTCCACCAGACCGTTGCTGGGGAACATGGCATAGACGGCCTCTTCCATAGGCTTGGGCACGTTGCGCACGTTGTTTTTGATCAGCGCCGTGAAGACCGGCACATCGACTACCAGACCAAGACGCGCGTGGGCGTCGCACATGATCTCGGTGCCTTCGATTAACAATTGTCGCGCGCGGTCGGGGTCGGTTTCGACCATCGCTTCCCAGTGCTTGAGCACCATATCCTTGATCCACTGGGGGCCATCATAGTCTGCCGGATCGGGATTGGGCACGTTGCCCCAGGCCGCGGCAACCGGTCCCCAACGATTGCTGGGAATCAGGCGGGAGGCAGTGGCGGGGTTGAATTCGCCGGTTTCAAACATGTTCATCATGGGCTGGTTGGCATTCATGCGTTCGTTCCACAGTGTGCGCTCCACCGGGTTCACGTTCAGCTCGACGCTTACATGTTCTTCCCACATCTGGGCAATGCGTTCGCCGATGCTGGGATAATCCAGAAATGCGCCGCTGACTGCGTCCATTTGCAAAACCAGACGTTCGCCACTGGGCAAAAGGCGGAAGCCTTCGGCGTCGCGCTGATCCAGGCCGATGGAGTCCAGAATATCATTGGCCTGTTCGGGGTCGAAGCGTCCGAAGTTTTCGTCCCAGCGGTCGGAGTTGAAATAGGGTGGCACGTTGGCGGGGCAGAACGAGGATTCTTTGCCGACACCCAGGAAGAAGGTCTCGTTGATTTCCTCGCGCTCGATAGCCAGCGAGAGGGCCTGGCGGAATTCCACGCTGCCGACTGTGTATTCGGCGATTTCCGGGTTTTCGTTCCAGTCCTGGTTAAATGCGATTTTGGCAGGATGGCGTGTGGTGCTGGTCCAGAAATCGACAAAGTAGTCGCCTTGTTCCTGGTTGTCGCGGATGATGGGCAGATTGCCAAAGAGAATGTGCCGTTCTTGCAACGTGTAGTTGCCGGCAATCGCGCGCAGGTTCAAAACTTCCAGTTCTTCGACCAGTTCCATAGAGATGCGGTCGATATAGGGCAGCTGATTGCCTTCGGTGTCTACGGCGTAGTAATAGGGGTTGCGCTCCAGCACATATTCATCCGAGGCGATGCGGGTAACGGCTTTCCACGGTGTCATGACCGGCAGATCGACGTTCATGTGCGAATCGTTCTGGGCCAGGAAGTAGAGATGCCAGCCTTCGTAGCCCTCATCTGCGGCCATTTGGTCGGCCTCTTCCTGGCCGATGATGTCGGGATGGAATTGTTCCAGGTAATGGCGGGGGGCGAAAAGTCCGCCCGCAATGCCGCCGGTGCGCCCGGTGCGATAGTGGCCGGCGACGGTGGTGGAAGCCAGATGCAAGGGCCAGGAGGGGAACGGCGCCGCAAAGCGCATGATCAGCGTGGTGTCATCGACCTTTTCAAATTCTGCCGGTGCGCCACCCCACTGCATAAACCAGGGCAGGGTGGGCGTCAGTGCCTCGTTCATGAGGATGTGATCGTACCAGAAGATGTAGTCGTCGGCTGTGAAGGGCGCGCCGTCGGACCATTTGTGCCCTTCGCGCAGGTGGAAGGTCCACTCGGTGCCGTCATCGTTCATTTCCCAGGTGCGCATCACGCGCGGCACAATGGTTTGCCCGGCAGTATCCCAGAAGATATTGTGGTCGCTGTTCAGACGTTCGATATTGGGGCGGTCGCCGGGTCCGGTGAAGCCGCGGCGCATGGTGCCGCCGTGTTGCCCAATCATTTCGGTGGGTTGAATCACCAATGGCTGCGCGGGGATGCGTTCTTCCACGGGCGGCAGATCGCCGCTGGCGACAAGCTCGGCCAACATGGGCGATTCGGTGAAGGATTCGGGCACGCTATCCATGACAATGCTGGGCCAGCATGGGGTCTCCCAGGTGCAGTTTTCGCGCGATGCCTGATATTCATCGGCAGTGGGGCCGCCAGCTGATTCTTCTGTGGCTGGCGTTTCCGCGGCCGGCGCTTCGGCCGCGCTTTCACTGTCGGCGGCTTCGGGTGCCGGTGCGGGGGCAGTGCCGCCGCAAGCTGCCATCACCAGGACCGTGATCAGCAAGAGGGCGCTGAACCAACCACGTCGCCAGCCGCCCATAATAGGGCTCGAACGGAACAACCTCATTCTAAACTCCATAGCCTTGTCTCCTTGTAGTCTTGTACGATCTGATCCTGTCTGGATTCGCCGGGAAGCACAGTTGCCGCACGGCAATAAAACCAACGATATAGGGATTGTCTGTGGATAGGTATACAGATTAAAGACAGATGCACATATGAAGAAGAACTGATATTGCTGACTATGCCGCAGCTGCGCGGGCAATTTTATGAGGAACGTGGGCAGGAGTGTCGGGTGTGATGGTGAATCTGTGCCACAAGTTGTGTGGTGGAGTAGTCTGCTTCCAGATGGGGCATACGCCATAGATGCGCTTGACGCGAGATTTATGTGTTTGTGGCGAGGAAACGCCACATCAAGGCGCGCAGATCAACAGGCCGGGGGTTGGCAAGGCCGACCCAAAGGCAGGCTGTTATACACCTTACTATGTACCAATCTTACTTCAGGTTTTTAGGGCGGTCAACTGCGAAAAATGCACCGAGGAGCAGGCTCAAATGCCATATTGTGCGCCAGCGGG
>JBBDIO010000270.1:0-11934 GCA_040880365.1 Litorilinea sp.
GTCCGGCACTGGGGCCAACATTCAAATTCAGTCGAGGCGCACCTGAACGGGTGGGAAGTCAACCTATCGGACCTCACCAAGCGAGGATGTGCATAAATACGGCATCAGTCAACTACTGTTTGCGTCCAAATACGATAAGAATCACTGTCGACGACACCCTTTCACAGCATGGCTCAAGGTCTCGCTCCGAACCCTACGTCGATTCAGGCCACCAAACATGAAAATTCGGGTCAGTAACACATCCACAACTTCGCATAACAAAAATCCTGCAACACAGTTGCTGTCGAGCACGCTAGCATGGCATAAAACGCCTGGACGACATAACCCGGCAAGACAGCACGCGTATGCAGTCGGCCAGGCAACACAGATGCGAATCTCGACCATTACCAGCGAAGAGAACTTCACCAGCGGCCAAAGGCATAAAAAGGCTGCCCACCAAAATCAGGCGAGATTGCAAAAACTCAATATGCGATTGCGACCTGCAAGCCCATCAAGTCAACGTCGAATACGATGCATACGCTACGCAAAACAAAACATTCACTGCGCATAGTAAATTTACGTCAAAATCGAACAACGATCACTGGCAAAAAAACCACTGTGAATGAGCTGACTTGCAGCACAGGATGGTCGACGTCGAAAAATCAATCAAATGTACGAGCGATCGTTGCCGACACATTCCAATGACTTATTGTAACCGAAAACGCGGCCTGCACAAATTCCCACAAAAGGCGATTGTACTCATGGTGCGAGAAAGCCCAAAAGGCGCAACAAATTACTGGCAAAGCGCGGCACTTCGCATAATAAAATTAGGATAGTTTTTGCTCGGAAATCTCATAAAAGGAGGGTTTGCAGAAATCCATTGCCCTACTGTATATGATGACGAGACAACCAGCCCAATCGATACGGTGAATTTATCCCAAAACAGCACGATTTCTTAGGCGACTTCACACTTCCCAATCCTAAAGAAACCGAGGCGGTCTCATCGCGATTGAGTACGGCATCGAAACTGGCATCAAATCGAACAAGAGCTGTAACAAACCACTCCGCAAAGGGAAATTTTTCATGCCACAATTCATCCCTGGTGTATAACATGCGACGCATCTGGCTTTGGTAAGTCGTAGCACTCCACCGGCCACGCATATTTCAAACATGCCTACAATATAACATCAGGCAAACCCTCTGTATCGGGCCTGCCTGATTGGGTTACAGAATGTCAATTGTTATGAGGAACATTAAAAGATGAGATAGGGCAGAGACTATAGCTTGACCGCCTCAAACAGACCAGTCTGCGCGGTAATATGCAGGGGGCCTGCCGTTGCCAGGTGATCAATCACATAGCGGCGGAAACGCGCCACGTATTCGGGATCCGAATCATCCAGAATACCGGATAAGACATAGGCCGCCAGGGGCGCGGGTTCGGTCACATGCAGGGCATTAGGGTGGGAATGCAGTTGGACGTGGGAAAAGTATCGGGGTAATTTTGTCAGACCCTGCTCAAGGTCAAAGACATTGCGTCCCCAGTGTTCCAGAGTAAGATTGGGTTCAAAATCGCGCACAAACTCGTGGAGTTCGCGCATGTGTCCGCGCCCATTCGTGGCGGCATAAAAACGACCCCCTTTGCGCAAAACCCGCTGGACTTCGCCCAGGCATGCGTCTACATCTCCCAGGTGATAGAGCATGTGATTGGCTACGACGACGTCGAACGCGCCATCTGTAAATGGCAACACCTGGGCATCTGTTACAGAAGCTGCATAGTCCTGCCCAAAAGTCAGACGTCGGTCACCGTCATCTGCGATGTGGGTATGCAGACCCTGTGCAGCCTCCTCCGCCATACCAGGCGAGAGATCCGTCAACCATACCCGCCACCCAACCGGGATTCTATCGTAATTCTCGATCCACAATGGCCCCGGGCCACAGCCCAGTTCCAGAATGCGTGCACTGTGGGGCGCGCGAATGTGATCGAATACCCAGCGTTGCCAGGAATAGAGATTGGTGCGAAACCGGATATGTAGTGTGGCCCGTGCCGAAAGATTGGCCGAAGACCGATATTGCCCCTGAAGCCAGACGCGGTTGCGGATCTGATCGGCACGCGCAGCCGGCTGCGACCTCGGCTCCGAAGTTGGCTCTGGGGCAGATGAAAATGACATGCCGAAATTTCCTTTCAAGTTGTCGGGCCTATCTGCAAAAAACTATCTGGTCCGTGCGCCACAATCAGTCTTGTGTAACGCCACTGATAGTCTGCGTCAGCGCAAAGAAGGCCTGCTTGCGCGGGGTAGACAGCTGCCAGTTTACCGGCACGGATTGATAGCCGTCGCGATAGTTGTTTTCGCCGGGATCAAAATAGCCCCACGATGCATAGCGCGCGAGTGCCGCCAAATAATTGTTGTAGGGCTGGTCGAAATCAAAGTGATCATCCTCATTGAATAGGATAGGCATGGGACGATAGCCAGCGACCGCGCGCGTTTCATCGACCATGCTCGCAATTCGGTTGGGATCGGTGACGCCATTGCCATGCAACAGCAAAAAGTCTGAAACCCGCACCACATTTTCCAGGGGCACAAAACCCCCGCCGTAGCTCGTGCCAACCAGCAGACGGCGATTGTCGCGGACGATGGATTGGGCGAGTTGAATCAGTTCATGGACACGGGGCGGGGTGAGGATTGCGTGCTCGTAGCGCGGCACATTGCACTCATTGTTCACTTCTAACAGCACATTTCCATAGCCCTGGTCTAGCAGCCACCCCACGCCATTTTCCACCGCGCGGACCACCGCATGTTCATCTTCCAGCCGCTCATCCTGACCAAAATAGAAGAGACCGACAATGGCGACCATCCCCAAAGCGTCCATCCGGGTGAGGATGCGCGCCAGGCGCGCCATGTATTCAGGCTTGAGTTCGCCCTGGGCCGTAAATGCGCTGTTATCCCAGGGTTGTGCCTTGCTATACCCTTCGGGACTGCCACCTTGCAGGTTCAATGTCACGGCCAGAATACCGTGGCTGTGATAGACAGGCAGCATATCCAGAAATTCCCGGACATTGCGCTCAGCATCCCATTTCTGCGTATCAGGATAGGCCCACAGGCCGACCGTCTCCGGGTTGGCGTCATCGAACGTGGCCTGTACCATGCGTGTATTGAGCAGCAGGCCCTCCACGCGATAGCCATGATACTCGCGTCCGGCATAGGTAGGTTTGCCATCAATAAAGAACTTGTCACCTTGAATGCTTACTTGCGTCATAGAATTCTCGCTATCACCTGGGATTGACCAGAGCAGACGAAGATATTCGAAAGCCATTTCCGAAACCATCGGCCCACGCTTGCGTAGATCATCTTTGATACTTTAATAGATCGCCTCTGTATTGCGTGTGCGCTTGTGAATTCAGTATAATCGCAGAGAGGTCAGGGCAAAAGCCGTCAACGCTACCGCGATTTCCTACAGAGTTTCCCGCAGAATTGGCGGAATTGCCCCCAAAACTGTTTCTAAACCATCGTCCACAGCAGGGACGATGACTCACCTATTTATAAACGCGGGGAAAGGATGTTTTCCCATGCAGCCGATTGCTGTACCCACGCTCAC
This sequence comes from Litorilinea sp., assembly GCA_040880365.1. GTDB lineage: Bacteria > Chloroflexota > Anaerolineae > Caldilineales > Caldilineaceae > JBBDIO01. The sequence continues at coordinate 3,574 of JBBDIO010000270.1, forward strand.
AGCCGCGCGCACGCAGCGGCTAGAGCAGTTACTGCCTGAACAGTATGCACTGGATCTGCTACAGATTCAGGAAAATGCCGGTCGCAATCTAGCAGAAATGGCGCGCGTGCTGCTAGAGCAGGACATTCTGGATCGACCAATCGTGCTATTGGCAGGTCGCGGCAATAATGGCGCCGTGGGCATGGTAGCCGCGCGGCATCTGCTCAATTGGGGGGCAGACATTCAGGTATTGTGCAGCGATGCGCCCGAAGATTACCAAGGCGTACCCGCACAACAGTTGCGCACGCTGCAAGCAATGGGCGCGCCGCTCGCCTGGGCAGAAGAAGGGTGGGAGCTTCCGCCCTGCGACCTGGTCATCGACGCCATCATTGGGTATGGTCTGCGCAGCGATCCCCATGAAGATATCCACGGACGCGCCCGCGATCTGATCCAGCTAGCCAACAGCGCGATGGCGCCCATCCTGAGTCTGGATGCGCCATCGGGGTTAGACTCGGATACGGGCACCGTCTATACACCCTGCATCCAGGCGACCGCGACGCTCTGCATGGGTCTGCCTCAACAGGGACTCGCCACCGCAACCGGCGCGGCCGTGTGCGGCGAACTCTTCGTGGGCGACGTAGGCATTCCCGCTGCGCTCTATGCCGATCTGGAAATGGATGCCGACGTGCCGTGGCTCTTTAGCCGCCGCGCAATCGTACCACTGCGCGTCGAGGCCGGAACGTTCTGGATAGAACCAACGGAACAGTAGGCTCGCCGTAAAACAAACCGGATTGCATTTTCGGATAGTGATACACGCTATCGGCAATGGTATCTGGCAGTAGAATCTGCCAGAAAGGAACACCGTGGAAACATTTCAACTTGCGGCAACACTCACCACCGTCATCGCGGTGATCCTGATGATCCTGGGCCTGGCTTGCTCCGTCATCCCCTCACTCCCCGGGCCTTTGATCTTGTGGTTTGGTATGGTGACCTGGGCATGGGCCGGTGATTTTCAACAAGTCGGCTGGGGCATTCTCAGTGTGCTATTGGTGGTGGCGATTGCCGCGATGGCCGTCGATTTTGTGATCACGGTTTATATGAGTCGGCGCGTAGGCGCAAGCTGGAAATCTATCGGCGGCGGCATTGTGGGCGGTTTGGTGGGCGGCTTGCTGCTCAGCGGTTTCCCCCCGATTCTGGGCAGCATCGTTGGCGCGATCCTGGGTGTGGTGGCTGGCATGTGGCTCATAGAGTATTGGGACAAGCAGGATCGCCCGGCAGCCACACGTGCGGTGCGCGGCTATCTCGCCAGCGTGGTTGTGTCCGCCACCATCGAACTGGGCATTGCTCTCAGCATGGCGGCAATTTTCGCATGGAGCGTGCTTGCCTAGCCCGCAGCGCTCCATAGCCTCGATACTTCGGATAGAAAAATACCGATGTAAAAGATTGCCCGAAAGGACAACTGCGCCAACATCCCCTGCCTTGTGTTGGCCATTATCAGCAATTCCAACCTATCCACAGAATACGCAGCGAGTCCCCATTTACCATCCAAACCAACCCGCATTTATACCAACCGGATTCGCGTCCGGGATGCCCTGCCGCAGTTCAAACACGGCATAAATCACACTTGGTCGACTTACCCCCTATGGACGATGCGCCGATAAACAACTCCGGGAGAGTGATCGCAGAAAATGGTTGCAGCCGAAAATGGTGGCAGGCGGCCCGCAACCATCTGTCAGATTACCATTCCCCACACACGGCAACTGCCACACTCAGATCCTACAGGCATTCTGGATGCGACAATGCAGACCACCTCACACGCATCCAGTTTTGTACTACCTGGAATTCCCCCGCCATCGGCAATGCACAATTGCCGGCAATATGGGTCGGGTGCGCCGTGGGGCGCGGTGGGTGATGGATGTATCACGTTGGCAAGGGTCGCGGGCAGATTTGGTACCGCGATTCTGTGCGTAGCATCCACTGGATGCACCATTTCATTATGCAGACGCGTACAACCATTAAAGGGCGGAACTGTTGCGGAGCAGGCGCGCCGAACTGCGGCCTGGCGGCAAGCGAACAATGCGCCAAAACGAAGTTGTAGATTCGGCTATGGCGGGGGAGTGTGCGCACACAGCGCGGCATCTTGCCGCGCACTTCTGATTCTGGGACTGATTTCCTGGCGGCCTGGTCAATTCATGTATATCGTTTTTCGAACACGTTTGACTGGAATTTTGGATGCAGACGAAAATGCGCAGGATTCAGGCAGCTTGCGCGGATTCTGCGGAGTCGCGCGGCCTCGACCATGCTCGCACTTCTGCGCCATTTTAGGCAACCAGCGGACTGATACGCCCCCAAGTTGACAATAACGCGAGCGATAGTCGAAAAAGTGACATCTATTGTCGCGTTTCACGCTCGAATACTACACCCAACTTTACAATAAACACAAAACAGGTCATCAACTTGACAATAATTATCGCCACTTGACAATAATGTTTATTGTGCCTTGTGAACCAGGCGAACAGGGTCAGGATATACCCGCCGAGAGGGTCATTCTACTCGAGTGGGAGCAGGTGGGGACGTTTTTGTTGAGGAATCAAACAAATTGTTCACCAGTGTAAAATCATCGGGGATACAGCAGACGATGCACTTACCCTCTTTTGTTGTACCGAAAAACAAAACGCGTATGACGCCCTACACGTATCCTGCGCGAACATCATCCAGCTTTTGGCCAAAATTTTGCTACTTGCAGAAGTCGATTCTGTATGATTTAATCCATTCAGTTTCCTCGAATACCGCACGGTAAATGGGTGATCGGCATCTCCTGCTCCCCTGCCGATCACCCTCCGTTATTTCTGTGCGATTCGAAATTTGGAATCACCCCGGCGGCTAACGTATATCCCTACTCTTCGTCGAGGACACCCGCGGCGTGCATGAGTGCGCGCATATAGCCGATGGCATACGCATTGGAACGATGTCCGAAGGGCGAATCGTCTATGATGTGGGGCAAGTGATCGGGAATCATCACACCTTCATAGCCCACTTCTTTATAGACCTGCATGGCTTTGAACATGTCAATGTCGCCCGAATCGATGAATGTTTCGCGGAAGGCGGGCATCTTGCCTGCCACATTGCGGAAGTGGACATAGAAGATCTTGCCCTGCTTACCAAAATGGCGAATCACATCGTAGATGCCATCGCCCACCATTTCCGTATAACAGCCCTGGCAGAAGAGCAGACCATTGGAAGGACTGGGCACCGTATCCAGCACCCGCTGGAACGCATCCACATCGATGAACAGGCAGGCCGCGCCGGCAATGGGCGTCACGGGCGGATCGTCGGGATGCAGGGCCATCTTCAGCCCTACCGACTCGGCTACCGGAATAATCCGGCGCAACAGCACCTCGAAGTTATCCCACAATTCATCATAGCCCAGTTCGCTGCGTTCGGGCGGAGCGTTTTCCATCAGTGCGTGATCATAGGCTGTGACCAGCGCGTCGCCCCGGTCGCGCGTATGGCGGCTGGTGCGCCACACGCGGATGGCGTGAAAGTTGTAGTGCAAAACCGGGATGCCTGCGCGCCCAACGTTTTCCACCGTCCGGCAATAGTTATCCAGTTGTTCTTCGCGCCCTGGCAGATTCCACAGGATCTTGTCATACCAACTGGTAGGAATATTCTGGATCGCCGCGATGCGCAACCCCGCGGCTTCCACCCGCGATTTCAACATGGTTAGCCGCGCAAAGTCGTACCACGGCTTGTCATCGAGCGCCAGCCCGTCTGGGCTAACGACCACCAGATCACGCACACCAATCTGTTTGGCAAACGTCAGGTTCTCCTCCGAGAGATCATGAATCCCTAAAGCAGGGCGCATGGTTGAGCTTCTTTCTAGTGAAAAGTTGAATAGATTGAAGGGAAATTACTATACGCAAATAGCGCGCTTCGGCTGATTAGGCGCAGTCTACCACATCCCCCGCGCCGAGACAATCAGATTTTCCCCACCCCCGCGCGCACGAACCACGCAAATCTCAAACCATTGATCTCAAACGCGTTGATCGCTACAATAGATTCACGGTACCTGATTTACTGCACCTGATCACACCGCTGGCGCAGATTGTTCAGCCCCATACCCGCTGTGCCCGCGATATGGGGCCGGGGAATGCGTTCACCGAACACTACATTGTAGAAAACGGTATGCCCTGGACCCGCCGCCTGGGCCAATATATAAAGTGCCGGGCATCAAGCTCATGCCCAAAATGCACAATTTCATTGTGGAACACGCCGCCGCCGATGGTCCCTATGGCGCCAAAGGTGTCGGCGAGATCAGCCCCACCATCACCAATGCCATCTTCAACGCAGTGGGCGTGCGCGTGCTGGACTTGCCTGTGCATCAGAATGCGCTGCTGCTTGCCATGCAGCACAACGTGCCCGAAATCGACCGCTGCTGGGGTGTTGCGCCCTGAAACTCTCCCATTCAACCTACCCCGAAAGGAAACGTTTTTTATGAACGCCCAAAAGTACAGCTCCCCCGTGATTCGGCGTGCCCGGCATCCGTTATGGTGGCGCATCGGGTTAATTTGCGCGTGTCTGACCGCCGGATTACTATACGCAAACACGCTGCACTCCACATCGGCACACGCTAATGCGGTCATTCCCGCCGCGCCGGGCGGCATTTCAGGCCGTGTGACCGATGCAGACGGTGTACCGCTGGCCGAAGTAGATATTCGTCTGTGGACCGCGGGCATGTCCGTGGGTGGATTTGCATCCACGGACGCGTCGGGGGAGTATGCTCTGGGCGCGCTCCCACCCGGCGAATATGTGGTGGAATTTGCCCCGCCAGATACCGACTATGCCTTTCAGTTCTATCCCAATGCCGGCATGTATCCCGACGCCGAAGTTTTGCGCATCGAGGAAACCACACTCACCGATATCGACGCCGTACTCCAGCCGAGCGGCGCGGTGCGTGGGCGCGTGCTAATCACCGGCGAAGGTGCGCTGCGCGAATATGAACGCCAGGTGACTCTGCAAAGAATGCACGCCGACGGCGAATGGTATGGGCTGCCTTTTGCCAACCAGGTTGTCGGCGTCAATGATCCCCGCGGATTTGTTTTCGACGGGTTCGCAACCGGTGAATATCTCCTGTGTGTATTGCCCACCCTCAGCGATCCCTATCCCTTTGGGCAGCCAGGCGGCTGTGGACCACGCCTCCAGATAACCGCGGGCGAGACGCTGGACTACGACGTGGAATTCAGGCTAGACTCCAACCCGCCGGCGCGCATTTTAGGACGTATCACCGACAAAGCCGGGCAGCCACTGCCGGATATCACCGTGCGCGCCGAAATGATCTTCCCCCAATCACCTGGACAAATACGAGAGCGACGCACCAATTTCGATGGACAATATGTCTTTTATGCCGATAACCTGCCACCGCTTTCTCTCTATCCGCAACAACACTGGCTTGTCTATGCCGTCGATCCGCGCCTGGGCAATCGCGTCACCTATTTCAACCAGGTTGACACGCGCGAAAACGCCCAACCCGTCATCATCACCAACAACACGCCCCAAACCGATATAGACTTTCAACTGGGGGGAGGACAGATCAACGGCACGATCTCTATTATCCCCGATGGCGACTTTGGTTCGGCGCGTCTCGTCCTATATGCCTATGATGCTATACAGGACGAGTGGCAGGAAACGCACAACTTTCCCATCTCCGAAACCGGACCCTATTCGCTCACCGTGTCGCCAGGCTTCTATCGAGTACACCTTATAGCCTACTATGGGGCGCAGGTTGCGCACAACAGCTACTACGGCGGTGCAACACTCGAAGACGCCACCACGATTGAGATACGCGACGCGCAGACCACGCCTGACATAGACTTCGTAGTCGGCGCTGGCGAATTTGAAGGACAGATCGCAGGGCAGGTGTTCGGTGATGCCATGCCATTGGCAGAAATGAAGGTGGAACTGCTACGCGGCACCATCTCGCCCCATATCTCAACAATGCTCCCATCCATTGCCACGCTGACCGACGCCCAGGGCCATTATGTATTCCGCGGTTTGCAAGCGGGCAACTATACGCTGCTGGCGACCGATCCGGATGGGCAATGGGCCGCAAACTTCTACGGAGATGTGGGGGATGAGGGATTTTATCCAGACTCACCATTGCAATTAGAGAGGCGCGAAAGACAGGAAGCAATCGACATATATCTGGAAACAGGAGGATCGATCCGCGGCACGGTGACCATGCAAGACGGCGCGCCAGCCAACCAGGCAGGCATCTATCTCTATCTCCCCGAACAGGAGAGCTGGAACGGCTGGGGGATTTTTCTCCGCCGCACCGCCACGCGCACCGATGAAACTGGCAGCTATCATATAGAGGGCTTGCCGCCTGGGGAGTATCGAGTAGCCGCCACACCGCCCGCGCTCCCATATCCCCAGAAGTTCTATACCGGAAACGGGCCTGTGCTACCCGCGGTGTATGATACACCCGGCGAAGGGGAGTCAGTCATCGTTACACCCGGCGCCTCTACCGACAATATCAATATTCGTCTGCGACCCTTCCACGCACACCCACGCTTATATCTGCCTCGCCTGGACGTTACACAAGCCGACTAATCACGCGACCGCCATGCAGGGGGTATGCGCACCCCCTGCATATACCACGAGACATCAGACGGCAAGCCGCGGCTTACCTTGCAGCCATATCCAACGTAAAGGAACCCGCCTCTACCTGCATAAGCGCTTCCAGTTCGCCCTGGACATTGCCCAGGGCGACGGTCGTCGCGGCGGCATCGGCAACCACTACCACAAAGTGCTCAGTATCCACCCACGCCACCTGATGGCTGAAGGCGTGGCTCAAACCGGCAAGCGGCGTGAGGGTCTCCTGTCCCAGGCTGCCAATCTGCATACTTTCTGCGCCATCGGGTGTGGCAAGCGCGAAATGTTCGCCTGTCGGCGACCATCCCACAAACTGCCCTCCCCCCTCATATAAGGTCCCCAGCGGCGTACCATCCAATTGGGCGGCCACAATCGAAACAGTGGGCGGCGCAGGCACTGCGCCCTCTGCACCTGCCTCTGCACCTGCCTCTGCCCCAGGGTCGGCATCGGGAAAGTCGATTTGCGTATATGCGACGTGTTGCAACGTGGGGTCGATCCAGTAAGTCGGTGAACCGGCCTGAATCTGGCCCAGCATGGTAGTTTCATCCGCGCCTGCTGCCAGCCGGTAGATGCTTGCGGGCTGTTCGGGCTGCACCACCGCTTCGGGGTGGGGAATGACCACGGCGACGGCGCGGCTGTCCTGCGCCCACACCACCTGGGGATAGTAGATGTACTCACTATAGGTCACCACCGGCGGGAAAAGGAAAGCAGGACGCTGCGCCACGCCCAGCGGGTCTACAAAGCGGATGCGGTCGGGGGCGATCACGGCAATCGTCGCGCCATCGGGCGCCGCATAAAATTCACCGCCCGCGCCCGCAGGCAGAATCTCGGTCAGATCAAGCGTGTCTACATCCACCATGTGCAGGTCATTGGAGAGGGCAAGGCCCATCTCCAAATTGAGCGCAGTATTGAACAACAGGCGCGATGTGCCCGGCAGCCAGGCAATACGGTGCAGGCGCGCCGTGGTATCGGCATTGCCCATGCCCTCGATTTCGCTTTGGCTAACCAGTAGCCGCTCCTGTTCACCGTCGATCCCCATCACCCACAGACCGCCATCGCGCGCAAACGCGATCAGATCGCCTGCGGACGCCAGGCGGGGCGACGGCGACGCATCCACACTGCCCAGGCTCACATCTTCGCCATTGCGCCAGATCCCCAAACGTGTGTTCCAGTTGTAAACAAAGGCTACCTCCTCGCGCAGGCGCGCCAAAGCGCTTTCGGCGACATCAGCCTCTGCATCTGGATCAGCGCCTGTATCAGCCTCTGTGTCGGCGGCGACTTCATCTGCGGTGTCGGTTTCTTCCTCCCCGGCAGGCGGAGTCGCCGCGGCCAGATCCTGCACAGAAATCTCGTCGCCGCCGACCAGCGCCAGATCATCCGGCGCGGCCGTGCGCCAGGCCATCCAGCCCAACCCCGCGGCCACGGTGATGACCACCAAAAATATGACTGCAATCACAACATTACGCATGAACGTTCTTCCTTCTCCTGTGTTGACGCACCGATATTGAAACATCTGTTTTGGCGCGTAGTTCCACCCTGTTAACTGCCCGGTCTGCCACCTGCACGCGCCCGATTCAGCCAATCGCGCGGCGCCTGGATTTCAGAAAGATGGCGCAGACCACACCCATGATGACGAATCTTGGACGCGAAGAGTTGCGCGCAATTGGGTGAGCGTGGGGCAAACGTGGGAAAAGCCAGGCCGGAAGTCCATGTGACTTCCGGCCTGGGTAC
>JBBDIO010000271.1:0-5323 GCA_040880365.1 Litorilinea sp.
GGATGGACCGCAGGGCGGCGGCTGCGGCGGTCGCCTCGTCACGTATTCCCCACACCCGTGGGGATGGACCGACAATGCCGCAACGCGGATGGTAGGCGACCAGGTATTCCCCACACCCGTGGGGATGGACCGCAAATGCCGGGGGTAAGCCTGATGAAGATGCGGTATTCCCCACACCCGTGGGGATGGACCGCGCCCATTCCCCTACGTGGCTTTCCTCGGTGAGTATTCCCCACACCCGTGGGGATGGACCGCTAATGCTCTGGCGTGCGAACTGCAAGCCGTCGTATTCCCCACACCCGTGGGGATGGACCGTAGTGGCAGCGCGCTGGCTCCTGTTTCGGAGCGTATTCCCCACACCCGTGGGGATGGACCGAAGACGCCAGCCGATGCTTTCCAGCACTTTGCGTATTCCCCACACCCGTGGGGATGGACCGTCGCACCCCCGCTATGATTACCGCATAAACACGTATTCCCCACACCCGTGGGGATGGACCGGAATTAGCGTTTCTGAATTAGCGCGACGTGGGGTATTCCCCACACCCGTGGGGATGGACCGTTACCTCCTACCGAATGCCAACCGTAACCGAAGTATTCCCCACACCCGTGGGGATGGACCGCTGATAGAGGCGGCACTGTGGAAGGCGGGCTAGTATTCCCCACACCCGTGGGGATGGACCGCAATAACTAGGTTGGATGGATCATTCGAACCGGTATTCCCCACACCCGTGGGGATGGACCGCTAGAGAAATGAGCATCGGGGAACTGTTGCGCGTATTCCCCACACCCGTGGGGATGGACCGTGGGGGCAGCTGCACGCGCCATCGTTCAGCTCGTATTCCCCACACCCGTGGGGATGGACCGCCCGAAAGACCGACTGAAAGAACACCTATACAGTATTCCCCACACCCGTGGGGATGGACCGTCTGACGCGGATGCTGGCAACCATGCGCACGGGTATTCCCCACACCCGTGGGGATGGACCGCTGCGCAAAGCTGTGCACTACCCTGCCGGCTGCATGGGACGTGGCTGGATAGGGCAGCACATTTTCACATGACTGTACATAAGGGTTGGCATTGCCCCTAACGGAGGGGACTTGTTTGTCAGCCCAGTCGTGCAGGAGTATACTTAGCTGTTGGGATAGGGGTAGAAGAAGCTCGGCGTTTCTTGTAATCAGTGCGCGACTCGTCACTGCTCGCCCTTTGTCGCCAAAAATCTGATAAACCTTTATGACCCGCTGAAAGACCCAATTCCTATGTCCGCGTTGAAGCTTCCCGGCTTCCTTCATCTAGAAAACAACGAGACTGTGCGCAGGCTGATTGGCTGGCACCCACCTGAGGAAGTCACCTTGGTCAGCGCTGCCGTGGTCGTAGGTATTGGCACAGGGCTTGGCGCCATGATCTTTATATGGCTCCTGGGCCAGATCGCTGGGATCACTGCTTGGCTGCAAATATCAATCGGCACGATATCAGGTCTGCTACTTGCCATGATTGGATCTGGGCTGATCGTCGGCTATATGATATCGCACTGGGCATCCGAGGCGAAGGGGCACGGGGTGCCGGAGGTGATGGAAGCGGTAGCCATGCGTGGTGGGCGGATTCGCGCTCGCGTCGCTGCCATCAAGGTATTGGCCTCGTCTTTGACAATCGGCGTAGGCGGCTCGGCCGGTCGGGAGGGACCAATCGTACAGGTTGGCTCGGCTCTAGGATCTTCCATCGGTCAGCTTCTGCATTTTTCCAATGAACGGGTGCGTACCTTGGTTGCCTGTGGTGCAGCAGCAGGGATTGCCGCCACATTCAACGCGCCGATTGCCGGCTCAGTCTTTGCCCTGGAGGTAATCCTGGGCACGTTCACGGTCCGCAATTTCGGTGTGGTGATTATGAGCGCCGTATCCGCCAGCGTTGTCAGCCATGCCTTTCTGGGAAATAGGCCGGCCTTTGCCGTACCCGCCTATCCGCTCACACATGTGGGCGAACTGCCCATCTACCTGCTGTTGGGGGTGGTGGCTGCAGTCGTTGCCGTCGGCTTCATCCACATACTCTACAGGATGGAAGGCCTATTCGACGGCTGGCACATCTCCCAGTCGTTAAAGGCCGCCATCGGCATGGGCGCCACGGCATTGGTGGCGCTGCTCTCACCCGAATTGCAGGTGCTGGGGCCTGGTCTACACCTGATCGGTGAAACCATCGCCGAAAACTTTGCCCTTCCCCTAACGACGATGGCCGCGCTCCTGGTGCTCAAGGTGCTCGCCACCTCCTTCACATTGGGGGCAGGAAATTCGGGGGGCGTATTTGCCCCTGGCCTCTTTATCGGTGCCGTATTGGGTGGAATTGTGGGCAACATCGCTCACGATCTCTGGCCGAACATCGCCGTGAATCCCGGCGCATATGCCATTGTGGGCATGGCGGCGGTCTTTGCGGCGGCAGCCCGGGCGCCGATGACATCTATTCTGATCGTCTTCGAGATGTCGAACGACTACAAGCTGATCTTGCCGCTGATGTTGGCTACAGGGCTATCCACACTCTTGGCAGAGCGTCTCCTCCCCTATTCTATCTATACGCTGAAGCTGAAACTTAAAGGCATCACCTTACAGGGCGGGCGGGATATCGACGTGCTACAGGGTGTTATGGTAGGCGAGGTCATGGCCCAAGCTTTTACGACCGTCCCTGTAGGCATGACTCTCCCCGACCTTTCGGACCTGTTCAGTTCGACACGTCGGCATGGCCTGATGGTGTTGGACCATGAAGGCAATCTGTGGGGGCTCGTGACCATTACCGATCTCGACCGCGCGGTTGCTGAGGAGATGCCTCGGCGCACACCGGTGTCCGAGATCGGCACACCGCGGTCACGTCTGGTGATTGCACACCCAGATGAGACGGCAGGTGAGGTCTTGGCGCGCATGGGGATGCGGGGCTACGGCCGGTTGCCGGTGGTATCCCGTGAGAATCCCAACTGGTTGCAGGGTGTGATCCGCCGTGACGACATCATCCGCGCCTACAACATCGCTCTTGCTCGCCGCGCCGAACTTCAGCATCGGACGCAGCGTGTCCAGCAGCGCAACATTGATGGCACGGAGTTCATTGACGTGACCTTGGAGCTGGCCGATCAGGTCGTGGGAATGTCCATCCAGGAGATCGCCCCAATGCTTCCTGAGGATGCCCTTTTTGTTTCGATCCGGCGCGATGGCAAGGTTCTTATCCCCCACGGTACTACGACTTTACAGTCAGGAGACCTGGTCACAGCATTCATCCGCTCTCAAGACACAGAGCACTACCTCCATTATCTGAAACGGGGTGCAGTTCCCGGCGCGTAAACGGTAGACAAGCACGGACGCCCGCGTTCGCGGATCCTGCACCCAGTCTGGTGATGAGATGGACAAACACTGGTTGGTTGGATCGGAAGCCGGGATTTCGCCCACTTGTTTGCAAGCTGCGGCTGTTCTATACTGCCCGAACCTATCTGCGCCGTCTATAGATTTCCCGCGCGTGGCGACTTGTGCAAGGATGTGTGAAATGAGCGATGCGCGCTTGGTGCGATTCTCCGGCTGAGATACCCGCTATGACATGGGATGATTTGAGGCGGAATATCGCACAGACTCATACGCACACGACAGATCGCGTCGGGTATAACGACGATAGGGTAGATTAACCAGGGAGCGAGGCAGGCTATGAAAGCAGATTTTTCGGAGATTGTATGCATCATCGACCGCAGTGGATCGATGGAGCCGGTGAAGTCGGATGCGGTGGGCGGGATGAATTCCTTCATCACCGGACAAAAGGCGCTATCGGGCACTGCAAATTTCACACTGGTTTTTTTTAATCACGGCTATCAACGGGTGCATGATGCCAAGCCTTTGTCCGAGGTCCAGCCCGTTGCCGCGGCCGACTATGTTCCCCAGGGCATGACCGCGCTGCTGGATGCGGTGGGGCGCACGATTGATGAGGTGGGCAATCGCCTGGCGCAGACGCCGGAGGACCAGCGCCCGCAGAATGTGGTGGTTGCGATCCTGACCGATGGCCTGGAAAATTCCAGCAAGGACTATACGCGGGAACGGGTCGCGCAGATGATCAAGCATCAACAGGAAAAATATCAGTGGGAATTTCTCTTCCTGGCTGCGAATATGGATGCGTTTTCCGAGGCGCACAGCCTCAATATCCCCCAGGCCAATGCCCAGAATTTTGCCGGAACGGGTGAAGGGCAGAAGGTGGCCTATCAAAGCCTGCATGAGCGCACCGCGAAGTTCCGCAGTCGTAAGTAGCGCGGCGCGGTGGCCGGCATGTTCCCATGTAATTGATCCCATATAATTGATACGGTGTATGTGCAGATTTCAAAAGGGCGGGAGGCTGGAGGATTTTTCTCCGACCCACCGCCCTTTTTGTTGCTTCGTCGCCCCACGGGAATGTGGCGAAACTGGCGTTTAGAAATCGAGTTGCTGGGGCGGCAGTTGCGTATCGGGGTGGGCGCGCATGAAATGGCCCATGTGATTGCCAAAATTTTCCTGCAATTGCACGGTCATGCCGCCATCCACCACCATGATGTGCCCGGTGATGAATCTGGCTTCGTCGGTACTCAGAAAGTTGATGGCATGTGCGATGTCGTCGGGCGTGCCTGTGTGGCGCAGGGGGTAGTTCTGTTCGAGCATTTTGTGGTGCGACGGGTTTTTCTGCCAGTGTTCGGCCTGGCGTTCGGTCACAATGTGCCCAGGGCAGATGGCATTGACGCGCACGCCCAGCGGTCCCAGGTCGATTGCCATTTGCTTGGTCATGGCGATGACGGCGGCCTTGCCGGTTTCATAGACCAGGCTGCCCGGCGCATAGAGAAAACCGTGTACCGAGGCAATGTTGACGATGCTGCCGTGGCCGTGGGCGCGCAGATGCGGTACGCCATAGCGCGCCGACCAGAGGATCGTTTTTGCCATGATCGTCAGCCCATAATCGAAGGCGCTGTCGGTCACGGTCAGTGCGCTGCCGTCGGGTTCATGGCGACCATAGGCATTGTTGACGATGATATCCAGGCGTCCCCATTGGGCTGCGGCGTTTTCCACCATTGCGGCATATTGGTCGTGTTCGCTCACATCGACCGCGGCGGCGACTGCGCTGCCGCCCGCGTCCAGAATGCGCGCTGCGTTTTCCGCGGCGGCGGCGCCATCCTTGTCTGCCACATAGACCCGCGCGCCGGCAGCCGCCAGCCTGCGCGCGGTTGCACCGCCAATGCCGCGCCCGCCCCCGGTTACGATTGCCACGCGATCCTGTAAATTACTCATTGTGTTTGCTTTCGTTTGTGGGTGCAATCTGTTTTGTTTGGTTCTGTCCGTGGGGGGGG
>JBBDIO010000271.1:5333-11915 GCA_040880365.1 Litorilinea sp.
CTGCAAGCCAATTTGGATTGCAGGCCGACAGGCGCTCTATCCTGCGCGGGCGCGCCTATCCCGGCATTTTGTTGACCACATCGACCAGCGCGGCAAGGTAGCCGATGGCATAGGCGCGGCCCCGGTGTCCCCAGCGCGAGTCATCAATCATGTGGGGCACATGGTCATCAATGAGGAAGCTGTTGAAGCCATTTTCCTTGAGCGCCTGCATGATTTCGAGCTTGCTTTCCAGATTGCCTTCGTTGATGAAACATTCGCTGAAACTGGTGGCAACGCCTTCGACATCGCGGAAGTGAATGTAGATGAGCTTGCCCTGGGGCGCAAAGTGGCGAATGCCGCGCAAGACATTTTCGCGTCCGCCCATTTCGGACCAGCAGCCGATGCAGAAATTCAGCCCCAGATGCGGCGTGTCGAAGTGGTCCATTGCGCGCTTGAAGCCTTCGAAATTGCGGAAGATGCGCGCCACGCCGCCCAGAGATTCCACGGGCGGATCGTCGGGATGGATGGCAAATGTCACGCCGACTTCTTCGGCAACGGGCAGAATCGCCTCCATGTAATACTTGAAGTTCTCCCACATTTCCTCGGCGGTATAGACGCGGCCAAAGGTGAGCGCGTCGGCAGGATGCTCGCGCATTTCGAAACGGCGTGCGGTCGCGCCACCGCGCCGTTGTGTGGGCGGCTGCGTACTCCATACACCGCTGGGCATCCAGTGGATCCCCAGAATGGGGATGCCTGCATTGCCCATGTTGCGGATGGTGTTTTGCATGTGGTTGATCTGTTCATCGCGCCCCGGCTGGCCCAGCATGATCTTGTCGTAGAACGTGATGGGCACATTTTCCAGCGCCATGAGCCGCAGCCCATGCTTATCGGCCTTTTTGCGCGCGGCCAGCAGGTCTTCATATTCCCACTGCTTGTCGCCGGGGAAGGCGGGCGTATTCATGAGGAAATCCTGCGCGCCCAACTGTGTGATGTAGGTCAGCAGATCGTCGCTGGGATCGCGAAACTGGCCGAGGGCAATACGCATTTCCTTCGGCGCCTTGTCGAGAAGTCGTTCCGGCATCTTCAATTCTCCAGACTATAGCGGCGGCTAAATTGAATAGACTACAAATTGGATTTTTGAAATTTACGGGTTGGGATGTGTGGTGAACGGGGGAGCCGTTCATATTCAGTCTACTGTGTGTGTATATAGATGTCAACTCAGATATGCATATCCTGTTCTGTATCCAGCCATACACCGAGATACGTGGCGATTGTTCTATTCCCGGTGCAAAGTGTGATATATAGAAACTGGATCTGGTGCGGCACCGCGATGCCTCGCCGGCTGCGAAATTTGCAGGCAGCAGACATGTTTTCTGAAATTCAGACATGACAGACATATAGGATAGATTTTCTTAAAGGAGATAGATGATGGTACGGCGGATGGGACGTTCTTCGCGCGGCGGGGGTGCCGGCAGATTGGTCATCGCAGTGGTATTGGCGGTCATTGCCGTAGGTAGCTATTTTTTTAGTACACGCAACGAGTTTAATCCGATTACCGAACAAAATCAGCGGGTATCGTTGACGGTGGATGAGGAGATTGCGCTGGGTTTGCAGGCCGCGCCCCAAATGGCGGAACAGTTTGGCGGGATGCACCCGGATCAGGAAGCCCAGGCGCTGCTGGATAGCATAGGTGAACGGTTGGTCAGCAGTTCCAGCGCGGGCACGACCGACTATGAGTTTGATTTCCATCTTTTGGCCGATGGGCAAACCATCAATGCGTTTGCCTTGCCGGGTGGACAGATCTTTATTACGGCGGGATTGCTCAACGAATTGGAAACCGAAGGCGAGGTGGCCGGCGTATTGGCCCACGAGATCGGGCATGTGGTCGGACGCCATTCGGCAGAGCAGATTGCCAAATCGCAGCTGATTCGCGGGCTTTCGGGCGCGGCTTCGGTGGCCGTATACGACCCCGAAAATCCGGGCAGCGCGACGGCTTCGCAGATGGCGATGGTTGTGGGCGAGATGGTGAACATGAGCTATGGACGTGACCACGAACTGGAATCGGATCGGCTGGGCGTGCGTTTTATGGCGGATGCCGGCTATGATCCACGCGCGCTGTTGCGGGTGATGGAAGTATTGGGCGCCGCTTCGGAAGGGCAACGTCAGCCCGAATTTATGAGTACCCATCCCCACCCTGAAAATCGGCTGGAAGCGATTCAGCAGGCGATTGATGAGGAATTCCCCAATGGCGTGCCCGATGATTTGCAGGCGGGGCAGACTTTGCCTGCGTGGCTCAAAAGCTGGTTGCAGGAGGTCATGCTGGCGACGACAGTCGCGTAGGAACTTTCCGTCGGTCAACGAGTAGCGGATAAACAATTTAAGACGAACAGGCAAGGACACGCCGCACCGCATTAGGGGGGCGGCGTGTCCTTTTGCATTCCCAAAGCCCACAGGCCGCCGCGCAGATGCAGATTGCGCAGATGCGCGGCGGCTTGCGCGGGCGGAAAGGGCATGTCATTTTCCAGCCACCATTGCATAAACCCTACCTGGGCTGCGGCAATGTAGTGCAGCGCCAACGTCATCGGCATGGGCGCGGCGGCAGGGTCCAGGCCATACGCGGGCAATAGTTGCTCCATCTGCGCGACGACCACACTTTCGACCCTGGCCCGAAAACCGGGGATGCCACCGGGTTGGAGCATGGCGCGATAGAACGCGGCAAACTCCTGGACATGGATAAAGAGTAGCTCCCAATCACGCGGATCGGACATGGGCGATTGGGTGGGCGGGGGGCTGGATGGCAGGTTAGGTGGCGGGTTAGGTGGCGGCGCGTCGGGGGCTGTGAGCCGGTTGAATTGTGCGTTGATATCTACAAACAGAATATCCGTCAGGCGGTGCGCCAGATCATAGATATCGGCATAGTGGCGATAAAAGGTGGTGCGGTTAATATCTGCGCGTTTCACCAGTTCGCTCACGGTGATTCGATCAAAGTCTTTTTCCAGCAAGAGTGCCATAAATGCATCGCGGATCTGGAGGCGTGTGCGATGACTCCGCACATCCAGATCGGGCTGGGTTGATTCGGATAGCGGTGAAGCGGAGAGAGGGGAATCGGACCGCATGAAATCGGGCGGTTGGGCAGTGTGCGACATTTCGGCTCGCTTTGTTGCATATGCAGCAATCTGGCCTGAATTGTTAATTGACAGGAGCGCAGCCACGCCCTATGCTTTTGTGGGAATGCTTGGGGCGGCTGCTGTGGCGCAGTTGCTTGTGGGCGAATTGGTGTGCGACAGACTGTTGCATAACTATATCAGAACTTCCAGCGACTGGCGAGGAATACCGTGAAGCGATTGTCTCTTACTGAAATGCAGGCGATGCAACAAGACCAGTTGACTTTTGCCTGTCAAATGGCGGCAGAGCTGGGCGGGGTCGCGCATCTGAAAATTTTGCGGACGGATCTCTTCTTCATATCCGAACCGGCCATGACTCGCGAATTGCTGCTGCACCATGCGCGCCAGATGCACCGGGATCCCTTTGTGGCGGGGGTTTTCAAACGTTTTTTGGGCAATGGGGTCTTTGTTGCCGAAGGTGAGACCTGGCAGCGGCAGCGCAAATTGGTGCAGCCCGCCTTTCATACCATGCGCATCCGCGAATATGTGGCGACCATGGCAGACTATACGCGCGAAATGGCGACGAGCTGGGAGATTGGCTCGATCCACGCAATTCACGCCGAGTTCACGCAGTTGACATTGCGGATTATTGCCAAAACCATGTATGACGTGGATTTGGTGGAGGAGACCGCCGCGCTGGGCGATCGGATGCGAACGATTTTTCAGGTAGCCGAAGCGCAATTGAAATCGCCATTCCGTTTGCCCCAGTGGTTGCCGACACCCGAAAATCGACGACAGCAGGCTGCCCTGCAGCAGGTGCGCAGCCGGCTGAATGCCATCATCGAGGAGCGCCTGCAAAACGGTGATGGCTCGGCTGAAGGCTCTGTTCAAGACAGGGGCGATTTGCTTTCTATGTTGTTGGCGGCGCGCGATGAAGATGGCCTGCCCATGCCGCGCGCGCAGGTGTTGGATGAGTGTATTACGCTCTTTGTCGCGGGCCATGAAACGACGGCCGCGGCCCTTACCTGGGTGTGGCATTTGCTCACACAGCATCCCCACATTCTGAAGGAAGTAACCGCCGAGGTGCAGACCGTTTTGGGCGCTGCGCCCGCGACATTTGAGACTTTGCCACAGCTGCCGTTGCTCGAGGCGGTCATCAAGGAGACATTGCGCCTCTATCCGCCTGCCTTTGGGTTTGGGCGCAGTGTCATCGAACCGTTTCAGGCCAATGGGGTCGATTTTCCCAAGGACGCTGTGATTATTTTTAGCACCTATGCCACGCATCGTCGCCCCGATTTGTGGGATGAACCCGACGAATTCCGTCCCCATCGCTTTTTAGACCCGGAAAACCAGCCCGACCGCTACACCTATCTTCCCTTTGGCGCGGGTTCGCGAATATGCCTGGGCACTGTGTTTGCCATGCTCGAAGCCCAGGTGATACTGGCGACGTTGTTGCAGCACAGAACCTTGACGCGCGTGGATGATGCGCCGGTGGTCAAGGATACGGTGGTGACCCTGCGTCCCCGCGATCCGCTGCGGATGCGGGTAGGCGCCGCCGCGACGCGGGTCGAGACTGTTACACCCGTTGCAGATATGGACCAGGCGGCTACCCCGACGGTTAGTTGAACAGGATAAAGATCCCCACCAGCGCGACCAGCGTGCCCAGGACGGCGCGCAGGCTGGTCTGCTCTTTGAAGACAAAATAGCTCACCGGGATCAGCATGATGGCAGTGGTGTGTGAAAGCGTGGTGGCGATGCCTACCGGGATAGTTTGCAGCGCGAGCAGCACCAGGGAACCGGCAAGCACCGGCCCCGAAATGGCCGCGCCGGTCAATTGCCAGAACAGGCGGATATCGCGGGTGAAGATGGCGGCGGTGGCGCGCAGTTTGCCCTGCCAGGCGATAAAGAGCCACAAGGCGACGATGCCCGCGGTGATGCGGATTAGTGTGGCGCTGAGGGGTGGAAAATCGCCGGCGACGCCCTGGGAGGAAAAAACAAAAGCCAGGGCCTGGGCGAGTGTGCCCAGCACGGCAAAGATCGCGCCCCGGCGCAGGTCGAAGTGGGGTAGCTGTGTGCGCGACAGGGCGTCTGATTCATTGCTCTGTCTGTGATTCGGGTCGCGGCGCTGTGGGCTGCGTTGTGGACTTCGGCGCGGGCTGCGTTCTACCACAACCCACACGACGCCCCCGGTGACAATCGCGATGCCCAGTGCGGCGTTGGCGGGCAGCGTCTGGCCCAGAAACAGCCAGGCCAGCAGCGCGCCCAGCAGCGGCGCGCACGAGGCGATGAGCATGGTCAGCCGCGGGCCAATCGCCTGGTAGGCATTGAGCATACAATAGGACGAAATTACAAACGCCAGAATCCCCGATGCGCCCAATAGCAGCCAGCGGTCGAGCGCAGTCTGCCAGGGAAAGAGCGCGCCCTGCGCGGCATAGTGGATCCCCAGCATGGAAACCCACGCCAGGGGCAGGCTCATGGCAATCGACGTGACGGCATTGATTTTGCGCCCCGCGAAGGTATAGCACACAGAAGTAAAACTAAACCCGGCCGCGGCTAGCAGCGCGGCGATTTCCCCAATGTATGGATTCACAGAAGTCTCGCTGGGAAGGATGGCCGCGTTTATCTCCGCGCGCAGACGAATGCCTGAGTCGGGAATGCTATTTGGCGGCAGTATAGAAAAGTGGACCAGATCGTCACGCGCGCTGCGTGCAGGCCGCGGCGGTTGTGCAATGAATGTGGATTATAGAATATAGCGTGCGGGGGCGCGGGTCAAACCCGACGCGCGTCCCCGCACGCTTGCATACATTCTGCCCCGTGCAAAATATGTCCGTGGTGCGTGCATTCCGGCATAGGCGCAAGGGCGCGGCGCGGGCGTGGCGATTCGCGCCCAATGGAGTATCCTTTTAGAGCCGGGTGGCGTGCTGGTACGGCGGTTGCGCACCTGGCGAAAATCACCGGATTCTACGCCTGTCCGGAGCCCCATCTGTCGTTTTTATAAGCCTGGCGCGTGTACAAGCCTACCCATTTTCCAAACTTATCGGAAAGGCATTCCATGTCTACTTCTCGCCCCACTTCTCGTCCCGGCTATCCTGCATCTGCTGCGCCGGAGTTTGATGTCTCCCATGCTGATGTTCCAGAATATCCAGAATATGAGGTTATCGTGATGGAAGATGTCGCGATTCCCATGCGCGACGGTGTGACACTGGTTGCCGATATCTACCGCCCGGCGCGCAACGGCGATTTTGTGCGCGCGCCGTTGCCGATTTTGCTGGAGCGCACGCCCTATGACAAGCACTCGACGGATCGGATTGCCCGCGGCGCACGCTTTTTCGCCCAGCGCGGCTATATCTATGTCTTTCAGGATTGCCGAGGGTGTTATGGTTCCGAAGGTGATATGGGTTTTTTCTGGCAGGAAGGCCCCGACGGCTATGACACGGTGGAGTGGTTGGCGCAACAACCGTGGTCCAATGGCAAGATCGGCACGACGGGCACATCCTAT
>JBBDIO010000272.1:0-4513 GCA_040880365.1 Litorilinea sp.
TGGGGCAGATAGAGAAGCGCAAAGGGGGCTATATCGCCCATGTGACCGGCAAGGGGGCCGCCGAGAGCCGCGAAGCGCCGCTAGGTAAAGAAGCATACGCCGCTATCCAAAAGTGGCTTACGGCGCGTCCTGTGGCGTCGGGCTGGATATTCACCGGCTTCGGGGGCAGGGGAAGCCGTGACCCGCGTACAAACCACATTCACCCGGTAAGCGCCTGGGAACTGGTGAAACGCTATGCTAAGGCTGTGGGGTTGGAATCCGTCAAGCCACACGACTTTCGCCGCTTCGTGGGCACCACCATAGCCAAGACTGACCCGCGCCAAGCCCAGAAGATTCTGGGGCATAAGGACATCAACACCACGTTCAAGCACTATGTGTTGGATGAACTGGAACCGGGGCTAACCGATGGTTTGTTCTGATTTGGTTTGCACCCTATTGACAACGTGTGTTATTCTCTGAAACAGAAACGCCCGCCCGCAGTCTTGGACCACTGCGAACGGGCTGACCTAAACCGATGGGATTAGCATCGGCTAGGCTTTGGAAGATTGTACCACAGCCCAGCGGATATATGCCCATCGGAGACCCAAGCCGATGGGTTGATTTTTCACATCGGCGCAAGACACAGCGTTTGGCGAAAAAACCGTTGGCACCGTGGCAGTTTTCCAGACATTCATCGGGGAGTAGCGCAGTCCGGCAGCGCACAGCGTTTGGGACGCTGGGGTCGTAGGTTCAAATCCTATCTCCCCGACCACAAAAGACCGGCGCACCGTGCTTGTGGCATCTTGCCCCAGCACAGATGCGCCGATTTGCGGGTATAGCTTAATGGTAAAGCTCCTGCCTTCCAAGCAGGTTACGCGGGTTCGATTCCCGCTACCCGCTCACCCACGCATTTTTCCCACACCCGGATCGGTAGCTCAATGGCAGAGCAGGGGGCTCATAACTCCTTGGTTACAGGTTCGAATCCTGTCCGATCCACTCCGCGCTATCCCTGATGCAGCCAACTTCACGCATTTTTTAATTCCACTGCCACGCCGCAGAACTGTCGGCGCGCTACGAACAGATTTATCAACCACATCTGCGCGCTTCTGTGAAAATAACATTCTAGCTCACCAGCGCGCGGGAGCACCGTAGGGATTCGGCCCCGGGGTGCCGGGCAGGAACGCCAGCTCGAAGAGCACCCACAGGTTCACAAAGGGAATCAGGCCCAGCAAGACCCACCACGCCGATTTGTTGCGGTCGTGATAGCGTTTGGCGCCGACGGCAATGCCCATCCAAAAACTGAGCAGCGTAAGCGGCATCCCCACGCACGATGCGACACTGGGATCATCCGACGTTTGCGCGGCTGTGTCGGTCGCCGTGTCAGTCCCTGTGTCGGTCGTCTGGGCAGTTGCCGCGGCCTGGGCATCGGTGGGGCCAATCACGGCAATCGCCACGGCCATCAGCACCAGCACAGCCACCAGGCCCACCACAAACTGCCCGCGCGACATGCGTCCCTGCACGCTGAAGAAAAGCCACAGCCAGCCCGATTTGGCCGGCGCATCCGATACAGAATCGGGCGCAGAAGTCGCCCCGCGCGCAGACGCGCCCGGTGTGGGGCGCGTCAGGCTGGGACGGCGCGGACGGTTGCCCGGCGCGGGCTGCGCGATGTTGAGCGCGCCACGCAGTTCGCCAATGTGATCTTCCAGTTCCTGCGCCTCGGCATAGAGTTCCGCCAGATAGAGGCTGGTTTCCGCGGTCTGCGGCTCGCGCTCGAACAGGCGAATTTCGCTGCGAATGTGGGCCAGCTGCGAACGCAGCGCGGAAACCTCCTGCGTCAGTTGCAGACGCCGCAACTCCACCTGGGTGGCCGAGGCGCTATCCTGCACCACATTTGTAATGCGTTCGGCAATGTCCAGATTGATTGTGTCCGCATCGCGTTGAATGCTTAGCGGCGTAGAGCAAAACGGACAGTACATCTGCCCAACCTGGGGCGGCACAGTGATGGGGGCGGAACACGAAGGACACACATTGGCATGAATCGGCATTGCTCAC
This sequence comes from Litorilinea sp., assembly GCA_040880365.1. GTDB lineage: Bacteria > Chloroflexota > Anaerolineae > Caldilineales > Caldilineaceae > JBBDIO01. Next base: position 2,032 of record JBBDIO010000272.1, read on the forward strand.
TCCAAAATGGGGGTGCTTGCGGTACCCGGAGGGCTGTAAGTAAGTTCATCCATTTAACCCCAACTCAAGATGATCCTCAAATCGGATTCCTCGCCAACGCGCGCCGGCGTGCCCCGGTCCCGCACACGGCCCGCGGCGCCATCAGGCCGTGGACACCCGGTTTTCCTCAATATAGTCCCACACAATCTCATAGCCCATGCCCGGCCCCTGGGGCAGATGCACATAGCCGTCGCTGTCCATCGGGTCGCCCAGCGCAGCCAGATAGGGCGGCGGCGTCTCATAGTCCAGCCCCGGCGCGAGCAGCCCGCGCTCGTAATATTCGCACACATCCTCGCTGGTCGAACCCAGGATTTGCAGATTGGCAAAGCCGCTCATATGCACTTCGCACTTCACGCCAAACGCCTCGCAGATGCCCGCCATCTTCTTCAGACCCGTCACCCCGCCGCGCAGCACGTCCATGCGGCTCATATCCGCCGCGCCGCGCCGAATCCACTCAGCCCGCGTATAGATGCTGCCCGCGGCAATTTCGGGCGACAAAATGGGAATATCCAGCTCCCGGCTCAGCTTTTCATACGAAGCGACCCGATATTCGGGCATGGGGTGCTCGAACCAATAGAAATCCAGATCCTCCAGCACCCGCCCCACCCGATAGGCTTCTTCGTAGGTGCGATAGGTTCCCCACGGGTCAAAGCTCAACACCATCTCGTGCCCCACCGCCTCGCGGATGGCATAGCAGACCTCAATGTCCTGTTCAATATGCGAAGGCCGCCCCGGATCGGGCTGGCGCGTCACGGGATCCCAGAAATAGTAGGGGTGAATCTTGTAATGCGTATAGCCCTGGCGTTGGCAATCCAGCGCGTGCTGGGCATATTCTTCGGGCGTGCCCATGTTGGGATAGGTGCTGGCATAGGCTTTCACCTTTTCGCGACAGCCGCCCAGCAGCTTGTAGAGCGGCACGCCAAAGGCCCGCGCCTGGAGATCCCACAACGCCATATCCACCACGCTGAGCAGGTTTTCTTCCATGTTGGCGACCCACATCCAATGCCAGAATTTTTCCCGGTCGAACGGGTCCTGGCCCACCAGCATATTTTTCAACCGATTCTGCATCGCGGCCTGCTGATCGTGGGTCAGTCCATCGGCGTCGCCGTGTCCATGCCCGCCAAAATAATAGCCTTCGGCCCCTTCATCGGTAATGATTTTGGTGAGCGTCTGCACTGCCTCCACTTCGGGCAGCAGTTCGGCATTGCGAAAGCCCTGCCGCTTCACGCGAAAGGGAATGACCTGCAAATCGACAATTTTCATGGTTGCTCCAGTTCTGGGTAAGTTGTGTGTAGGGAAGCCGGTCTTAAATAACTTGAGATAAATGACGGCGAGATAGCTGGTGTGATAACTGGTGGGATAGCCGGGAAGTGGGCGTCTACCCGCTTTTCCCGGTTGCGCCATACAGCGCGTCGATCACCTGATCCAGCTCGCGCACAGTCCATTCATCTACCGGCGGCGCGGGGCTGCGCACCGTGTTGGACTGGATGACACCCCGGCGGCGCAACAGTTCTTTGTGCACAGCATAGAAGATGCCCGACCCCTGGCTCGCCAGGCGGTTGATGGGCGCAATCTCCGCATCAAAACGCGCGCGGGCTGCGGCTTCATCGCCCGCGTGGAAGAGATCCCACACGGCCACAAAGGCTTCGGGCTGGCTACAGAAGGGCATCGTACCGCGCCCGCCCCGGCGCATCTCCTCAATGAAATAGCCGCCGCCCGCGCCGCCAAAAACCACCAACTGGTCGCCCGCATGTTCGACCATCGCCGCGACCTTGCCCGCCACCGGCAGACTTTCCACCTTGATATAGTTCACATGCTCACACGTTTCGGCGATAGTACGCGCCAACCCATGCCCAATCGTCGCGGTGGGCACATCCTGCAAGAAAATCGGGATATTCACCGCGTCGGAAATCGCCCGATAATAGGCGAGCACCTCGTCTGGTCCGACAGGCATGAACGAAGGGGGGATGACCATGAGCGCGTCGGCGCCGTTGTCCTGGGCCGTCTTGCTATAGAAAACGGCCAAATCGGTGCCCGGCGCACCACTGTTGATGACCACGGGCACGCGCGCGTTGGCCTGATCCACCACGATGCGTGTCACCTGATCGCGTTCGGCCTCTGCCAGCTTGAAAATCTCGCTGCCCAACGCCACCCCCAGCCCATGCACGCCCGCCTCGATGTTGAACTCTACCAGACGGCGCAGACTCTCTTCGTCGATTCTGCCCTGCGCGTCGAACGGGGTGACAAGGATGGGAAATACACCCGCCATTGTTTGGGAACCCATACATTTTCCTTCCAGTTTGGTGAATTGGCCGGTTTGGTGAATTGGAAACTCGGCATATGGTTCAGGATACCTGTTGCCGGACGTTTGGGCAAAGACGACCAGTGCACCAGTGTGTTCAATAGTGTCCGTTCAACAGTGTCTGTTCCAGGGTGTCTGTTC
>JBBDIO010000272.1:4613-8886 GCA_040880365.1 Litorilinea sp.
GGAACGACGTTTCAAACTGGTGGGTGAACAGGAAGCCTGGATCGACGAGTGGTAGAGCGAGGAAAAGCAAAGCAATGCGGGTTCAATAACACGAGGACACAACTACGAGGACACAACCACGAAGACTTGTGCGCGGAGGGCAGGAGCTACGTCGCCGCCCACCCTCCGCAGATCACAAATTTATTCCAGCACAACCTGATAGACTGTGCCGTTGCTCAAACCAGTGGCATATAGCTCCCCGGCTTCATCCTCGCCAAACGAACTGAGCTGGATGTCGGCGGCCAGGGCATGATAGCTGGTCCAGCTCTCTGCACTGCCCTCCACGCTGCCCTCTTCGGCAGGCACGCCCACCCACACATTCCCACTGCAATAGTCGCCAAACACATAGGCCCCCTGCAAATCGGCAAACTGTGCGCCCCGATAGAGATAGCCGCCGGTGATGGAACAATCACCCTGCCCGTGGGCATATTCGAGCACAGGCAGATCCAGACCGGTGGGATCACAGTTGTTGGGGTCCGCATAGCAGCGCGAGCCTTCGAGGATCGGCCAACCGTAGTTGATGCCTCCGGCATGGCCTGCGGGCGTGAAGTGCACTGCTTCAATCGCGTTTTGCCCCACATCGGCAATCCACAGATCGCCGGTTGTGCGGTCGAAACTATAGCGCCAGGGATTGCGCAGACCGATGGCCCAGATTTCGTCGCGCACATCCTGGCCGTTCCAATCCGCCTCGACCCACGGATTATCGGCGGGAATCACATAGGGCACGCTGGGATCGCTGGTCACATCCAGCCGCAACATCTTGCCCAACAGGGTCGCCGCGTTCTGGCCGTTGCCGAACCGATCCCCCGATCCCCCGCCGTCGCCTGTCCCAATCCAGAGATAGCCATCCGGCCCAAACGCCAGCCCACCGCCATTGTGATTGGCCGCGGGCTGCTCGATCTGCAACACCGTAAATTCGGTGGCAGCGTCTACCTGATTGGGGCTTGCCGGGTCAACCTGGAAGCGAGACACCACAGTATTGCCTGCGCTATCCGTATAATCGACGAAGAAAAAACCAGTTTCGGTAAAGTTTGGCGCAAAGGCAAGCCCAAGCAGACCTTGCTCGAAGCCCGAACTACCGACCCGGTCGCGAATGTCCAGGAAAGGCGCATCCTGGCGCCCACCGTCTTGCAAAATCTGGATGACGCCGCCCTTTTCAACGATGAAAAGTCGCCCGCTACCGTCGCCGGCATGGCCCGCATAGAGAGGCTGCGCGAAACCATCCGCGACCGGCATCAGGGCCAGCGTGTGGCTATCGGGCGTATATTGAGGCTGCGCCGGCGCAGCGGGCGCGCTTTCGGTCACAGGCTCCGCAGAAGGTTCCAAAGTAGCTTCCGCAGAAGGTTCCGCAGTGGGCACCACTACGACTTCGGCCTCATCATCTGTCTGGTCAGCGTCTGTCTGGTCCGCGTCTGTCTGGTCAGCGTCTGTCTGGTCAGCGTCTGTCTGGTCAGCGGGTTCATCTGTTGCGGGTTCATCTGTTGCGGGTTCGTCTGTTGCGGGTTCGTCCGTGACGGCATCGGTTGCAGGTGAGGCGTCTGTGGGCGCGGGTGCGGCGGGTTGTCCAGAGCCGGCATCGCCACACGCGGCGAGCACAAACAACGCGATCACAAGGTAACTCACGATCCAATAGGCGGGAACCCAACGCGCGTCGTGCCGCCGATGATTTGAAAATCTGTACATTTGAGGTACATTGCCTTTCTGAATTCTATGGGTCCCACGCGCCGCTGCCGGTTGCGTAATCTGACCGGCAGCGGCGCGTCTTGCTGGGCAAAACCGGGGCAGCCAGGGGTAAGAAGGACCGCCACAGGCATACTCATGCATGTGATATTGGGACGCTTGCCGCATATCTGTACGTATATCTGTCGGGATTCTTGTCGGTGTTCTTGTCCAGATCAAGTGTGCCACGCTTCCAGGATAGCGTCAGTAAGGCTACTTAAATTTCCATTACATCCTGGTATAAGCACAAGCCAATTCTGCATGGCGAAAGCCCAAACGCGCACCGGCGCAACCAATATAAGAGCAGGAGTAAAACGACGTTATGGAAGGACCATTCTCGGCGGCATCCCATCACGATGTTCTGGTGTTGCTGGTGCAAATGACAGTATTGCTGCTGGCAGCTCGAACATTGGGCGAAGTCGCGCGCCGCATCAAACAACCCGCCGTTGTGGGCGAAATTCTCGCCGGCATTATTCTGGGACCCTCGATTCTCAGCAGCCTGTTTCCCGCGTTGGGCCATTGGCTCGTGCCGCAAACCGAAGTGCAGGGGTATCTGCTGGAAACAGTCAGCCTCATCGGCGCGATGCTGCTGCTCTTGATCACCGGCCTGGAGACGGATATCGCGCTGATTCGACGCCACGCGCGCACCGCCATCGGCGTCTCGCTGGGGGGGATTGCCACCACCTTTGCCAGCGGCTTTCTCCTGGGACAATATCTGCCCGATAGCCTGCTGGCAGATTCCAGCGCACGCCTGGTCTTTTCGCTCTTCGTCGCCACCGCCATGTCCATCTCCGCGATTCCCGTGATCGCCAAAGTGCTCATGGATATGAACCTCATGCGCCGCGACATTGGCCAGACCATCATCGCCGCGGGCATGAGTGATGACACCATCGGCTGGATTTTGCTTTCGATTGTGGCGGGGTTGGCGGCAGGCGAAGCCATCACTCTCGGCAGTATATTGCAGATTGTGGGCAGCGTTCTGGCGTTCCTCATTCTCAGCTTCACCCTGGGCCGTGTCCTGGTGAAGAAGATCATGGACTATGTGCAAGACGAACTGATCAGCGAAGACCGCCTCCTGACCCTCGTCATCATTATGACCCTGGCCTGGGGCGCCATCACGCAGGCGCTGAACCTGGAAGCGGTGCTGGGCGCGTTTGTCATGGGGATTCTGTTCGGCACCATGCCCCGCCTGCCCGAATCGGTGCGCCACAACCTGGAAAGCATTTCGTTCGCCGTCTTCACACCGATTTTCTTTGGCGTCGCCGGGCTAAAGGTAAACCTGCTGCAACTCTCCAACCCGGTCATCATCGGCTTCGCGCTGCTGGTCATCGCGGTGGCATCGCTGGGCAAAGTGGCGGGCACCTATTTCGGTGCACGGGTGGTCGGCAGGCGCGATCACTGGACCGCGCTCGCCTTTGGCGCAGGACTCAATGCGCGCGGGGCCATGGAGATCATCATCGCCACCATCGGCCTCTCGCTGGGCATCCTGTCGCAGGATATGTTCTCCATCATTGTGCTCATGGCAATGTCGACCTCGCTCATGGCGCCGCCCTTGCTGCGCTATATCCTGACCCGCGTCAAACCCGAAGCCGAAGAGATAGAACGCCTGCGTCGAGAAGAACTCTCGGCAGGCAGCCTGGTTGCCAATGTCCACCGCGTGCTCATGCCGGTGCGCGTGCGCCCGACCGCAGACGATGACCATATCCAGACCATCGAAGCCCGCATTCTGGAAATCATGGGCGAACAAAACGCCCTGTCGATCACATTGCTCACAGTCGTCGCGCCGGGCGAGCGTCAGAAAGGCACCGATTTTCTACGTCTGTTGGCGAAACGGATTCAGGCGGGCGAGGTGGTGCGCAAGGTGGTGGAAAGTAGCGACGCCCAGGCTACCATTCTCGATGAAGTGACCAAAGACTACGATCTGCTCGTGTTGGGCGCATCCGACCGCAACCGCAACGTTGAAACGCTCTTTACGCCGCTGGTCGATGGTCTGATTCGCATGGCGCCCTGTCCGACCATGATTGTGAAGGGACAGCGTGTGCAGCCCGATTGGCACCCCAATACAATCCTGTTGCCCACCGATGGCGGACCTGCGGCCAAAAACGCCGCGGATATCGCATTTTCGCTAGCCAACAAGCCCGAACAGGAAGTCATTGTGACCAATATCATGGTCGAAACGCGCGGCGATTATCAATATCGGGAAGGCGCACGCCAGGCAATCACCGAACGGCGTCTGGATATGGCGCGCGAGATTGTGGAAGAGTTGCGCACTGCGGGCGAAGGGCGTAAGGTAAAAACCCGGGGCCTGGTAGAAGAAGCCAACTCGCCCGCAGCCGCGATTGTCGAAATGGCCGAACACTATCGGGCAAACCTGATCGTGCTGGGCACCGCGCTGCGCCCCGGTTCCCGACGCATCTATCTGGGGCCGCGCGTAGAGTGGATTCTGGAAAATGCCGACTGTCCCGTCATCGTTATCAACGCTGAATAGCGTGACACACAGCAAAATCGTATCGGG
>JBBDIO010000272.1:8896-11897 GCA_040880365.1 Litorilinea sp.
GACCTTGACACGACAAACGTGTGCAAGGTCGCGATACGTAGAATTTACGCAGAAAAGGACACCCTATGGGATTCATCCGCGCCGAACTCGCCAACGAAGCGTATGACCGGGAATATACCAATCGCGAATTGGTGCGGCGCATCGCAGCCTATTTTCGACCCTATGGCAAACGCTTCGCGCTGATTGTGGGCATGGTCACCCTCTTTTCCGTATCGGGCGCCATGCTGCCGATTGTGGTCTCCTGGGGCGTGGAAGTGGTCATCGCCAACCAGACCGATAACGCCGCGCTGGTGGGCAGTCTCATCGCGGGCATTTTCACCATCGGCATTCTGGGCTGGTTTGTCAATTGGATTCGCCGGATTCAGACCTCCAAGCTCATCGGTGACGTGATCCTGGATCTGCGCCGCGATGCCTTTCGCGCCGTCATGAACCACGACCTGAGCTTTTTCGACAAATATCAGTCGGGCCGTATCGTCAGCCGCATCACCAGCGACACCGACGAATTTGGCCGCGTGGCTGTGCTGGTCACCGAGGTCGTGACCCAATTGCTGCTGGCAGCCGTCCTGCTGGCCTATCTGCTCACCGTAGATGTGCGCCTCACGATTATGCTCTGCGGACTAGCCCCCGTGGCGTTTATCATCGCGGGGCGGTTCCAGGGGTGGGCGCGCGCCATCACCCGCAAAAGCCAGCAAGCCATCGCCGAAGTGAATGTGAGCATTCAGGAAGCGGTTTCGGGCATCAGCGTAGCGAAAAACTTTCATCGGGAACAGGGCATCTACGACGACTTTCTCCAGGTCAACCAGCAGAGCTACGACATCATGGTGCGCCGTGGGTTTGTGCTGGCGAGTGTCTTTCCCACACTGACCCTGTTCAGCGGCATTGGCACCGCCGTTCTGCTCTATTTTGGCGGCGCGGCAGTCTATGCCGGAGCCGTGGGCGCGGGGGCATGGTTTCTCTTTATCAACAGTGTGGATCGCTTCTGGTTTCCCATGCTCAACCTATCGGCGTTCTGGAGTCAGTTCCAGGGCGCACTGAGCGCGACCGAACGCATTTTTGCGCTCATGGATGCCGAGCCGGTGGTTATCCAAAGCGGTAATCGCCCGGCTGCGCAAAGCGGGCAGCGGCTGCGGGGAGAGATTCGGTTTGAACATGTAAACTTTGGCTACAGCGCAGATGAACCTGTGTTACGCGATTTCAATCTGCACATCCAGCCCGGCGAAAGCGTGGCGCTGGTGGGGCACACCGGCGCGGGCAAATCCAGCATTGCCAAGCTGGTCACGCGCTATTACGAGTTCCAGAGTGGCAATCTCACCATCGACAATGTCGACATTCGCGAATTCGATCTGCGCAGTTTCCGCCATCATCTGGGCATTGTGAGCCAGTCGCCCTTCCTCTTTGCGGGCACCGTTGCCGATAACATTCGCTATGCCCGCCCCGCCCTGACCGATGCCGAAGTGGCGCATATCGCTCGTCAGATTGGGCGCGGCGACTGGATGGAAACCCTGCCCGAAGGCTTGCAGACCGATGTGGGGGAACGCGGCGGACGCCTGAGCATGGGCCAGCGGCAATTGGTCGTCCTCGCGCGCATGTTGGCGCTGGACCCCGCGATCTTCATCCTCGATGAAGCCACCGCCAGCGTCGATCCCTTCACCGAAACCCAGATTCAGGCCGCGCTCAATCTCATCCTCAAGGGGCGCACCTCCATCGTGATTGCGCACCGGCTTTCTACTGTGAAGGCCGCCGACCGGATTCTGGTGCTGGAAAATGGGCGGATTCTGGAACAGGGCAACCACGCCGCGCTGATGGCAAAGGCGGGGCACTATGCCGGATTGTATAATACATATTTCCGCCATCAATCGCTGGACTATGTAAACGCGCGCGACCCCGAAGCGGCAACTGTGCCTGCATCGGGGTCCGATTCTTCAGACGCGGAATCGCCCGCACCTATATCTACCCTGCGCGAGCCGGGCGACTAGGCGCGGGATTCTGTCTACCGTTCGGCAGTCGTCGAATCAATGATTTCCTTCACTTCGGAAACCTGGTTAGCGGGAAAGCCTGCCTGTTGTGCATGCTGCCGAATGGTTTCGCTGTCGGGGGCAATCTTGAAACACAATCACGGCTATGGCAATTGCCCCCGCCCATCCAGCACTAGCAGACCACCGAAGCGGTCAGCGACATAGAGATGGTCTGCTGTGCCATCCAGGCCGAAGGTGTGGTCTCCCGTTGCGAACGTGCCCAGTGTGCGCGGCTGCCGTGGCTCGGAAATATCTACAATCTCGACGCCCCAGAGGTTGGCCTTTTGGAACCCAACCTTGTCGAATCTTTAGACGCGGCCGCGTCCCTCTATCGCGCCGACTTTTTGCAAGGTTTTTCCCTGGCGGCCAGCGCCGAATTTGACGATTGGCAACTCCTGTATGCCGAGCGTCTGCGTCTCCAACTGGCCGCAGTGCTGGATCGCCTGGCGCGTCACCACGCCCAGCACAATGCGCTGGACGTCGCCCTGGACTATGTACGCCGCCGGCTCACATTGGACCCCCTCCACGAACCCGCCCATCGCCAACTGATGCAGCTATACGTCGACAACGGACAGCAGGCCGCGGCACTCCGCCAATATGCTACGTGTGTGCAACTCCTGGAGACGGAACTGGATGTCGCGCCCGAACCGGCGACCGCACAGCTTCATGCCAAAATTCTTGCCCGCCGCCACGCGCCTCCCACCGACCCGGACACCCCTGCGCAGCCTGCCGCACCCGCGCACAACCTGCCGACCCACCCGACACGCTTTGTGGGCAGAACCGCCGAATTGACCCAAATCCACGAGTTGTTGGCAGACGCGGATTGCCGCCTGTTGACGCTGGTCGGTCCTGGTGGCGTGGGCAAGACGCGGTTGGCGGTGCAGGCTGCGCAGGCCCACACCCGCAGCCAGGCCCCCGGCAAAGCCCACGATGTGCGCTTTGTGTCCCTGAGTACGCTGGAACGACCCGACCAGATCCCGGCAGCC
>JBBDIO010000273.1:0-11894 GCA_040880365.1 Litorilinea sp.
CACCCGCGCCCGGTCGTGATAGGTGAGCGGGGCATCGCAGCGGCGACACTTTTCGACATAGCCACAGTTGCGACACATGACAAACGTGCTGCTGCCGCGCCGATTGAGAAAGAGAATGGCTTGTTCGCCCGCTTCCAGTGTCGCCTGCAATTCGCCCTGCAAGGCCCGGCTGAGGATGCTGCGATTGCCCGCGCGCAATTCCTGGCGCATGTCGATCACTTCCACCGGCGGCAGTTCGATGAAACGCGGTTCCGCGTCTGCCTGTTCGCCCACACTGTCGCTTGTCTGGGTGCTCTCAACTGGGCCAGGTGGCGGGGGTGCATGATCGTGCGTACCCATCACACGCCGGGGCATTTCCAGCAATGTCATCTCGCCGCGGCGCACCGCGGCATAAGCCTCCAGGCTGGGCGTCGCGCTGCCCATCACCAGCACACTGCCGGTCAGCTCTGCCATACGCGCGGCGACCGTGCGCGCATCGAAAAAAACATTCGACCCGCCCCACTGATCCGCATCCTGTTTATAGCTGGATTCGTGCTCCTCATCCACAATGATCAGCCCCAACCGGGGCAGCGGCGCAAAGAGTGCGCTGCGCGGGCCGACCACTATATCAAATTCGCCCTGCCCCACGGCGCGCCATACGTCATAGCGTTCGCCCACCGACAGGCTGGAATGAATCACCGTTACCCGCCCCGGAAAACGTCCACTGAAGCGGGCAATGGTTTGCGGCGTCAGCGCAATTTCGGGCACCAGCACAATTGCCTGACGCCCCTGGGCCAGCGTGGTTGCCAGCGCGCGCAGATAGATCTCCGTCTTGCCGCTGCCCGTGACGCCATGCAGCAAAAAGCGCCCACCGTGCCCGCTAGCCTGCTCGTCCGTATCCCCACCGGCAACCGCATCGGGATCAACCGCGTCAGCCGCATCAACCACATCACCGGCAGCGGGCGCGGGGACAGCGTCGCAGTCGCCAAACCCGGCGCGCGCCAGTTTGGCCCACACCGCCGCCTGCTCGGCTGTGAGCGTAGGCGCATAGGTCTGGGCATAGGTGCGCCCGGCCAGCGGATCGCGAAAGCGCACACGCTCATCCAGCCGCACCAGACCCCAGGCCGCAAACCGTCGCAACGTCGCCAAATCCGTATCGACCGCGCGATAGAGATCACTCTGCCAGATCGGCGCGGTCTGCGCGGCCAAAATCTGCGCCAGAGGTTCAAAGCGCACCACGCCCAGCTCGGCATAATAGCGGGTGCGCAGATCCGCGGGCGTCAGCCCACAGATCAGCCGATCCCCCTCCTGTGTCAACACGCCCTGCTCCACCAGCGTATCCAGCGGTGCGCGCGATTTTACCCCGCCCACAGCCAGCAATTCGTCCGTCGTAGATGCCGCTGCGCCCTGTTCCAAAAACCATGCCAGAATTTTGGCGCGCGCCGTCACACGCGCCGTCGCGCGCAGCCCCGAAGCGATCTGTGCCGCCACATCCTCCCGGCTGCCCAGCCAGGTAATCTGCAACTCGCGTTTGGCGCGCACCGACTGGCTGTCTTCATCCTTTTGCAAAAGGCGAGGCGGCAACAGCAGACGCACGGCTTCGGAAAGCGGCGCAACATAGTAATGCGCCAGCCAGCGCGCCAATGCCAGCTGCATGGCCGATAGTACCGGCTGCGGGCGCGCCAGGCGGATGACTGCCTTGGTCGCAGTGGGCGCAGATTCGGCATAGCCCAGCACGATCCCCTGCAAACGTTGCCGGCCAAACGGCACCCACACCAAATGCCCCGGCTCTACCACAGTCTCCAACTCTACCGGCAGATGATAGTGAAATGTGCGATAGGGCAGTTCGTCCTGCGTGCCACTGGCGTTGGGCGCGGCACCGCTATGCGGCGCGTCGTTATTGTCAGTGCCCGAATCAAAGTCGGCTTCGGGGGGCGGAGGCGCGGCATGGCGTTTGGCAAACGAGCGGCGAATGGGCACATTCACCACCACTTCTACCAGGCGCGACGCAATACCCGCGCGCGCAACAGGCGCGGGTGCAGTCGGGTCTGGCGCGGGCATATCAGCGTCGAAAGGGTTCATAGTCTGCGCGAGAATTTTCCGCTAAGTGGCAGCCTGCGGCGCGCAAGGTGTGGCGCACAGAGCGTGTGGCGCACGCGCCCTATTCCCGTGTGCCGTAGAGCGATTCCTGGTTGAAGCCAAAGGCAAAGGCACACAGCGCGGCAATTGAGGCCGCAATCACATTCAGCGACGGGTCCAACCCAATCAGGGAATAGAGCAGGCCAAAGGGCAGATAGATGAGCGCCCCCGCCAGCAGACCAAATACGGGCAGAATCAGACCGCGCAGACCATATTTGCGATCCACAAAGCCGTAGGGCCGCCGCGAATGACGCATGAGTGTGAGCAAGGCGCCAATGGAGCCGCCCAGCGCACCGGCAAAAACGCTGCCCGCCAAGGCAGCCGCATTTTGCAAAACAAAGCCCGAATAATCCAGATTGAAGGTACCCGCCAACAGTGCATCAAATTCAAACTGAAAAACGTAGCGGGCCAACAGGCTAACCAGCGACAAAGCCAGCCATGCCCCCAAATATAGCTGCAAGCGTTCGCGATAGAGACCAGAGAGGCGATTGGCATGTTCCTGGCGTTGCACAATGCCCCGGCCCTGCTGGAGATAATATTCCACTTCTGCCGAACGCATGGGGTCATTCTCCAAAATGGTGTTGGCTTTTTCCAGCAGCCCCAACGCCCGTGCGCGATATTCGTGACCTTCGGGCAACATAATCGTGATCTGTTCGTGCAGCTCTGCCATCTGTTCGTGCAGCGCGTCTACACTGGTAGAACTCATGCGCGGCAAGAGCGTAGAGCGAGATTTGCTCTTCGCAACCGACATGGCCCCCGCACGTGCACCGGCACTGCTCAAATCCTGGGCAATCCGTGGATCCCGATCATAGCCTGCCAGTTCGAAATCATAGAGACTCTCGGCGCCGCTTACCTCGGGCGCGACCTGTTTGGCGACGCCACTCACATCCTGCCAATTCCACTTTTCCCGGGCCTGGCTGATCCAGCTTTGGTCTTCGGCTTCCGGACGCGTTTCGGGCGCAGAATCGAAATTCAGATCGTCGAGATCGGCTGACCGCGTGCGCCCATCATGCATACGGTCATCATTGGGGCGATCAACCCGCGCATCGGAATAGGAGGCCGCAGCGCGATCCGAGGCGCGATCTGGGTTGCGTTCGACAGGACGGCTCGTGAATCCCCTGCCCGATGTGGACCCCGCAGCAAAACTGGCCAGACTATCATCATCTGCATTTTGCGGCGCAGACCCCGGCGTGGCGCGCAAAGGCTGATCGGGACGACGCTCGGCGCTACTCATTCGTTCTTCGCGATCCACGCGCTGGCGTTCGTAATAAACCTGCGACGTGTCCTTGGGTTCGCCGCCACGGCGGTTCGACCGCCTGCCACCAGCCTCGGTGTCAAAATCGGCATCAAAATCGGCTGTGTTACCGTTCTCTGCGGCCTCATCGTCGCCAGTATAACCATAGCGGCGCGACAGATAATCGGCGTCGCTCACTTTGGAACGCAGGAGAGAATCCGACTCGGTTTCCGGTGCGCGGCGCGGTGGAATATCGGCCCAGCCGGTGCTGCCGTTGTGGGGAGGTGTAGCATCCGAACGCGTAGCCTGCTCATGTGAGCTATCTACGGAAGAACGCTCAGCGGATGCACTGTCAAAGTACGCGTCACCCGTCCGGTCCCCCGCTTCTCTCCCAAACCGATAGGCAGAAGAATCTGCGCCAGAATCTGGCGCAGATTCTGGCGCAGATTCGGCATCGCGCCCTCGATTTGCTGCCGAAGTCTGCGGGGCGCGTTCCCAGCCTGTGCGCTCGCGTTCATCGCGCACTCTGGCATCGCGGGCATAGGGGCTATCCGTGGGCGGCGTATCGTCGCGCCCATCTGTGCTTCCCGCTGTGCGTCCATCTGTGCCTCGGCGGCCTGGTGCGTCGGGTTCAGGATCCAGCGGCGGACGCTGGGCAGAGTCGAGCGTCGTACCCTTTGCCTGCCGCGGGTTTTCTTCATACGCATCAAAGAAAATATCGAAATCCTGGTCGCCCCGCGCATCTGCCCGCGTATCTGATCGTGCGGCAGACCCGGTGGAGGAGGATGAAGACCCTACCCCAGATTGCTCCGGTTTCACAGAATCAGAGTCACCAGCCGACTGTCCGGTTGATTGTCCAGTTGACTGGGCGTAATCCCCCCCATTGTAATCACCAGAATGCGTCCCGTTGTGCGGATCGTAATGATCCGAATGGGAGCCAGATGGGCGGCCCCAATCTACCCGATTCCAATCCGAATGTCCCCACTCGGCATCGGGGGCGGGCGCATCGGAGGCGGGGGCAGAGGACGGGCTACTGTGTCCAGTGGGCGGTCTATTGGGTTGTTCAGTGGATTCCCTGGGCGATGTGGATTCGTGTGCGTATCCGTTTTGCCCATTCTGTCCACCGCTATATTGATGGCCGTTTTCGCCGCGCCCAGTAGACGGTGTAGATCCGTCTTCCCCACGGTAAAAATCTGCAGAGTGAGAATCTGCACGGTGAGAATCTACAGAGTGAGAATCTGCAGGATATGCGCGTCCATTGGGCAAATTATGTCCGGTCGGGTGAATAGGCGCAGCATCCGGGGCCGAATCGGGAGCAGCGTCCGCCGCGGTGCGTGTGGCAGGGCGTCCATCCAAATCGGCAGCCGACACATCTACACCCCCCAACATCATCTCATCTAAAAGCTGATCCGCGCGCCATCGCAACAGATCCGCCTGATCATCTACCGGGCGTTCACTGGTCTGGTTCGACGGGGGGTAAGTCTGATTATCGCCCTGGCTATTGCGTCGACGGGGAGTTCGTTCCGGGTCAACCGTCATTGTCCCTCCACAGAAGAAAAAACATTACTTACTTTCCATAATATCATGCTATCTTACATCTACCAAGCAAGTATCATACCGTTGGGGTGCGCGGATCGCCAAGTAGCGCACAACACATTATGATAGACACTTATCCGCGCTTGCCAGCGTGATATCCTGCATATCGACACCGAAACCGGAGCTGACAGGAATCACTGCGGGAATTAATGCGAGAATTAATGCGGCAATCAACAGCCGGAAACCTCGTCAGAATTTGACAGCGATTGGCGGCACGCCGTATACTAAACGTTTGAATCTTAGAGTTTAGGTCCTCATCTATGGGGAATTGGCTTAAAATAATTCGACTCACACTGTTCACACTGAGCGATTACGGCAAGCAATGATAAATACAGGAGAAAGTCATGCCGAAGCGAACTTGGCAGCCAAAGGTACGTAAACGCCTGCGCACCCACGGTTTTCGAAAACGAATGCAAAGCCCCGGTGGGCGCAACGTCTTAAAGCGTCGTCGCCTGCGCGGTCGCGCCGTGTTGACAGTGAAGATGAGCGAACGCAAGTCGATTATTGACTAAAACTACTGGCAACGATTGGCCAAACGCGTCTATCGACTCTGCATAAGATTGCCGCATGAATTTGCTGCAGAATACCGAAAAACAAGGTGGCTCTACCACTAGGTGATAGGCTGGGTGATAGCGTGAAACACCAGTGCTAGCGTGAAACGACTGTATCGGGTACGCGAAAACAAGCGATTCCAGGAAATTCGGCGCAGCGGACGTTCATATACGAATGAGCTGCTGGTGCTTTGTGCATTGCCAAATTGTCTGCCCTACAGTCGTTTTGGCTTTTCGGTCAGCAGCCGCATCGGTAATGCTGTCACGCGCAATCGCATCAAGCGTCGCCTGCGCGAGGCAGTTCGCTTGCAGATGGATGAGCTTGCCACGGGTTGGGATGTCGTATTTATCGCCCGCAATCCAATCCGTGCGGCAGACTATCACGCTATGGAAGCCGCGTGCGCCTGCCTGCGGCGGCGGGCGGATTTGTTCACCGTTGTCGATGGCGTTTGCACGACCGATGCACCCGCGACGGATTCATCCGCGACGCAGGCGGGCGATACCAATGCGAAAGCCAGCAAGTCGCCGGCGCGTCGCCCGCAGCAACGCAAACGCGTAGCGAATCATGCGTCTTCTAGCCCAGAACGGGCGAGTAAAAACGGGCTGAATGCCGGGCGGGTGACCGTGCCACAGTCGACACAACCGCGCGACGGGCAAGCCGGTAAGCCGGGGAAATCGCAGTCGTCGCAATCTCAGGCAGCGGCAAAACCGGGTTTGATGGTAGAATCATCAGAGCCGGATCATGCCGCGGAAATGGTTGGCGGCAAAAGTAATCTGCAGCAGGCAGCCCAGGCTGAACCTGCACTTTTGGATATTCACGTGGATACATACCAGGTGGATAGAACAATATGCAAACCATAGTATTGGCGCTGATCCGATTTTATCAGCGTATGATCTCGCCCTTGCTCGGTAGCAACTGCCGCTATTACCCAAGTTGTTCGCAGTATACATATGAAGCAATTGAAAAATATGGATTTTTGGCCGGCGGCTGGATGGGCATCAAGCGCATTGCACGCTGCCACCCCTGGCACCCCGGTGGCTACGATCCCGTTCCCTGACTGGCACACGGGCTGTACAAATCAGCTGCGAAAACCAGATGGCGACCGCTTGTAATTGATAAATTTAGGAGAAACATAAATCGTGAGACGCAAACAGTGGATACTGCTCCTGTTGATGCTAGGGGCAGCCTTCCTGCTCAGCGGCTGCGGCGTCAACTACGAAGGCGTGGAAGACATTCGCACCACGCCGCCCGACGGCATCTGGCAGCAGCTCGTTGTCTGGCCCATGGCCCGTGCGCTGGTTTGGATCGACGAAATGCTGCGCGACTATAACGTCAACTATCACTG
Source organism: Litorilinea sp. (assembly GCA_040880365.1). Classification (GTDB taxonomy): domain Bacteria; phylum Chloroflexota; class Anaerolineae; order Caldilineales; family Caldilineaceae; genus JBBDIO01. The sequence goes on from JBBDIO010000273.1 coordinate 6,846, forward strand.
GGGTTGGGCGATTATTACCTTCACGGTCATAGTCAAACTGCTAACCTTCCCGCTTACTCTGAGCCAGACGCGCAGCATCAATGCGCAAAAAGAGCTGCAACCGCGAATTCAGGAATTGCAGAAAAAACATGGCAAAGATCGGGAACGTATGGCGCAGGAGCAGATGAAGCTCTATCGCGAAGCGGGCGTCAACCCTCTCAGCGGTTGTCTGCCGCTAGTGGTACAGATGCCGATTTTGTTCGGTCTCTATGCTTCACTGATTACGCTGGGGCCTGCGCTCGCCAATTCGCGTTTCTACTGGATTCCCGACCTGGGCTATCCCACCTACTTTGAAGGGCTGGGCTGGATTTCCTCGGCGTTCAACGCCGGCGATTATGGCCGGCTGGTCGCCTATCTCATCTTGCCCATCCTGCTGGTTGTCAGCCAGTTTGTCATGCAAAAATGGATGACTCCGACGCCGCCTGCCGGTGGCGATTCCAGCAACCCTGCCGCGGGGATGACGCGCCAGCTCATGCTCATGATGACGTTTATGTTCGGCTTCTTCACACTCACCGTACCTGCCGGACTGACACTCTATTGGGTCACAAGCAACTTGCTGCAACTTCTCCAACAGTGGATCATCACCGATGTACGCTTTGGCATTGCCAAGCCCCTTTTCCCGGCCATGGCAACCGCCGGGGCCGCGCCGGCCCTTACCCATTCCGCCAAGAATGGATCCGGCAAGAATGGCACAGGGGCAAACGCAAACCACAGCGATGACGATGATGCTACCGTAGATCATGACACGGATCATGCCACTGTGGGGGAAGAAAGCAAAAGCAAAGGCCCCAAAACGCAACGCCGTCGACGCGCAAGAAAGAGGTAGACAATGGCAGACGAGGGACAGCAACTTTCAGGCCAGGAATTTACGGGCAAAACCGTTGAAGAAGCAACCGAAGCCGGGCTTGCCCAGCTCGGCTTGAGCGCGGCCCAGGCCCACATCGAAGTTATCAGCCGTGGCAGTCGCGGCATCTTCGGAATTGGCAGCGAACCGGCACGCGTGCGCATCGGTCAGCGTGCAGCCGCCAGTACACCCCCGGCGGCTCCGCCATCTGCCCCTGCCGCGTCCGCCCTCCCGCCGCCAGATGCGCCCACACACGCCACGCCCGTCCCAGATCGCGATGCGGGCGTTCACGACACAAGCAGCCGCGCTGGCGCAACCGTGCCCGCTGGCACATCCGAAGCTGCCTCATCCGACGCGAGCACATCGGACATCGGCAAATCTGACCCTTCGCCTGTCACCGCCACGGTTTCCGATGCCGCAGGTTCCCATGCCGCGACAAGTGCGAGCGCAGACGCAACGCAATCGAGCACAGATGTTGCCGGGGATGAGATTGCCGAAGGCGACAGGGAAGATGTAGACGAGACCGAACTGGCCCGCCTGGCAAGCGAACTGCTGGAACAGTTGGTCACTCACATGGGCTTTACCTGCACCATCGCCGGAGAATGGCGTGAACCCGAAGACGACGAGAGCGAACGCTTTCTCCACCTGGATATCCACGGCAACGATCTGGGCGCATTGATTGGTCGTCGGGGCGAAACCCTGGCGAGCATCCAATATCTGGTGCGGCTCATGGTCAATCAGCACATTCGCCAGTGGAAGCCCATCATTGTGGATGTGGAAAACTACAAAGAACGCCGCAACACCCAGCTCACCCAACTCGCCATGCGCATGGCCGAACAAGTGAGCGAATCGGGACGCGCCATGTCGCTGGAACCCATGCCTGCCAACGAGCGGCGCATCATCCACCTGACCCTGCGCGATCATCCGGATGTCTATACCCAAAGCTCTGGCGAAGGCGAACGGCGCAAAGTCCACATTGTCGTACGCGAATAGGTCATATGCGAACAGGTCATACGCGAGTTGGCCGTATGCGAGTAGCTGGCACGCGCCATTTGCAGGCGCGCCCATCTGTCCGCATCGCTACCTTGCGCTGCCACCTTTCGCGGCGAGCCTTGCGTCAACCCCGCCACGCTATAGCCACAAGATGAGTTAATCTGAACCTATGACTGAACCAACGACCCAGCCCGAGATTCTCCTGATAGGTCATGTGACCCGCGACCTGATTACTGATGATCGCAATGGCGAATATCGGCTGGGGGGCACGGTCGCGTTTGCTGCGGTCACCGCAGCCCAATTGGGCTGTCACGCCACTATTATCACCCGCGCCGATACCACCACGGACCTGAGCAGCCTGCCCGCGCAAACGACACTGCATGTGCTGCCCACGCCCACGACCACCAGCTTTGCCAATGTCTATACGCCCACAGGGCGGGTGCAATATTCCTATAGCCAGGCGTTGCCGATTCAGGCCCACGATATCCCGTCGAACCTGCGCCGCCCGCGTGCCGTTTTGCTGGGGCCTCTGGTCGGCGAGATCACGCCCGATGTCGCCGAACTCTTTGCCGAAGAATCGCTTGCCGAAAAATCACTGGTCGTCGCCGTGCCCCAGGGCTGGATGCGGCGCTGGGATCACAACGGACGCGTCTATAGCAAGCCGTGGGACAATGCCGACCAGGTCCTGCCCCATCTGGATGTACTGGTACTTTCGCTGGAGGATATCGACAACGATCTCAGCCGGCTAGAGCCATGCATCCGCCAGGTGCCGCTGGTCGTATTGACCGAATACCGCGATGGCAGTACTATTTATCAACGCAATGCCGACGGCACAGTCGTCGAAATCAAAATCCCGCCGCGCCCGGCCCAGGAAGTTGATCCCACCGGCGCAGGCGATACGTTTGCCACGGCCTTTGTGATCCGTCTGCTGGAAACCGGCGACCCGGCCCAGGCCGCACGCTTTGCCAATATCACGGCATCCTTTGGCGTAGAAGCGCCCGGCATCGGCGGCATCCCGACCCGCAGCCAGGTAGAGGCCTATATGGCTGCCCATCCTTTCACGGCTGCGGTCGATCCGGATCGTTTGCAACAATAGTTTCGGCCACCCAGTTTCGGCCACATAATTTCGGCACCGTTCGCGACGCGGGAATGTCCGGTGCAAATCGGCACACACCTCGCCTACGCATTTCGCCACGCAACGAACAGAGATGACTGCCCGAATATTTGCCTTTGCCAATCAAAAAGGCGGCGTCGCCAAGACCACCACCACGGTCAATCTGGGTGCCTATCTGGCAGCCGCGGGGCGGCGCGTGCTCATCGTCGATACCGACGCCCAGAGCAACGCCACCACCAGCCTGGGCATCAATCCGCGTCAACTCACGGTCAGCCTCTACGATGTCCTCATCGATCAGGTGCCCATCCAGGAAGCCATCACGCTCACCGAACGCGTCGGGTTGGATCTGGTGCCCTCGACCACCGATCTGGCAGGCGCCGAAGTGGAGATGGCCCAGCTCATGGCGCGCGAGCGGCTGTTACATCGCGCCTTGCAGCCCGTGCTCAAAAACTACGACTACATTCTCATCGACGACCCGCCCAGCCTGGGACTGCTCACCATCAACGGGCTGACCGCGGCCACCGACGGCGTTCTGATTCCCGTCCAGTGTGAATATCTGGCCCTGGAAGGGTTGAGCCTGCTCATGCAGACCATCCAGCAAGTGCGCGAGATTCTCAACGAACGATTACAGATTGCCGGCGTCTTGCTCACCATGTATGACGGGCGCACCAATTTGAGCCAGCAGGTTGTGCAAGAAGTCCAGGCCCATTTCCCCAACGAGGTCTTCCAGACAATCATCCCGCGCAATGTGCGCTTGAGCGAAGCGCCCAGCCACGGCCAGACCATTCTGAGCTATGCTCCTGCCAGTGCCGGCGCGCTCGCCTATGCCGCGCTGGCCGCGGAATTTATGCAGCGTGTGGAAAAACCATCCACCGATCCGGTAACGGCCTAAACGGCGCCGAACACGCGCCCGATTTTAGCAGGGCAAGCGAGAACAGCTATGTCAAGTGATGGACCAAAACGCAGGACGCCCGGCCGTGGACTGGGTCGCGGTCTGGGTGCGCTAATTGCCAACACCCAGTCGGCAAATGAAGCGGCCAATGAATCTGCAGAAGAATCAACGGGCCACACGCCAGGCCGCACACCAGGCCGCACGGCATATCAAACGGCAGACCATGCCGCGGCAGCCGAGCAGCAGAACCTGGGCGCGCCGCGCCAGCTACCCATCGAATCCATCACCCCCAACCCGCAACAACCGCGCAGCCACTTCGACGCCGCCGCGCTGCACGAACTGGCCGCGTCGATCCGTGAACATGGCATCATCCAGCCCCTGGTGGTAACTCCCTCGCCCCAGGATCCCGCGCGCTATTGGTTGGTGGCGGGCGAACGCCGTTGGCGCGCCGCGCAATTGGCCGATCTCGACCAAGTGCCCGTAACCATTCGCGACGCTTCGACCCAACAGCGGTTGGAGTGGGCGCTGGTGGAAAACATTCAGCGGGCCGACCTCAACGCGCTGGAAGAAGCCGCGGCCTATGCCGCGTTGATGGAAGAATTTGGCCTGACCCAGGCCGAAGTCGGGCGGCGCGTGGGCAAAAGCCGCTCGGCGGTTGCCAATACCCTGCGCCTGCTGCAACTGCCCCAGCCGGTGCAAGATGCGCTGCTCGCCGCCACAATTTCGCCGGGCCATGCCCGCGCCCTGCTCGCGCTGGAGGATGAGACCCTCATTCTCAACACGCTGGAACGCATCCTGAGCCGCAATCTCAGCGTGCGCCAAACCGAAGAGCTGATCCGGCAACTCCTCACCCAGCCGCCCGAAGCCACGCCCCTCGCCGAAGAAGAAGTGTCGGGCGCCAAAGAACAGCTGGCCTTTCTGGAAAACCGACTGCGCGATGCGCTGGGCACGCGTGTCAATCTCAACCGTAACCGCGACGGCAGCGGGCGGCTGGTGGTCCACTTCTACAACGATGACGACCTCGCAGGCATCTACCAACTCATTGCCGGCGATGATGAAGATCTCGATTAAACGACGCCGGGTGCTATGACCGCGCCTTCTTCCGCATCTTCCTCTGCGTCTTATTCTGCGACTCCGTCCGCAGGTCCACCGTATTACTCAGCGGGG
>JBBDIO010000274.1:0-11835 GCA_040880365.1 Litorilinea sp.
ATGTGGAAAATCAGCAGCGCGGACGTCTGGCCGAACAGGAAGTGCAGAAGCAATCGGTTTTGCGAACGAAACAGGCGCTGGAAGATGAGGTGGAACGCGTTCACAGCGACAAAGAAAAGCTGACGGCGCAACTGGCCGAACGCCAGGCCGATGCCAAGCTCTATGTGGTGCCACAGCCGGCCATGCGCGCGATTACGGATCAGTTGCCCAAACATCCCACGCTGCGCTATGATCGCCGCCCTCTGAGTCAGATTTCGCATCTGGCAATTCATCACACGGCGACCCCGCCCGCTATGGGGCCTTCGCGCATTGCCGACCTGCATGTCGCGCCCGACCCGGGACGGGGCAAGGAAGCCTGGCCCGGCATCGGCTACCACTATTTTATCCACGCCGATGGCTCTATCGACCAGACCAATTTGCTGGAAACGGCGAGCTTTCACGTGTATCGCCACAATGTTCACTCGGTGGGCATCGTCTTTGCCGGCAGCTTCATGAACGGCAAGATTCCCACCTCGGCCCAGCTGCGGGCAGGCGGGCATCTGGTGGCGTGGCTGATGCAGGAACTGAATATTCCGCTGGCGCGGGTTTGGGGCCATCGGGAATATCCCGATAACAGCACAGTGTGCCCCGGCAGCGAGTGGACATTTGGCAATCGGTGGCGCGATCTGTTGTTCGAACGCATTGAACAGACGCAGATGGGCATGGGGGTGAAGAGCATTCGCCACTATATGCTCTTCTGGCAGCGCAATTATCCGGGACCGCTGGCGCGCCAGGACTTTGTGAATGCGATTAACTATGTGGTGCGCTTTCGGCCTACGGTGGGATTCAGTTTGCAGGATGCGCGCAATGCCGAATATGTGACGATTGTGGGCAACGAAGCGGGTATTAGTGCCGCGGATGAAGCAACTTTGCGCACAGGTGGCTGCCGCGTCGAGCGCGTGGCGGGCCGCGACGAGGAAGAGACGAGCCGAATTCTGGCCGAACTCGCCAGCCAGGGCCGCCGTTTTCGGACGTTTGATGTGGATTTTTAATTGATGAGCGATGCGCCGTTCCCCGCGGGCTATCGCCCGGCGAATCCGTTTAATCATCGCACCCCCGAATATGGGTCGAGCTATCCTGTGCAGTTGCCGGTCTTCCAGGGGCCACTGGACTTGTTACTCTTTCTCATCGAACGCGAAGAACTGGATATCAATGAAGTAAGTCTGGTGGCGGTGACCGACCAGTATCTGCGCACGATTGAGCTGTGGGAGGAAATTGAACCGGGCGCATTGGCGGATTTTCTGGTGGTGGCGTCGCGCTTGCTCTACATTAAGTCGAGCCGGCTTTTGCCGCGCCCTGCATCGGGCGAGGAGGATGAGGAAGGCCCGGATGCGCTGATTCGCCACTTGCTGGAATATCGCCAGTTCAAGCGGATTGCCGAATCTTTGCGCGAGTGGGAAGACGCTGGGCGTCGAGTCTTTGCCAGACCGGCCGCGCCGGCAGATGCGGCGAATGTGGCGGTGCGGCCCCCGGATCTAAGCGCGGTGGATTTGCCCCTGTTGCAAAAGGCGTTGCAACGCGCGCTCGCCCGAATCCCCGATGAGCCACCACCGCCCCGCGTCCACCTCTATACCGTGACAGTCGCCGAGAAGATTGAAGAGGTGCGCGCCGAAATTCGGCGGGTGATGGCAACTCTGACAGGAGACGCAGCAGATAAGCCTGTGCGTCTGGCCTTTTCAGATTTGGTGGAGACATGTCGGTCGCGGCTGGAAATTGTGGTCACATTCCTGGCGGTGCTAGAGCTGATGAAACAGTATGAACTCACTGCGCGGCAGGCTGAGACCTTTGGCGAGATTCTGCTGGAGCACGATCCCCATGCCGCTGAAATGGCCGAGCCTGTGCCGGGGGATGAGGATGAATCCGCATAGGCAGACGGCGCGGTTCGGGTTGCGTGGTTTGGCCGACGATTGTGCCAAGTTACCGATTTAGTCCTGTCTGCGCCGCACCCACATCAACGCACCGCCAAATACGGTCGCACCTCCAAAGCCCAATGCACCCAGCGCAAGCAAGATGCGACTGGTAGGTGAGTTGTTGCCGCTGACAATCTGGGTGAGACGCGTCACATCCAATGCTGTGTTGTCGGGGATGACGGTGGGCAAGGGCGTCCAGGTCGGCGTGGCTGTGGCGGTCGCGGTGGGGGATGGCGAAGGCGTCGCGGTTGCTGTGGGCGTTGGCGTGGCAGTGGGTGTAGGGGTCGCGGTCGCAGTGGGGGTGGGCGTTTGGGTCGGCACGGCCGTCGGCGGAATCGGCGTGGGTTGAGGCGGCAACGCAGCGGCCTGTGCCGGTGCTACGGGTTCAGGAGCCGCGGGCGCAGGTTCGGGTTCTGCGGGTTCTGGCTCGGCAGGCGCGACTGCCGCGGGCGCGCTTTCATCGGGAAAGAGCGAGATGGCGTCAATGAAGATCAGGTCGTTGCCTACGGCTTGTGGGTGATCGACCAGGAAAAAAACGGTCATTGTCTCGCCCAGCGCACGGGCGCGCACGTCGATATTCACGTCGGGCGGGGGATAGTTCAGAATACGGCCCGGTCCCCAGTGCATGGGTCCCCAGATGATATTGGGGCTGTTGGGGTCGCTGCCGCCGGTGGGATCGATGCCCAATTGGCGGCCAAATGTTTCGGGAGAAGTGGGCGCGCCCCAGGCAATGCTGGCGCGATAGCCTGCGCCGGGCGACACATTGACGTGGGTATAGATGCCTGCCTTGAAGGTGCCGCCGCTGGTCCAGATGCGCAGGCTGGGCGGTCCCCAGAAGGTGTCAACATCCTGCATAAATGCGGGATCGCCGGCAAGCACAAATTCGTTCCAGCCTTCGGGTATCTGGCGCGGGGGCGCACCCCGAAAACGGTCCATGTTGCAGACCGAGCCTGGGATTACGTTGGGCGGATCGCAGGGATGATTGGCCGACACAGATGTACTATGATAGGCCAGAATGGCAAGGCCGATGACTGATGCCAACAGCAGGCGGGCGATGAATTTTGTTCCGCCGCGCATATGCTGGCGGTCGCGGGTATTCGGGTGTTGGATTCTGGCAAAAAATATCTGCAACAGATTTTTCAAAACCATGCAAAAATAGTCCAATCTGCGCATCGTTGACGCCATCCACAGCCGGTGATACTCGCACTTTTGCGACCAAACCAGGCTTTAACCTGACTTTTAGAATTGCTTAATCATGGATTAAGCTCGCCGCGACATACTAATCATGCGCTGTTGTTCAGACGCTTTCGAACCCTCCCTCGAAGGCGGCCTGAGAGGAGTCGGACGTGATGCCCATCATACCGGCTCCTCAGTTTTTTGTACAAGTTTTTTGCAAGTTCGCGGCGCGAGGCAAACACTTCTCTCAATAGTCCATTGACACAGACCCGTATGGCAGGCATGTGGTGCAATCTGCCCGCCAATTGCGTGTGGGCATCCGTGTGCCATCAGCCATTGGTGAGCGTGTGGGTTTCGCGGTCGGCAGCCAGCAGGCGATTGATGAGGGTGAGCAGTGGCCCCGTCTGCTCCATGCCGCTTTCGTTATAGGTGCTCAGTCCCAGATAGACGCGCCGGCGCGTGCGGCGCAATAGCCCCATGAGCAACTGGCGCAGTGCGCGCTGGCGTGCGCTGTATTCGTCAAAATCAGTCCAGCCCTTGTGGATATCCCAGCGTTGCGACAGGACATAGGGATGGGTGAGCGGCTGATAGAGCCGTTCCCACCAGCCACTGGAGCCAATATCCAGCCAGAATTGGACATCAACCACGCGGTTGCGCATGAGGAAAGTATAGGCAGGCGCCATATAGACCGCATTTTCATCAATACGCCAGCCCGGTACATAGAGCGCGCTGAGCGCTCCACTTTTGATTAGCTGCAGGTAACGACTCCCGATTTCGGCCTGGGGAATGGTGAGCGCGGCGCGAGTCTGGGGCGAGAGCTTTTGATCTGCGGCATCTTCGCCCAGGATTTCGATGGCCCAGCGGAAGTTGCGTGCGCTTTCGATGATCTGATGGGCAATGCGAGCGGCGTCGGCATCGGCATGAAAGCCAAATTGGGGTTGGCTTAACACCTCGCCGAACAACCGCGCCAAAAATCGATCCAGGGGCGTGTAGTCGGTCTCGGCGCGATAGTCGAGCAAGAATGTGATCAGGCGGTCGTAGGCTTCGCCGGCTACGAAGGTGATGCGGGCTTGCATTTCGGGCACGAAATTTGTGAAATGACGCAGGGCCGGACCGGCAGATTGGCCGCGTGACAATATCTGGCTTAACAAGTGGGCGCGCACGGGGTCCATGTCGGCAATGGCGGTGACCAGTGTTTGGGCCAAATCTTCGGGTGGCGGATGGATGCCCCAATGGGGATGGGCCAATGCCGCCAGGGTGAGCAGGCAGCGGGTCGCGGGTTCCGCTTCCAATGCCCGGCTGGGGCGATGGGTGGTGGTTGGGATATCGTGCGCGGCCAGGGCTTGTTGCAGGCTGAAACGCAGGGCATCGCTGAGAAAGGGCGCGAGAATCGCGATCTGGCCCGGTGGTGTGCCTTCGTCGTGAACCTGGCGCGCCGTTTGGTCCGCCACCCACTGAATCATTTGCGGATAGAAGCGCAGTTCATATTGGGGGAAGAAGAGCGCCGGGCCGTGGGATGTCAACGTAGAATCTTCGAGGCTGGTGGATGAGGCTTGCGCACCGGCGGAATTGGGGGCATCGAACGGGTTGCCGGCGAATGGATTCTCCGCTGCATCTGACGCGCTGGGGTAGGCATCTTCTTCTGGGGACGGGTCGGTTTCAGGTCCGGTACGGGGCGCGGGTGGCACTTTGATGAGTTGGACGACCGTGTGCGAAAGCTGGGCAATTTCGGACGAGATCTGGGGCGTGCTCTCTAATTCGATGTGCTGGTCACAGGCTGCGCCGAGTTCGGCTGCGCCTGCCGGATCGGCACCCAGGAACAGCCGGTAGCCTGCATCGTTATCGCTGACGATGAGCGCGCTATCCAGCAAGGGCAACCAGGCTGCGACCAGCCTATGCGCCATGTGCGTGTCTTCTTCGGCGTTATCGAAGATAAGATGGCGATGGCCGCGCAGAAGGTGCGTGCGACTCCACTCGTTTTCGAGTACACAGCGGTTGAACAGATCAATTTGCAGACTGTAATCGACCAGCCCTGCATCGAGACAGAGATGGCGAAAGCGCGCACTGATGCGCTGGGCCGCGCGCAGGGCATTGAGCCGCGCGGTGCGCTGTTCGCCAGAGGGGACGGTGTAATCCAGCCGGGCGTAGGCTTCTTCGATGGTGAACCCGTTGAGCGCGGCCTTGTTGAGATTGTCCAGAATCTGGCTAATGATGCGGCTGCGCTCGACGCGGATGCCGTCGAAGTCACCGGCTTCGATAGCCTCGTCTACCAGGCGCGCCATGTGATATTGGCTGGTTTCCAGGTTGAGAAAACTCGGCTCACGCTGGGGTTGGGTGAATCCGCCAGCCGCGGCGACCAGGGGCCAGTAGAGCTCTACGGCATGGCGCGCCAGCCCGGCCAGGGTCGTTATCCGCACGGGGGGACCCGACGGGGCATTCGGCTTGCGCAGGGCTTTGAGAAATGGCTCGGCCAGTGTGCGCTGGGGGGTCATGATGAGGATGTCATCACCTCGCACGCGTTCCTGGGCGAGCAGCCATTGTACACGCCGAATTGCCCATTCGGTCTTGCCGCTTCCGAAGGGGCCGGTGAGAAAAAGTTTTGTGGTAGATTCGATGGCAGGTAGAATGGGCATGTTCATGTTGAAATTGTCGTCGGGGATAGGGCAAAATGTCAAGACCCATCCATAAAGAGAAGGAAATACCATGTTGAGCTATGCCATACCACTGGTGCCGGGGCCTGTGCGGGTTCCGGCGGAGATTCGGGCTATCTACCAAACCGACTTCGGTAGCGCGGATATGGAAACGGAGTTTTTCGAGCTGTATGGCCGGTGTGAGCAGGGCTTGCAGCAGATTCTGGCGACTGAAAATCCGATAGCGATTTTGTCGGGTGAGGGGATGCTGGCGTTGTGGAGCGCGCTGAAAAGTGTAATTCGTCCGGGAGATCGGGTGTTGGCGGTCGCGACCGGGGTATTCGGGTATGGCATTGCCGATATGGCGCGGCAAATTGGGGCGGAAGTGGAGGTGGTGGGGGTTGGCTATGATGGCATTGCCGATGCCGATGTGGTGGCGAAGGCGGCGCAACGGTTTCGCCCGCGTCTTATAACCGCGGTGCATTGCGAAACGCCATCGGGCACATTGAATCCACTGGCCGAGCTGGGTTCTATCGCGCGCGCAGTGGATGCGCTCTTTTATGTGGATTTTGTGGCAAGTGCAGGCGGGGTGGCGGTAGATGTGGATCGCTGTCACATCGACCTGGGCCTGCTGGGTAGCCAAAAAGTGTTGAGTTTACTGCCCGATCTGAGCATGGTGAGCGTTAGCGCGCGCGCGTGGGAGGCTATCGAGGCGACCGGATATGTGGGCTATGATGCGTTGGGGCCGTGGCGCACAGCCGTGGCCGACCGCTATCTGCCCTATACGCACAATTGGCATAGCATGGCTGCGCTGGATGCCGCCGTGCGAAGCTTGCTGACAGAAGGGCTGGAGGCTGTGTATGCGCGCCATGCACAGGTCGCGGCGACCTGTCGCCGGCGGGTGCAGGAAATCGGGATGACGCTCTGGCCCGCGGATGACGCCTATGCGGCGCCGACGGTGACCGCCGCCAGGCTGCCCGCGGGGTGGTCGTGGCCGGCGCTGGACGAGGCATTGCGCAAGCAGGGTATGGTGATTGGCGGCAGCTATGGACCGATGGCCGATAAAGTGGTGCGATTTGGGCACATGGGCGCCCAGGCCGATCCCGAATTGATGGCCCAGGCGATGGACGTGCTGGCGGCGACGGTGGCAGCAGGCCCCGCCAGCGCATAGGCCATGTTTGTGGGGTGCCGATTCTGGTGGACGTCTGCGCAGACCGGGTGCGGCTTAGGCGTTGCCGGTGACCAGAGAGATGCTGCGTTCGGCCACATTGGCGGCGAGATCGCCGAAGCGTTCCAGTTCGCGGGCCGCGCGCAGGATTTCGTAACAGGCCTGGAGATCGCCGGGGTCCTGTAATTGGGCCATTTGGGCCAGGGTTGCCTGCAAGGCCAATGCGTAGAGTTGGTCGACGGCGTCGTCCTGGGCAGTGACGCTGCGCGCCAAATCGGCGTTTTCTTCGGCAAAGGCACGTAAGGTGTCGCTGAACATGCGATCTACCAACGCACCCATTTCGCGCAATTCTGCGGGGCGCGGGATGGAAGGATGATTCGCCAGCACAGGGATGAGGCGGCCGATGCCCTTGACCTGGTCGCCCATGCGTTCGATGTCGATAATCATGTGGATGGCGGCGACGATGAGTCGCAGATCGCTGGAGACGGGTGCCTGGGTGGCAATGAGCAGGAAGCACTCGTCTTCGATTTCGAAGCGCAGGCGGTTGATTTCCCGATCCTGTTCTACAACGCGGTGTGCAAGGCCCTGGTCCAGCGTTTCGAGGGCAGTATTGGCCAGGCGCAGTTGTTCTTGCACCTTGCTGCCCATGAGCAGAATACGATCCTGGAGCGAGCGGAGGGCGTTATCAAACAGTTCGCGAGTCATGCGAGAATCCTTGCGTGCGGAGACGAATAGGGAACAGTACAGTTTTGCGCGTAGTGTAGCGCGTAGTGTGGGCAGTATAGGCGGCTAGTGCTGTTTTACCCAAATCGCATTTGGCCCCAGGGAAAGGGGCATACTACAATAGAGCTTCAACCACGCCGAAATTCGGCACGTGCCGGCAACCGTATGGCAGCAACCGGATGCCAGCAACCGCAAACACCCGACGCACACAGCGCAGACCAGACATTTACACCGCAAAATAGATATAGCAGACGCACCGGCCTATGGCGCACACTAGAAAGCATTTCTGTGGGTTTACCCGATTATCCGCCGGCCTTTTGGTTAACCGCAATCATTGCAATCACATTTATTGGCATATCGAAGGCCGGATTCGGCGGTGGGGTGGGCGCAATTGCGACACCCCTGTTGGCGCTGACGATTTCTGTGCCCGATGCTGCGGCGATTTTGCTCCCCATTCTGATTGTGGCCGATGTGTTTTCCCTGCGGCACTACTACAAATCGTATGACCGCGACAGCATCAAGCTCATGTTGCCGGGTGCGATTGTGGGCATCGCGCTGGGCGCGTTTTTCTTTGGCTATTTCAGCTCCAACGAGCGAATTCTGCGTATGGGGCTAGGTGTCATCTCCCTGTTATTTGTCGCCTACCAGGTTGGGCGCGCCCTGATTATGGGTAAGTTGGAGAAAAGTCGTCCACCCACCGCCGCCGGGGTGGCGCTGGGCGCGGTAGCGGGTTTTACTTCGACGCTGGCGCACGCCGGTGGGCCGCCCGCCACTATCTATTTGCTACCCCAGAAATTGCCGCGGCATGTATTTGTGGGCACCAGTGTCGTATTTTTCGCGCTGCTCAATATTATCAAACTCTTTCCCTATGCCATGCTGGGGCTTTTGCGCGTCGGCAATATCTCGACAATTCTTGTGCTGGCGCCGCTGACCTATGTGGGGGTGTGGCTGGGCATCTATCTGAACCAGCGGTTCTCTGAGGTGTGGTTTAATCGCCTCATCTACACTATGCTGGTCTATACGGGCATTGAACTCACGACGGGGCGCAATATCTTTCAGTGGTTTGCCTAAATAATCCCGGCTGAATGCGCGGCACTTGCCGGCGAGCGCTGAATACACGGGCACGTTTTCGGCATTGATTTTCGGCATAGAAAGTGCCCCACATGCACCATTCCCGTATTTGAATTCGCGGATGAGGATTCTGACTGTGCAAGAAGATTATGCAAAAACCAAGCCTCGGATTGTCGTGGGAGGCATTGTCCACGAAACTCATAGCTTTGCCGAGGATGTGACCGGATTGGACGGGTTTGCTCAGCAGTCGCTGTGGACCGGGGCGGCGTTGGTGCAGGAATTGGGCGCAACGCGGGCCGCGATTGGCGGCATGATCGCTGGAGCGCAGGCGGCGCAGTGGGAAGTGGTGCCCACGCTTTATGGCGCGGCGATGCCCAGTGGCACGGTTGCTGATTCCGCGTATACACAGATGCTGGATAGTCTGATCGCCGAGTTGGCGGCTGCAATTGCTGCGGACGGCGCGGTGGATGGTGTGTTGCTGGCATTGCACGGCGCGATGGTGACGGAGACCATTCTGGATCCGGAAAGTCATGTGCTGGAAGCGGTGCGCGCAGTGGTGGACGACAGGGCGGGCAAGGCGACGCCGATTGTGGTGGTGCTGGACATGCACGGCAACATCAGCCCGCGCCTGGTGGAGCTTGCCAGTGTGCTGGTGGCCTTTGATACGAATCCGCATATTGATCCCTATGCGCGCGGGATCGAGGCGGTCGCGATCCTGGGCGATCTGCTGGCGGGTAAGGTGCATCCCACCGCGGCGATTGTGCAGCCGCCGTGGATTTTTGCGCCCCAGGCGACAGGAACCGACGACCTGCCATTGCGTGCCGTGCATGACCGTCGGCGCGAAATGGAGGCGGACGCCGATGTGGTCTGCATTAGCGTGATGGCCGGGTTTGCCTATGCCGATACACCGGATACGGGACCCGCTATGATTGTGACGACTAATGATAACCCGGCCAAGGCCGCGGCCTATGCCCAGGAACTGGCGGATATTTGTATGGCGCAGGTGGCAGCGAGCCGACTGGAGATATTGACGCCTGCCGCGGCGGTGCAACAGGCCATGCTTCAGACGGCGGGAGGCGCGCGGGGGCCGGTGATGCTGGTCGATTCGGCAGACAATATCGGTGGTGGGACACCGGGCGACGGCACGGATGCCTTGCGCGCCATGCTGGACGCCCAGGTGCAGGAAGGGACGATTGTGATTGCCGACCCCGAAGCCGTGGCGATTTGCTGGCAGGCGGGCGCAGACAGTGCGGTCGAGCTAACGGTAGGCGGCAAAGCAGATCGGTGGCATGGCGAGCCGGTGCCGGTGCGGGGAACTGTGCGTGCGCTTTCCAACGGTGAATTTGCCTGCGAGTTGCCCGATAATCACTTTGCTTCGTTCTTTGGGAATACAATCAAAATGGGGCGCACCGTATGGCTGCGTGTGGACGGGGTGAACATTATCCTGACCGAACGCAAGATTCCACCCTTTGATTTGGCACAACTGCGGGGGGTGGGCGTCGAACCCGAAGCGCAGTCTATGATTGTGGTGAAGTCGGCGGTGGCGTATCGGGCAGCCTATATGCCGATTGCCGCGGGCGTGCTGGAAATGGACACCCAAGGACTGTGTACGGCTAATCTGGCGCGCTTTCCCTATCAACATGCGCGACGACCCTATGACAGATAATCCCGAAAGGGGTGCTCCGATGACTATCGAGTTTACACAGGAACAGGTGGCGTTTCTGACGGCACCACGCCACGCGATTCTGGCGACCAACCGCCCCGGCAAGAGTCCACAGATCAGTCCTGTCTGGTATTGGTTTGAGGACGGGGAGATTTATGTGAGTCTGCGCGATGATACGGCCAAGTTCGCCAATTTGCGCCGCGATCCCCAGTTGAGTCTGTGTGTGGATGGCGGACGCAGCGATACACGCTGTGTGATTGTGCATGGCGATGTGGAGATGTATGGTAACCAGCATCCACGCCAATTGGAGATGCGCTGGCAGATTGTGCAACACTATATTGCAGACGGTGCTGCCGCGCGCACCTATTTTGAAACGACAAACGACGGGCATCCCGTGTTGATTCGAATCCAACCCACACGGTTGCTGACCCATAACTTTGCCTAAACTTTGCCTAGCCGATTGCCTGGCCGGTTGGATGGCAGATTTACACGAAAAATTTGTCGGGCAAATCTCATAAAAAATCTGGATGCCGGCGGCAACCAACAGCTTGAAAGGACCATGCAGGCGCATGAGTGAAGAAGAACGTTCGATACAGAGCCAGTTTGATTTGACGGGCCGCGTGGCGATTGTGACGGGCGCGTCGGGGTGGTTGGGCGCAGCCATGAGCCGGGCCTTGGCAGAGGCGGGTGCGACGTTGGCCGTCACCAGCCGCAACGCGAACCAGGCGCAGGATTTTGCCGCCACACTGCCCGAACCGGCAAGTGGCGCAAGCCATCGAGGATACGCATTGGCGCAGGCCGACACAGATTCGATTCCCGCGTTTGTGGCGCAAGTGGTGGCCGATCTGGGCCAGGTGGATATTCTGGTCAACAATGCCTATGGCGGGCCGGCCCCGGATATCGAGACGGCCACTGCCGAAGATTTTGACAACGCGTATCACACGGGCGTCACCGCCTATTTTCTTTTGGCGCGCGAAGTGGCGCGGCATCTGCGGGCACGCCAGGTGCCCGGTTCGATTATCAATATTGCCTCCATGTATGGTGTCGTGGCGAGCTATCCCGAAGCGTATGCGGAACTGCCAGTGAACAGCCCGCCCAGCTATCACGGGTTAAAGGGTGGCCTGATCCACCTTACCCGGCATCTGGCGGCCTATTGGGCCAAGGATGGTATCCGCGTCAATGCGATCAGTCCGGGTGCGTTCCCCAAGCCGGTCGTCAAGGACGGAATGCCCGAGTTTATTGGGCGTTTGGAGGCAAAGGTGCCCCTGGGCCGTATGGGGCTGCCCGAAGAATTGAAGGGGATTTGTGTATTGCTGGCGAGCGATGCCGGTTCCTACATGACCGGACAGAATATTCTGGTCGATGGCGGCTGGACGGCCTGGTAGAACCTGTTGTGCGTGCCGGGTCTTCGCGGCTCTGTCTGCCGACGCTCATTTTTCATACTATTGGAGAGGA
>JBBDIO010000275.1:0-5270 GCA_040880365.1 Litorilinea sp.
CCACGGCATCGACACCCTGGACGAAGGCGAGTTGATCCGCCGCTTTCTGGAACATGTGGCGGGCAAACAGTTTCAGCTCTGGGGCTTCAACTCCAGCGGCTCGGACCTGCCTATCCTGCGCCAGCGCGCGATTGCCCTGGAGATGCCCTGCCCGCGCTTTGCCACCCGCCCATCCAAGCCCTGGCTGGGCATGGACTATTTCGACACGCGCACGTCCGATGCGCACATGGACATTATGCAGTTGCTTTCGGGTCATCAGCGCGGCGCGGCGACCCCTTCGCTGGATGAATTTTGCGCGGCGTGCGGCGTGCCTGGCAAACTGGATATCGACGGCGGACAGGTAGCCGATCTTTTCTTGCAGGGCAACATCCGCCAGATTGTAGAATATAATGCGACCGACGCCCTCACCACTCACCTGCTGGCCCTGCGCATTGCCCTGCACGCGGGACAGCTGGATGCCGAAGGCTATGCCGCAGAAATCCGCGCCGCGCGCCAACTGGTGCAAGAGCAGATTGACCGGGGCAAGGAACAGTTTGTAAAATTCAACGACGCCTGGCAATAAACGCCTGACAATCCAAGAGCGGCAATACAAGCGGAAAGAAGAACAAAGCACACTATGTCTGCATCCTCTCGCCCCACCGTCGCACGCCCCACCATCGTTCGCGTCGAATGGGCGCGCCTGCAAGGTCAACGCCCGCGCCACGCCGGACGCAATGCGCGCCTCGACGAGCACGGCAGCATTGTGCGCCCGGCCCTGGCGCGGCTCACCACCAGCGACGGCGCGCAGGGGTTTGGCTTTTGTCGCGCGCCGGTGGCCGCGGCGCAAGCCATTGTCGGCCAAGCGCTGGATACACTTTTCCAGACCGAACCCGGCGCCCAGGCCGGTGCGACCGCCGCGGGCCAAGCCTTCGATTTTCCGCTGTGGGATCTCATGGCGAAGCGCGCAGACAAGCCGGTTTATGCCCTGGCAACCGAATTGACCAAAGGCCACACCACCCCCGCGGAGCTGACGGTTCCCTGCTACGACACGTCGCTCTACATCGACGATCTGCACCTGGAAGATGAGGCCAACGCCGCCGCGCTGATTGCTGCCGAAGCGCGCGAAGGCTGGGCGCGGGGACACCGCGCCTTCAAGCTCAAAGTGGGGCGAGGCAGCCGCCATATGGATCTGATGGCGGGCACACGCCGGGATATTGCCGTGATCCAGGCTGTACGCGCGGCCATCGGCCCCCATGCGCCCCTGATGATCGACGCCAACAACGGCTATAACCTGAACCTGACCAAGCAAGTGCTGACCGCAACCGCCGATTGTGCCATCTACTGGCTGGAAGAAGCCTTCCACGAAGACAGCGTGCTCTATGCCGATCTGCGCGCGTGGTTGCAGACAACCGGGCTGGATGTGCTGATTGCCGATGGCGAAGGCGATGCGTCGCCCCAGCTATTGAGCTGGGCCGAAACGGGCGTGATCGATGTGGTGCAATATGATATTTTCGGCTATGGGTTCTCGCCCTGGCTGCGCCTGGGGCAACAGCTGGACGCGTGGAATGTGCGCAGTGCGCCCCACCACTATGGCGCGCACTATGGCAACTACGCCGCCTGCCATCTGGCGAGCGCAATCCAGGGATTCAGCTTTGTGGAATGGGATGAAGCCACCACGCCGGGGCTGGATGCCGCCGACTATCGCATTGTGGAAGGCAGGGTGCAGGTGCCCAATCGTCCGGGCTTTGGCGTAGATCTGGATGAAGATGTGTTCGTGGCCGCGCGCGATGGCGAAGGGTATCTGCTGGAATAGGCAGACCCCTACTTTTATACGTTACTTTTATACTTTTTCGAAGTGATCTACATCTACCACAAAAATTGTCGCGCCGCCCATGCGTTTTTCCACGGGTGTGGGGATGTGTACTTCGCCCGGCTCCATGACCGGCGGCAGGGGTGTCACATATTGCACCCGATCCGGGCAGCTTTCGCGGATGATGCTGAGCACTTCTTCGATTTTGTCGTCGTCTACCCCGCAAAACACGGTAGAGTTGCCGATGCGCAAAAAGCCGCCCGACGAGCTGGTGATGGTGGCCGAATAGCCGCGGCGGCCCAGGCGATCCAACAGGTTGCGCGAGTCGTCGACATTGATAATGGCAATAACGAGTTTCATGAGCGATTTACCAGATTTGAATACTTGCCGGATTTTTGTGTAGGTTATTTTGCCGGATTTGCCCGATTGACTGATGCGCGGTTTACTGCTGCGCCATTAGCTCAATGCGGGTTACGATCTGCTGGTGGATGATCTCCTCATCCTGAGTGGCGTCGATGCAATACCAGCGTGTGGGTTCGGCCTGGGCCAAAGCCAGATAGCCCCGGCGCACGGCCTGATGAAAGACCAGCGCGTGTTCTTCCATGCGATTCCACTCTTCTTGGTTGCCGGCCCGCTTGCGGCGTAGCCCTTCGCCCGGTTCGATATCCAGCAAAATGGTCAGATGGGGCGTGAGGCCGCCCGTGGCATAGTCTGCCAGCCGGCGCAGGGGAGCCAAATCCTGACCATGCCCATAGCCCTGATAGGCCAGCGTGCTATCGGCAAAGCGATCGCACAACACAATCCGCCCGGCTGCCAACGCAGGACGGATCACTTCTTCGACCAATTGTGCGCGCGCCGCATTGAAGAGCAGTGTCTCGGCGCGCGGGGTCATGGCAGTGTGGGCCGGGTCCAGCAAAATCTGCCGGACGGCATTGCCAATTGGCGTGCCGCCCGGCTCGCGTGTCACGACAACCGCCTGATTGCGTGCGGTGAATGCAGTCGCCAATCGCCGGATCTGCGTAGATTTCCCGCCGCCTTCCGGCCCTTCAAAGGTGATAAACACAACCGCGCCGACCTAACTAGCATTATTTTCGAAAGATGCGCACCCGACGATACGGCTCCCGGCCATAGCTGTGGCTGACCAGATTCGCCGCCCGCGCGAGTTGATGTTGTTGGCTGCGAATGGCCGCCGACTGGGGCGAAAGCTCGGCATCGGCTGTCCCGCCGCTCAATACGCGCTGAATACCTTCCTGCGCCTCGTGCATGGCGTGGGTAAAGACATCGATGGGATCGGTCTGGACATGAAAAATATCGCCCAGGCACTGTTCCATCTGCGTCACAGTGTTGCTGCGCAGGATATAGATGGGCACATTGCGCCGCTCGGCATCCAGAATCGGCTGCGGTTGCTGGCGATAGTAGTTTTTCAATGTGATGATCACATCCGCCGTATTGAGATTATCCACGATCACGACCGGAACGTTCAAAGTTGCCGCGGCCGAACGTAACCGATTTTGACCGATGCCATAGGGAAAAATGCGCAAAGGCTTCTGGGGCGCGTCTTCGCCATCGCGTGTGCGCGATGCATCTGTCCGGGGTGCATCCGTTCCCGGTGTGCCGGTGTGGTGCATCTTGGCCGATTCGTCCAGGCGCGTGTCGCCCATGCGACTCTCAGACATGCGCCCGTCGCGCATCCGGCCATCACTGCGGCTATCATTGCGGCTATCGTGGCGGCTGTCATTGCGGCCATCACCCCGATTGCTGCCGCGGCTGTGGCCGTTGGCATATCCCCCCGCCACGCCGCCATGTATGCCATCATTTACGCCGTTGTTGCGATTTTCCTGGGCGACCCGGTCGCGACGGCGGCGCGGGCGGCCATAGCCGTCGCTCTCGCCAAACTGCCCGCCGCGACCGCTTTCGGCAGATTTCTCGATGCGTACTTCGCCCTTTTCATCCACATAGCGCACTTCGGGCGTCAAAGGTCGCCCGCGCAAGAGCGCATCTACCGCGGCCGCGACATCGTGGTGAATCACCATGCGCTGGCGATCCTGAATTTCGATGAGCACGCTGAACGTAGGCGGCGCTTTGCGCTCCAGAACGCTCTTCTGGGTGCCACGGCGGCGCGCTTCCTCGTCCGAAAGCGTGACCGATTCAATTCCCCCCACCAGATCGCTCAGCGTGGGGTTCATGAGCAGATTTTCCAGCGTGTTGCCGTGGGCTGTGCCGATGAGCTGTACACCGCGCTCGGCAATCGTGCGTGCGGCAATCGCTTCCAGCTCACGCCCAATTTCGTCGATGATGATCACCTGGGGCATGTGGTTTTCCACGGCCTCGATCATCACCTCGTGCTGGAGCGTGGGTTCGGGTACCTGCATCCGGCGCGAACGTCCAATCGCAGGGTGCGGAATATCGCCATCGCCCGCGATTTCGTTGCTGGTATCTACAATTACCACCCGCTTCTGGTCGCCGCGCACCCGCGCCGCCTCGCGCAGGAGCGTGGTCTTGCCCACACCGGGCCGCCCCAAAAGCAGAATGCTGGTATCACTGGTCACAATATCCTTGATGATATCGATGGTGCCAAAAACCGCCCGCCCCACACGACAGGTGAGGCCGATGATTTCGCCGCGCCGGTTGCGAATCGCAGAAATGCGGTGGAGCGTGCGCTCGATCCCGGCGCGGTTGTCGGCACCGAATTCGCCTACCCGCGCAATCGCCATGTGCAAATCTTCGTGGGTGATCTCGGTCTTGCTCAAATAGATTTCGCCCATAGTAAACCGCGCTTCGGGCAAACGCCCCAGGTCCATCACCACTTCGAGCAGTTCCGGGGTTTTATTGGCTTCTTCCAGCCCCAGCCGAATGCGATCCGGCAAAATATCTAACAAGAGATCCAGGTCATCGGTGATCTGTAGGGTGGTCATCGTCGTATCATTTTCATCATGATCCGATACGGGGTTTTCCCCCAACTGCTCCACAGATTGTTCTACAGATTCTTCTACAGAATCGCCGAGCTGGTTGCGTGTTTCTAGTTCTTTCGTCATTCGTATTATAGTTGCCTGCCTTTATGCAAAATGCGGATTAGAGTTTGGTGTGGGCGTGCCGGCTGCGCTACATTGCCAAAAATCACAGCATTGGGCATCTATCTGGTGAACCCGAAAACCGACAACGAAGGCGGCAATCAGAATCGCGTTGCAAGGCTCAGTTTCACCGGCGCAGCCTGTGTTTTCGACACAGCCATTCGCCCACAGATCCGTATGTACGCTACTTACTGGTCCAGCTTGGGTTTGGCCGCTGATAAATCACATCTTCAGCGTACTACTTGAACCTGCTCCTTCACCTACATACTTCTCAGACTACATACTTCTTCAACGTATGGCGACGGCGTTCCGTTTCCACTGGAATTGGGACTACGGTTTGCAGTCCACCTACCCGCCGGGCATCCCAGGATTACCACTCAACACCGCTTAACACGGTATTTAACACGGTA
>JBBDIO010000275.1:5370-11735 GCA_040880365.1 Litorilinea sp.
GGCGATTCGCGAAGTAATTTGCCGGGCGCATCTGCTTTTTGAACACGCGTCATCTGATCAATACGCAGCGCGACGCGTGTGGTTGCAGCCGGTTCAAAAACTGATTTGCCACAAGGCGGTTGCCTGCCTGGCGCCCCCTCTGTCGGGGTTACGGCCTGGAAATGGGGGACGTGCTTTCGGGCCAACGGGGGCGCATCAAAGGGCGCAATGGCAATCTGGGGCGAAGTTTCCAGACGATGGGCGGTCACGGTCTGCACATCGCGCACCCACTGCGTCACCGGGCGCACCATGCGCGCCAGATCGGTGACCGGGGCAAAGCCATAGTCCGTCAAAGCTGCATTCAGCCCACGCTGATAATCGTGGACACCCACATAGACGGGTTTGTGCACGGCGCGCCGGTGCAAAACGCTCAAGCCATAGCGCAACAGTTCATGAATACGGTAGGGGTTCGGATTGTTGCTATCGACCCAAAGTTGAAACCAGACCCCGCGCTGCCCCTCTACAATCTGGATCAGGCCGTGGATTTCCTGATTTTCTTCCAATACATAGGCGGTACACACACCGCAATGGGGCCAGTGGAAAATGGGCGGGGCAGCGTTGGCGCCGCCTGCGCCTTCGGCCATTTGCACGGGCTTTGGCACGGTCTGCGCATAGAGCCGGGTGAGGCCCCAGCGGTCGGCGGCGGCTTGCGGGCGAATATAGGCCGAAATGACCCCGGCATAATCGTCGATGCGATGCGGCGAAAGCCGCCAGATGGTCTGGCGCGAGTAGACCCGATAGCCGGCGTGGGAAAAGGTCGCCACAGGCAGGGGCTGGTCATCTACATCGGCAAAAATGCGTTCGATGCGCTGTTGCGCGGCGACTTGATTATAGTGACCCAGTAACTTTTCCCAGATGGCAGGGTGTCCTTCGGCACTGACGAGTGTCGGTGCCAGACAGAGGATATCTACCTCGCGGCGCGCCTTGCGACGACGCGCTTGCAGAAAGCCGTCGCCCAAAAGGCCATGACCCGATTGATGCAGGAGTTGGGTGGCGATTTTCGCCTGATTCCAGGGAACGATGGAGAACAGCGTGGTCCAGAAAAAAGATTGAGGCTCGATCAAAGACTGGATCGTATTCAGCCTGGCAGCTTGCCGGCCGAGACGTTGAACCAAAAACAGATCACCGATTTGAAACGGACGGATCACCGAAATGATTGCTCCCCGATCTGTGTGTCGCGGTCTGTGTAAACAAATTTGCGTGTTAAAGTTCGCGGCGACACAGGTGCACACGCAAAACACTTGTTAAACTATCCAAAAATTCCAGTACAAATTCAATCACTATGCTCATCAATATACGGGCAAAATTGTACTGCATATTACGCATGATTGCAAGTAATAGATGCTACAAACTTTTTATGTAAACTTATTTTGCAGTTTCCACGCGCATCAGCCCTGGTCCAACCGGGTGATCGACGCGCCGGGACCAGGCTGGGTGGTATAGACTTCGGGCCAGATCTGGGCAGATTTGGGATACTGTGCATAAATCGCATCGGCAACCGCCTGTTCCTGGCCGGGTTGCACCAACGCCACGGCACAGCCGCCAAACCCCGCGCCGGTGAGCCTTGCGCCAAAACAGCCGGGGGCGTTGAGCATCGCTTCGACCATAGCATCCAGCGCCGGGCTGCTTACTGCATAGTCATCGCGCAGGCTGGCGTGGCTGCGTTCCATATAAAGCCCTACCGAGACCATATCGCCCCGCTGCAAGGCCGCCACCGTTTTGTGCACGCGTTCATTCTCGGTGACGACATGGCGACAGCGTTGATAGATCAGTTCGGGGAGATCGCTCTGGTGGGCCTCCAGTTCTTCCCAGGAGACATCGCGCAACGCGCGCACTTCGTGGCCGCGCGGCATGACCTTCTGGAGAATCGCCACGCCCTCTTCACACTGCCGGCGGCGTTCGTTATAGGCGCTGCCTGCCAGCGAGCGGCTGGCTTTGGTGTTGCCGATCACCAGCGCGGCCTTGGTGGGGAAGGGAATCAGTTCATATTCCAGGCTGCGGCAATCGATGAGCAGGGCATGGGATTTTTGCGCCAATACGCTGATAAATTGATCCATGATGCCACAGTTGACGCCCACAAACTGGTTTTCGGCGCGCTGGGCGGCTTTGGCAAGGGCCACATTCTCCAGCGCATCGTCCAGCCCCGCCGCGGCCAAAAGCGCCTTGGCGACCGCGACTTCCAGCGCGGCCGACGAGCTTAGACCGCTGCCGCGGGGCACATTGCCGCTGATCACGGCATCCATACCACGCAGGCGCAAACCTGCTTCCTGCAAGCTCCACGCCATGCCCTGCACATAGTTGCTCCACAGCAAACGCCGATTGAATTCGGGCTGCGACAGTTTGAACGCGAACCACTCGCCATATTCCAGCGAATAGGTGCGCACAGTGTCATCGTCGCGCGGACGCAACGCCACCCGAATATCCCGATGCAGCGCGACGGGCAGCACGAAGCCGTCGTTGTAGTCGGTATGTTCGCCGATGAGGTTCACGCGCCCTGGGGCCGCGGCCAGATGGGTGGGCGCGCCGTCAAAATGGCGGTGAAAGGCCTCAATCACATTCTGGGTGCGGGTCTCTGCCGCGGGCGTCTCTAGCGGGCGCGGCCAGATTTCTCCGGCTGGCGGGCCGGGTGTGGGTGAATCCGGTATGTTCAAATCTTTGCTCATAATTTGCGTATACAGCTTCCAGATGGTTTAACGAAACGGTTTAACGAAATCTTCGATGCGACTTGCCGGTGTTATTCAGGAGTATACCAAAAACGGGCCGACTGTGTCCCGCGTGTGTGCAGCGGATTATCCTGCCGTCCAGCCCAGATCAATCGACCAGGTCGCGCCCGTCACTGCGCCGGCCTCTTCGGAACAGAGGAACGCCACCACGGCGGCGACTTCATCCGGTTCGACCAGCCGCTTTATCGCTGCGGGGGCCAGCATCACCTCTTCAATCACCTGATCGGGCGTCAACCCGCGAATTTGCGCCTGGTCGGCGATCTGATGCTCAACCAGCGGCGTGCGCACATAGGCAGGCAACACCGCATTCACCGTGATGCCAAACTCGCCGCCCTCGCGCGCGCAGGTACGAGTCAATCCCAGCAGCCCGTGTTTGGCCGAAATATAGCCTGCCTTGAAGGGCGAAGCCACTACGCTGTGAATGGAACCCATATGCACAATGCGCCCCCAGCCCTGAGCTTTCATGGCGGGCCACAGATAGCGGGTCAGCAAAAATGGCGCAGTAAGCATCACCGCCAGCATGTGATCCCACACATCTTCGGGAAATTCATCAATGGCGGCAATGTGTTGATAGCCTGCATTGTTGACCAGAATATCGACCGTGCCCGCCTGGACCAGCACCTGTTGCGCCGCAGCGCGACAATCGGCGCGCACGGCCAGATCCGCTGCCACAAAGTGTGCGCCCAATTCCTGGGCAACCTGCTCGCCGCCGTGGATATCGCGATCTACCAGATAGACCGTATGCCCGCCTGCCACCAGTTTCTGGGCAACGGCCTTGCCAATCCCGCTCGCGCCGCCTGTGACTAGCGCGGTGCGCGCTGTTGTCGAGTGTAACGTCATAAAGCCAGAGCCTCAGTGTACTGTGATGATTTGTACTGTGATGATTTGTGTCGTGCAGGTGTGTCGTCTTAATATGCCGGTCGGGTGATGGGCGGCGTATGGGCAGCCTATGGCAGTAGAAACAGCTCTGTGCATGATTCTACTCGTTCCGTCGGGTTGGGCAAAACCCGCAAAACTTTCGCCCCCCATGTGGCTCTGCTATACTCGGATAATACGCAACTATGATCGATCCTGTTCACGCCTTTTTTCCACTGCTGCGAATACACTGCTGCGAATACAGAGTGTATGTCTAGCCGCTACTCACAAAAGATTGTTATCTCTATGCGCCCTCTTCGCCTGCTGTCCGCTTTGCTGTTTGCCCTTGTGTTTGCCGCCGCGTGCGCGCAGCCGCAACCCGGTGCGCCCATCCTCCCTGCCGGTTATTTTCCCACGCCGACCCAAACCCCGCCGCAACCGACACCCATCCCCACACCCGAAGCAATCCGGGGGCCAATTACACTCGCGCTGGCAGAAAATTTGTCCGAAGAGTATGCGACGCCGCTCTTGGGTGGGTTGATGCAGATCGAGAGCCTGGCGGGGGTAGACGGTGACGTCACGCTCGAAGTGCTGGATCGCCCCACACACGCGACCACGCGCATTGGCTGGCGTACACTGCCCAGCGCACCGCGCCGCCTCGCCGAACGCTATTTTGCCGCGGTGGTGCCCTTTGCGACGGTGACCGATGACATTGCCCTGGAAACGTTGCAAATGCGCTGGCTGGGTCTGGATCCGCGTCCGATTCTGGTGACCGCCGACACCGCCCAGCAACTGCGTCCGGCAATGGGCGCAGGCCAGGTGCAGGTGGTGGAGCGCGCCTTACTCCTGCCCACGCTGCAAGGGACGCCCGATGCCATCGCCATTCTGCCGTTCGACCTGGTGGATCCCAGCTATAAAGTGCTCACCATCGACGGGCGCAATGTGCTGAGCAATGAATTTGACCCGGCGACTTACCCCCTGGCGGTGGGGTTGGCGGTGGAAGGCGAAGGCGCGGGCCAAATCCACGCCCGCCTGCAAGATACCATTACGCCCTATACCAATCGCGATCCCGCCAAACTGACCACACTGATCATGACCGGGGTCACGGCCATTTCGCGCGGCACGGCAGCGGCCATCGAGCGCACGCACCTCACCTATCCTGCCGACGTTATTTCCGCCACGCTGCGCGCAGGCGATATTGTACATGTGAGCAACGAAGTGCCCTTTTTGGATGATTGCGCCGTCAACAACACGCTCAACAATCTGGTTTTGTGCAGCCACACCGATTATTGGGAAATTCTGGAAGCCATCGGCACCAACATTGTGGGGCTGAGCGGCAACCACGTCAACGACTTTGGCCGCGAGGGCGCGCGGCGTTCGCTCCAGTTTTATGCCGATAATGAGATTGCCCACTATGGCAGCGGGCTGACGGTAGAAGAAGCGTGTACGCCCCTCTTTTGGGAACACAACGGCAACACCTTTGCATTTGTGGCGGTGATTGCGTTTGGCCCCGAAACGGCCTGGGCCACCGCCGACCAGCCCGGCGCGTGCCATTTCTATGACCGCGTGGACGAAATTCACGCCCTGGTCGAAGAACTGGCCGAACAAGTGGATATTGTCGCCATCGAGCTTCAGTATTACGAACATTACGATGCCCGCCCCACGCCCCAACAGGTGGCGGAATTTCGCGAATTGCGCGCCCGCGGGGCCAAGATCGTCACCGGGGTGCAGAGCCATGTGCCCCAGGCGTGGGAACCCTATGGCGCAACGGACCCCGGCGGCCCCGGCATGATTCTCTATGGACTGGGCAATCTCTTTTTCGATCAGATGTGGAGTTGGGAGACACGCACCAACCTGATTGCGCGCCACACCATCTATCAGGGGCGCGTGCTCAATACCGAGATTCTCACCACCGTGCTGGAAGATTTCGCCCAGCCCCGCTGGACCGATGCCGAAGAACGCGCCGCCCTGCTGCAACGCATTTTCAACGCCATGCCCGCCCGCCCCTGACAGATAGTAGAGGTCGTTCCAACTACAGAAAGAACTGAGGAAGACCCATGCTTGCGAATCCATCGGCTTCTGCTTCAGATGAATTAGCGCCCCATGCCCGTATCCGTGAAAATCTGATCTATCTGCTCCTGTTTGCGCTGCTGCTGTTGGGCGGTCTGGGCGGCTGGCTGGCGTTTCGCTATACTCTGCCGCTGGATTCGCCCTGGCTGGAGATTGGCGTGCGAGAACGCTATCCACCGCGCGCCGAACCCTATCTCATTACACAAGACCGCACAGCCTTCTATCTCTACAACGACGGCACGCAACTCTTTGCCGTGGATCTGCGGACACATGTGCCGCCCATGCGCATGGCGTGCTTTGTCATCTGGGATGATGCGCAGGTCTTAATCGATCCTTGCTATGGCACACGCTTTTCGGCCTATGGTGACTATCTGTTTTATGGGCCGCCCCCGTTGCGCGGCCTGGATCGTTACCCCGTGCGGGTGACGGAAAACGACGTGATTCAAGTCTCCGAACAGCCTACCTTGCAGGCCCGCAGCCCTGAACAGGTTGCGAAACTCTGCCATCTGACGGTCCATTCCGCGCTCTCGGCAGGACTGCCCACGACTCTGTGGAACTCGATTCCCTACAATTGTGATTTTCGCGCAGTC
Source organism: Litorilinea sp. (assembly GCA_040880365.1). Lineage (GTDB taxonomy): Bacteria > Chloroflexota > Anaerolineae > Caldilineales > Caldilineaceae > JBBDIO01. The sequence goes on from JBBDIO010000275.1 coordinate 11,648, forward strand.
GCCTATGCGGATGTGGCGACTATCGATTAAGACCGAACAAGTGGTCGGTTTTCCCCACTCTCCCCACTACTACCAGACTTATCCACTG
>JBBDIO010000276.1:0-11575 GCA_040880365.1 Litorilinea sp.
GGGCCTGGGGAGAATCCCACAGCGTTGCCCACAGCGTTGCTCACAGTGTTGCTCACAGAACCCTTTTCCGACCGCCTGCCAGGCACCGCCTTGCCGCGCACTGCGCCCCCTGGCGGTCCGCTCGTGCTCTGGGAATATGTGCCCTAGCACACCCTCTGCTTTTCGACCCCATAGCAGGCGCAGTTTTGCCCATAAAAAGTTCGCCCCGCGGTTCGTCCTGTGGTACGCTATCGTTCAAGAATTCTTGTTGGGGTAGGAAACCTGGTTCCATGACTATTTCTTCGACGACATCGTCCGATTCATCCTCAAATTCTGCACCGGGCACAAGTTCGGCACCGGCATCGGAAGAAAAATCAACCGAAGGTTCGCCTGTTCATGCCGCGCCTGTGCAGCCTGCGGATCAGCCATTTTTGGATTCAGCCGACAATCTGACCACACCGCCAGACAGCCCAACCGCAACCGATGTTGGCGTACCTGCCGCCGCGCCCTCTGTAACCACATCACAAGCCACATGGCGACCCGCAGTGCGCACGCTGGGCAAGGCCCTGCTGATTGTCCTGCTTTTCTACATCCTCTATTCGGGCGTGCGTCTGGGTCTCTATGGCTATGCCGCCTATCAGAATGTGCGCGAAATTGCCGATATCTATGGGCGAACCGGGCGCGACAACGGCGCGGGGCGCTTTCTTGTGGCCGCCCATCCCCACATCGAAGACCTGCACCGCATCGCGAGTGCAGTCCACGGCAATCTGCGGGTCGGTATGCCCCTGTTCCACGGGGCGAGCGTGCTGCCCTGGGTGGGCGAAACGGCGGGCGCGGTCCCCACGCTGATGGAGGCCGGCCGCGGGCTCGTAGATGTGGGCTTTGGCGCGATCACGCTCTTCTTGCAAACGGCCCAGGTGAACCCCGACAGCGGCGTGATTGCCCTGGCCGCGCAGACCTTCGACGAACAGACCGAAGGCTTTGCCGTGTTGCGCACGCGTGTCGCGGCCATTCGCGCCGATCTGGAGCAGATCGATACCAGCCGCCTGCTGGATTTTGCCGCGACGCCCGTCTCCCAGGTGCAGGCCACCGTGCGCCTGATGGAAGCCGGCCTGCAACTTTCCCCGGCGCTGCCCGGTCTGCTGGGCACCGATGGCCCGCGCACCTATCTGCTGCTCATGCAAAACAACCACGAACTGCGCCCGACCGGAGGCTTCATCTCGGCAGTCGGTTCGATCTCTGTGGCAAATGGCAGCCTGGGCGAAATTGAGATCGAAGATTCCTATCGCATTGCCAGCAATGCCTTCGACCATCCCGCCGCACCCGCCGCCCTGCAACGCTATATGGGCATCGAGCTGATTTTTGTGCGCGATGCCAACTGGTCGCCCGATTTCCCCACCACCGCCGCGCTGGTCCAGGCGCTCTATACGCAGGATATGCAACAACCTGTGCATGGCGTGGTCGCGCTCGATTTGCACGCCGTACAAGAGTTGGTCAACGCGCTAGGCCCTATCTATCTGGAAGGCGCAGAGACGCCCATCACCGGCGAAAATTTTGTGGAACAGGTGATCCAGTTTTGGGAACAACCCCTGGAAACCGGCGACACGCTGGAATCGGCGGGGCTGGGAGAATGGTGGAACCAGCGCAAGGATTTCATGCCCGCCCTGGCCGAAGCCGCGATTGCCAAGCTGCGCAGTGGACAGGTCAACCCCCTGGCCGTTGCCCAGGCCGCGGTCACGGTGCTGGATACCGGCGCGCTCCAGGTCTGGCTTGCCGAACCGGGCGCCAACCAAACACTGGCCGAGTTGGGCTGGGCGGGTGAGATTGCCGCGCCGCCGGGCCGCGATTTTCTGGCCGTGGTCGATACCAACATGGGCTATAACAAGGTCGATGCCGTGTTGAGCCGGGGCGTGGATTATGCGGTGACGTGGGAAAACGGGCAGGCCATTGCCACAGCCGATCTGCACTATCGCCATCCCACGCCGGTGCCGGGGCATGTATGCGATCCCGAACCGCGCTATGGGGAAAACTACGCGGATATGACCGAGCGCTGCTATTTCAATTATGTGCGCATCTATGTGCCGCGCGGCAGCGAGCTTATGGACGTAGAAGGGCTGGATCGCGATTCGCTGGAACTCCAGGCGCAACGCGGACCGAATAATACGGATGTCTTTGGCGGCTATTTTGTCATGCAACCGGGCACCGAGCACCGGGTGCGCTTCACCTATGCCCTGCCGTCCACCATCACGCCCGAAACCTATGCGCTCACCGTGCGCCGGCAATCGGGCACCAATCCCCTCCCCCTGCAACTGCACGTCGCCCAGACAGCATTTTCCACCACCCTGGAACAGTCCTATCTCCACTGGGAGCCGACACACGTCGCTGGCCCCTAGCGGCGCGTGCGGCAAAACCGACAACAACTCGTCTTCAGTGCTATCTTTCTTCTCGAGCCATCAATCCCACCGCAGACACCACCGCGGCGGCAAGTTCGCCACTGAGTTCATCACGAAAGGATCACCGTTCATGTCGGATGCGCAAGCCGTACCCTATGCCGAACTATTGGAACGCGCCAACCAGATCCATGAAAAGATCCGCGGCTGGCGGCGCGATATTCATCGCCATCCCGAATTGACCTTCACCGAACACCGCACCGCGGGCCTTGTCAACAGTGTGCTGGTCGATCTGGGGCTGGATACGGAAACCGAAGTCGCCAAAACCGGGGTCGTGAGCCATATCAAAGGTGGCGGCGGGCCGGTGGTGGGGCTGCGCGCCGATATGGATGCGCTGCCCATTACCGAAGTCAACGGCACCGAATTTGATAGCACCAATCCCGGCATAATGCACGCCTGCGGACACGACGCCCACACCGCCATGCTCATGGGCGCGGCAACCATCCTCAAGGGCCTGGCCGACGAAGGCCGACTGCCCGGCAGCATTCGCCTGCTGTTCCAGCCCAGCGAAGAAGCCCAGGACAGCGAAGGCAAATCGGGCGGTATGCGCATGGTCGATGAAGGCGCGCTGGAAGGGCTGGATGCCGTCTTTGGCATTCATGTGGACGGCAACACCGACACCGGCGAGTTGCGCACCCGTTCCGGCCCCATGATGGCCGCGGCAGATCGCTTCCATCTGGTCATCCAGGGTTCGGGTGGACACGCGGCACGCCCCCAAAGCACCGTTGACCCCATTGTGCTTTCGGCCCATGTCATCAACGCCATTCAGCAAGTGGTGAGTCGGCGGCTCAACCCCCTGGAACCGGGCGTCATCACGATTGGCACCATCAACGGCGGCACGGTCAACAATGTCATCCCCGATACTGTGACCCTGACCGGCACCATCCGCTCCTTTTCGCCCGAAGCCCGCGAAACGCTCCACGCCGAATTGCGTCGGGCCTGTGGCGTGGTGGAAGCCCTGGGCGCGCAATTCGAGCTGAACATCTTCTGGGGCTACCCGCCCACGGTCAACTCCGAAGCCGCCACCGAAGTCGCGTTTCGTGCGCTGGGCAACATGCTGGGCACCGATAAAATCAACGAAGCCGATATGGGCATGGGTGCCGAAGATTTCAGCTATATGGTGCAAAAAGCGCCAGGCAGTTTCTTGCGCCTGGGCGTCCACGATCCCAGTTGGGACAGACACTATGGCGTCCACCGGGCCGATTTCCGCATGGATGAAAATGCGCTGCCCATCGGCGCGGCGGCCCTGGCCGCGGTCGCGCTGCAATGGATGGCGGAACATTCCTAGACCGCGCCACGTCTGATGGCACAGGCGCTGATGGCACAGGCGCTGATGGCACAGGTGCTGATGGCACAGGCGCTGATGGCACAGGTGCGAATCACGCAGTAGCACCCACACAGCAGCAGCAAGGCAGGATACCCATCAGCGCAGATACACGGTAGCGTCAACTGGGTAGCCAAATTGTTCGCAGGTCGCGGTCTGGATTCCCGACAGCTTGCGGTGACGGCGCGATCATGACACTATGATAACTATGCAAAGAAAAGAAACAACCAGCACAGAACATGCGCGTGCCCGGCTCTTGGGCCACGGGCGCGCGCGTCATTGGCTGGCGGCGCTGCTCTTGGGATTGCTCGCCGGGACGCTGGGCGCGTGTGGCGCGGCCGAGATCCAGCCGCTCACCTTCGAGCCTGCCGCCTGGACCGACGGCGAATTGAGCGAATATCGCGTGACCGATACCCGCGGCGAATTTGTGGGCACCTTGCGCTTTGCTATCCAGCAAGGCGCGGCCGCCGATGAATGGCAGATTCTCCGCGAAATTGTGGGCCCCGGCACCCAGGACAGTGTCACCGTTTTGGTACAGGGCAACGGCTTTCGCCCCCAGCACGCCGATCTAATTCGGGTCGACAGTCGCGGCGAGGAACAGATCCGCACCGTCTATTCCGGATCGCAGGCCGATCTGGAACTGACTACCCGCCAGGATATTACGACCTACGAGCGCATCAGCATCACCAGCGATGTGCGCGACGAAGCCACAGTGCTCATGCTGGTGCGAGCCTTGCCATTGGCCCAGGACTATGCCACGCGCGTCAATGTCTTCACACCCATTCTTGGCTCTATGGAGCGCATGACCATCGAGGTGGTCGAGCGGGAAACCATCACCACCGAGGCCGGGGAATTTGATAGCTGGCGCGTGACGGTCGAAGGACGCGACCGGTCCCTGGGCATTGAAGCATGGGTAGCCGTCGATGCGCCCCATCCGGTGGTCAAATTTATCGACGGGCGCAACCGGGGCACATTCGAGCTGGTCGATTTCCAGACCGGCAACCCGTAGGTCCATAGGCGGCCCAGAGGCCCGAAGCACCCTGCAACACGGAAAAGCGCATAGCATCCCCGGTTTTAACAGGCATGGGATAAGGTCGAAAGTTCGAGCAGGACAACCTGGCTGCACCCCTCTGCGGGCAAGCCTAACGTAAGGACGCAAAACGTGAAAATCGATCGATTCACCTGGATTGTGCTCGCGGTCGTCGTGATCATCCTGATCGGCGCGGTGGTTACCGTGAATCTGACCGACGGCGAAGGTCTGGCGGTAGATACCTATCTGACCGCAGATGAGCCTGCGACCCCCGTCTATAATGCCTTTGTGGCGTTTCAGAATGGCGACGTGCAAACCGCGCGCCGCCAGTATACGGCGCGGGTCCTGGAAGAAGATGTACAGGATCGAGGTTTTAATCCCTTTATAGATCGCTTTAGCGAACGCACTGCGCGCCGTCTGCGCATCATCGAAGTCGCCTACGACGAAAATGACCCGGAGCACGCCTATGTGACCGCGGCCATCGACACCTATCAGTCCTCGGGGCTGTTTGGCACCGGCTCGACCTGGACGCGCCGGATTGTGCTGGATGTGGTGCGCGAACCGGCAGATGCAGAGACTGGGACCGATGCAGAGTCAGATGCAGAGTCAGAGACCGGCGCAACGGGTGCAGAAGCGAGTCCAGAGGCGGGGCAAGAAGTGTGGAAAGTCGACACCGCGGAATTCTTCTACTAATCCAACCATCTGAATATCACAGAAGGCCGGGGAACCTATGACCCTATCGTCATCCGAAACGGTGGGTAAGCCCAAACCCACAGCAGAAAGTCCGGCAGGGGACAATCCTGCAGAAAGTAGCGGTGCGTCAGATTCGCGGCTCGCGGTGGCGCGCCGGCTCTACACCTATGGTGTCGCGCTGGTGAGCTATCTGGTCACATTGGCCGCGCTCAATGCGCTGTTGAAAATTATCGACCAGAGTTGGCTGCTTACCGTAGGCGATGGCGGTGCTGCGCTCTACACGGCCAATTTTGGCGTCTTTCACCGGGATGCGCTGGCGAGCAACGGCGGCTTGTTGCTGGTGGCCGTGCCCCTCTTTTTGATCCACTGGGGCTATGCCCAAAGCCTGGTGCGCCGAGATCCCGAAGAAGCCGGCGCGGGGATGCGCAAGTTCTTCCTCTATATAGCCCATGCCGCGGCCATGATCTATGGCCTGCTGGCCTTCCACCGGCTGCTCGTCGGCTTTGGGACATTGGCGGTGGGCGCGCCGCTGGCCGATAACGATGTCTGGCCCAGTGGCTGGCTCCACGCCGGGCTGGTGGTGGGCCTGAGCTTCGCCCTCGCCCGCTATTGGCTGGCGGTGGTCCAAAGCGATGGCGATTTTGGCCGCGAAGAGGATATTGCGGGCTTCTGGCGCAGGCTCTATCAAACCGCGGTCGGGTTAATAGGGTTGGGGCTGATGATCTTTGGCGGCGCCGAGATGATCCAGGCCATCTGGCAGGCGTTTATGAACACACTGGCCTTCACCGCGGGCGATCTCCTGTGGCGTGTCAGTTTGTTAAACGGGCTGGGCACCTTGATCGTGGGCGTCTATGTGACGCGCCTGAACTGGCAGCTCTGGCAGGAAATCTGCCACGCCAACCCCCGCGAGCAAAGTCGTGGCCTGCGGCGGTTCTATCTCTATGGCGCTATCGTCATCGGCGCGCTGGCAACCCTGGTCCCGGCGGCGGGACTGCTGGAAGAAATTCTACGGATTTTACTGGGCGTGGGCACAGGCGATCGCTGGCAACTGTTGAACGGTCTGGGCCGTCCGGTTTCACTGATCCCCCTGGGCATTGCCGCATGGATATGGTATTGGCGCTATCTGAAAACCGAAGAAGCCAGTGCGCCGGCCTCTAACGAAAGCGAGACAATCCGCCGGGTATACTATTACAGCGTGGCGTTCACAGGATTGATTCTGCTCTGGTTCGGCGCGGTGGAAATTGTGCAAGCCGGTCTGGATCGCCTGTTCATCACCCCTTCCGCCAGCACAGCCGATTTTTGGATCGACGGCCTGGCGCGCGGCATCAGCCTCTTGAGTGTGGGCGCGCCGGTTTGGGCCTTCCACTGGCGTGTCGTGGAGCGTGTGGCCCGGCGGCGCGATGAAACCGGACGGATGGAACGGGTCTCGGGCCCGCGGCGTGTCTATCTCTATGGGGTGGCGCTGATCGGTGCGCTGCTGATTCTGGTCTTCCTCGCCCAGGTCGCCTATCGTGGCTTTCTGTGGCTATTGGGCGACCCCAACGCGGGCTTTCTCTCGCCCCAGGCCGCCAGCGATCTGGCGCGGAGTGCGATTGCTGCGGTGTTGTGGATTGTACACATCCAGGCCATTCGCACCGATGGCAAGCTGGGCACCCGTGCGCCCGCCCCTGCCCATACACCTGTCTCTGGGCCTGATCTCGAACCCGCGCGCGCCGCGCTGACCACGCGCATCCAGCGCCTGGAGGCGGAATTGGCCGCCGCCCGCGCCGAACTGGCCCAACTGGAGACAAAGCCCCCAGACGCCTAAGCGTCGATACTGCTCTCAAAATAGCCTATATTCAGGTGGGGCTTTCGCGCAGTATGGCATTGACCTTTTGGAGCAAAGCCTGGGACGTATAGGGCTTCTGCAAAAAGTGGCGTACGCCCGCAGTGGCAGCCTTGGCGATCATCCCGTTGGCGGCAAGTCCGCTGGCGGCAATAATTCTGACCTGGGAATTGATGCGATAGAGGGCCTGAATCGTGGCATAGCCATCCATAATGGGCATCATCATATCCGTCAACACCAGATCGATTTCGTGGGCGCGCTGGGCATAAATTGCCAGCGCATCCGCGCCATCTTCCGCCACCAGCGCCCGATAGCCATAGGCTTCCAGGGTTTGCCTGGTAATGGAGCGCACAGAATCTTCGTCATCTACCACCAGGATCAATTGTCCATCGCCCCGCGGCAACCGCACGTTCTCTGTCACCGGGGCCGCCTCTGACGATTCTTCCTGCGCCGGCAAATAGATGCGGAACGTGGTGCCCCGGCCTTCTTCAGAATAGAGATTCACAAATCCGCCGTGGCTTTTGGCAATAGCCTGTACTGTCGAAAGCCCCAACCCCGTGCCCGCGCCCACATCTTTGGTAGTGAAAAACGGCTCAAAAATGCGTTCGCGAATGGGTGCCGGGATCCCCGTGCCCGTATCGCTCACGGTAATCCGGGTATAGCGCCCCACCCGCGCCTGGGGGTTCATGCTCACATATTGCCCATCCAGGCTCATATTATCGGCAGAAAACTCCAGCAGCCCGCCATATGGCATGGCATCGCGGGCATTCACAGCCAGATTCATCACCAATTGGTGGATCTGGGTGGGGTCGCCCAAAATGGGCCAAAGATCATCCTGGGCCTGAGAGCTGATGCGAATATTCTTTTCAAAGGTATCCCGGATCAGGGTCACCACCTCGCGCAGCGTCTGCCCAATATTCACGGAGATGCGCTGACCTTCCGTACCCCGGGCAAACAATAGCACCTGGCGCACCATATCCGCGCTGCGCTTGGCATTATTTTCGATCATATCCAACAGGCGGATATCGTCTTTCAGGTTGTGGCGCTGTTTGAGCAGACTGACCGACAGCAAAATCGGCGTGAGCACATTGTTCAGATCGTGGGCAATGCCCCCAGCCAGCGTGCCGATACTTTCCATGCGCTGGGCGCGCATAAACTGGGCTTCCAACCGTTTACGCTCGGTGATATCAGCGTTAATCGTCAAAATGGCCTGGGGATTGCCCTCCTTGTCGCGCACCAATGTCCAGCGCCCCTCGATGAGCATTTCCTCACCGCGCCGGTTCACCTGCGTCAATTCACCAATCCACTCACCTGTAGTCAATACCGCCTGGGTCGCCTCCTCCATCTGCGCGGTATCCCTGTAAATCAGGTCGATCACAGATTGGCCCAGGGCTTCTTCCACCGACCAGCCATATAGCTCGCTGGCGCTGCGATTCCAATAGGTGATGCGATAGTCCAGATCGCGCACCAGAATCGCGTCGCGGGCCTTATCCAGCAATTCGGCCTGCTCGCGGATGCGCGTTTCGGCCTCCAATTGGGCAGTGACATCGTTGATGAGCACCAAACGCGCGACTTTGCCATTGAACAGCAGCCGATTGGTGCGCAGTTGCACATCGATCAGGCTGCCGTCGCGCTTGCAATGCTGGGTCAGCCCCGTAAACTCGCCGCTGGGTGAGTAGGTCATGGTCTGCACCAGTTCCGGCTCGCGCGCCGGTTCGCGGATGTCACGCAGCGTCATATTCAGAAATTCGGCTTCGGAATAGCCATAGTGGGTAATCGCCGCCTGGTTAACCGCCAAAAATTGCCACGTTTCCTGATCAAAGACCCACATGGGATTGGGGTTCTCATCAAACAGCAAACGGTATTGTTCTTCCGATGCGCGCAGACGGGCATTAGCCTCTACCAAAGGCGTAATATCGCGCGCGACACCCACACTGCGCACCAGCTCGCCATGCGCATCGAATATGGGATAGGTATGAATATGGATATGGCGAATCGCAGTGTTCGTTGCGCCCGCCGCTTCCCCCGACGGGGCATCACCGGGCTGGGCATCGGGAGGAAGCAGGCGATAGACCAGATCGAGGGAATAGCGATCTTTTTCCAACATCGTGTGCAAACGTAGCAGATCGTCGGGGTGGATATTGCGCTGGTAGGCGGTGGGATCGGCATATAACTCTGCACGGCTGTGCCTAAAAAGGGAATCATAGCGTGGATTGGTATAGAGGATTCTTCCGCTTTCGGCATCCCGAATCCAGAAAACATCTTCCACCGCTTCTGCCAGCTCGCGAAATCGTTCTTCACTTGCGCGCAGGGCCTGGGCCGCGGATTTGCGCTCGCTGATGACGCGAAAATAGACAGCTAATCCCTGCAAAGACGGATGGGTGTGTACTTCGAACCATTCATCCAGCGGCGGATAGTAAACCTCAAATTCCGTGGGTTCCCCACTTTCTGCCGCGCGCATAAATTCATCATACACAATGGTCTGCAGAGTTTCAGGAAAGATATCCCAGACCAGTTGACCTTCTAATTCATGACGCGGCCGGCGCATGGCGCGTTCGGCTTCGCGGTTCAGATAAACAAAACGCCAGTCGGGAGCCAGCAGATAAAAGGCCTCGCTCATATTTTCCAGCGTTTGCGATAGCCGCTGGGAAAGGGTCAATGCGGCGTCTTGCGCCAATTTCTGTTCGGTAATGTCTTCGACAATCGCGATATGCTGGCGTGGGCCGTGCGCGGCAGTATGGACGGCGGTCACAGTAGCGCGTCCCCAGGCAATCGTGCCATCCTTGCGCACATAGCGTTTTTCCAGCGTAAAATGCTCAATCTCACCCGCCAGCAGTTGGCTGTTAACGCTTACGTTACGCTCCTGATCTGCGGGGTGCGTAATATCCATGAACGTCCGCCCCAGCAACTCGGATTCTGCATAACCGAACATGGCACAATAGGCAGGGTTCACCTGCACAAAACGGCTCTGGGCATCAGTCACGGCAATGCCCGTGGAAGCCCCGGCAAACAACCGCCGGAACCGTTCCTCGCTGTCGCGCAACGATATCTCCACCCGGCGATGTTCGGTCACATCCTGCACCGTGCCAGCCATAGAGAGCGGCGTCCCATCCTCGGCGCGCGTGATTTCGGCGCGTTGGCGCACATAAAAAATCTCACCATCGGGGCGGACGATGCGATGTTCAATATCAAGGGGCGCGTTGTCTTCCACGGCATGGCGGTGCGCCGCCAGAAATCTGGGCACGTCTTCGGGATGAACCCATTCCAGGAAGGATTCCGAGGTCATCTGGAAGGTTGCAGGATCCAGGCCCAGATGCTGATATATTTCATCCGACCATTGCAATACGTCGGTAGAAAGATCAAGTTCCCAAAACCCAATCCGGGCGATGCGCTGTATAATTGATCGTTGTTCACGTTCGCGCCGAAGCAGGTCGTATGCGTCCGACTGACTCATGGCGTTTGGCCCCTATTGACCGGTAAAACGATTATTTTTCACAAAATTTCATATAGTTGAAAGTGGCGTTAACTGGAACTTGCTCGCCCAAATCGACTAGAGAAAATTAGAGAAATGGAGAGCGGTCGATTGTTTCGCCTATTCTACCAGAACCCGGCCCAATCCGCGACGGAGTTAGCATGTCACATACCTGTCACAAAGATGGTGTATTTTATCGCACGTACTCTCGATCATCTATCTCAGCGCACCGCGTGCCTGTCGGTCATCGCTTTCTATCCCTAAAGACCCACGGGGCATTGCGCCCCTGCGAAAGAAAAATCCGCCTATGAATATGCCATCCCCAGTGCCCCCTGTCGCCCGTGCGCTCGCCGCGCGGGAAATTCCACATCGCGTATTTGCCCACGCCGGCCCCGTGGACTCGCTGGAACAGGCCGCGGCCGAACGCAACCAGACGCCCGCGCAAGTCGTGCGCAGCCTGCTCTTTCGGCTGGATGGGGAAACGTATGTCATGGTGTTGGTGGCAGGCCCGGCCCAGGTAGACTGGCGCGCGTTGCGGCGCGTGCTGGGCGTTTCGCGCGTGACTCTGGCGACCCCGGAACAGGTGCAAACCGTGACCGGCTATGCCATCGGCGCGGTCGCACCGTTCGGTCTGCCCCAGCCCCTGCGCGTTCTGGTAGATAGTTCGCTGCTGGGCCAAAGCGAGCTTTCGCTGGGATCGGGTGTGCGCGGCACCGCGGTCATGATCCAATTGGCCGATCTGCTGCGCGCGCTGGGCCAAACAGAAATTGTGGAATTGACAAAACAGGGCGGGAAATAAAAA
>JBBDIO010000277.1:0-4126 GCA_040880365.1 Litorilinea sp.
TCGCGTGTGTCAGCACGAATGGCGCGCTGGCCCAGCGTCAATTGCAGATAGTCGCCAACCGCGTAGAATCCTGGCGACTCGATGCCCAACTCATCGACTATTTCATCGAAATGGTCGATTGACAGCCACTTTCACCGTATTCTGGCAGACGCGAACAGATTTCCCAATCGGCAATGAACTATCGGCCACCGGATTATCGGCGACCGCCAACCCATAACCAGCAACCCTTAACTACCAACCATTAACCACCAATAGCCATCACAAATCATCTGCTGCTGAAAGGCAAACACCATGATTGTGGATACGCATATCCATCTCTACGACCCTTTTCGCGCCGAGGGAACGCCGTGGCCGGACCCCAATGACCCAGTGTTGCATCAGACTACCTTACCTGAGCGTTGGCTCGAACGGGCCATCCCCGCCGGTGTTGACGGCGCGATTGTCGTCGAATGCAGTGAGTGGGTAGAAGATAACCAGTGGGTTCTCGACCTGGCGGATGATGAGCCGCGGCTATTCGGCCTCGTAGGAAACCTGAACGCCAATCATCCGCAATTCGCCGCGCACCTGGCCCGCTTCGCACAACATCCCGTCTTCCGCGGCATCCGCGCACGACTCTGGACACCCAATCAGGTCGAAAACATACGGCTCCTGTCCGACTATGACTTGTCACTCGACAGTTCACTAAATGAACTGACCATCGAACTCGCCACCGAGATCCCCGACCTACGCATCGTCATCAACCACTGTGCCGGCCTGCCAATGAACGGCGAGCCGCCCGATCCAGAAGTCGTCACCCTGATCCGCAACGCCGCGGAATTCCCAAACGTCTATTGCAAACTTTCGGGCATGATGGACCTTCGCTGTACGATTCGACCCGCACCTACCGCAGTCGAACACTACGCACCGTACCTCGACATATTGTGGGATGCGTTCGGCGAAGACAGGATGATTTTCGGCAGCGATTGGCCTGTGTCCGACGGCAGCGAACGCACGTATGCCCAGGTGCTGGCCCTTGCGCAAGCATATGTCGCGCAGAAACCCGCGTCTGCCGAGGCAAAAGTCTTCTGCGAAAACGCGCAGCGCGCCTACAAGTGGGTTGACCGTCGTGACCAGAAAAGCGCATAGCGTTCGGTCCGCGCTCCCCACAGCACAATGCCAATCCCCCGCCGCCCTGTTTCCCCAAAGTCTGGTTTGACATCCGTAATCAGGGGTGGTAGGATTTTCCTCGTTACCGTGCCATCCACAGTAACGGGTGTAGACGCAGGGTGCCATGTTTCTATAGCAGCCTTTTCTCTGGCAGCCTTTCCATCACAATCATAGATTTCAACACTCGTCTTCGTCACGCAGCTTCGACAATCGGCACCGGAACTTCCACCGATGCCGGCGCACCAAAAACATCCGGTATAACTTCCACGTTACACCTATCACAATAGAATCCAGAAGCCAAATATGGTCGAAAACCGCAGTTCCTGGTATCGATTTGAGACGTTTCTGATCTACGCCGGGCTAAGCCTATTTGCGCTGTTTGCCGCGGCCCCCTTCATCCACACCATTGCACGCTCCATGAGTGCCGAGGCGCCCATTTTGCGCGGTGAAGTATATATGTGGCCCGTAGGCTTTAGCATTGATTCCTACCTGCGCCTTATCTCCGGCAATCAATTCTGGATGGCCTATCGCAACACATTTATCATTACCATCGGCGCCACAGTGGTGCAAATGATTTTGACCACCCTCTGCGCCTATCCACTTTCGCGCCCCTATCTGCCGGGGCGCAATGTCCTCATGGGGTTCATCATCGTCCAGATGGTTTTTCCGCCCAGCCTCATCCCGTTTTATCTCACAGTGCGCGATCTGGGATTGATTAACAGCTGGTGGGCGTTGATTCTGCCCTATGGGATCAACACCTTCAACATGATTGTGCTAAAAAGCTACTTCCAGTCGCTGCCGATGGAGCTGGAAGAATCCGCGGTCATGGATGGTGCCAATGATCTGCGCATTCTCTGGCATATCATCCTCCCCCTTTCCACCCCGGTGCTGCTTACGCTCACCTTGCTCTATGCCGTGGCAACCTGGAACATGTTTCTGCCCGCCATTTTCTTTATTACCGACGGCAACAAACAGCCGCTGCAAGTCATCCTGCGCGACCTCATCTGGTCCATGCAATTGGCAACCCAAACGGCCAGCCCCGATGACTTTGAACGGCTGGCCGGCATTGAAGCACTCAAAGCAGCCAGTGTGCTACTGGCGGCCTTGCCCATGTTGATCGCCTATCCGTTTTTCCAACGATTTTTCATCAAAGGCATCATGCTGGGGGCCATCAAAGGCTAACACCAGCGCCTAAAGGCTAACGTCAGGGCCAGACTCCGATTGCCCAGGCATCTTCTATTCTCGTATACCAGCCTCCGCCCATTTACAGTTCCACAATTCGGTTCCAGGCAGAATTCTGCACACTCAGGAGAGATTACAATGATTCAGAATCACAGAATTTCTCGTCGGCAAGCCCTCAAGTTCTTTGGGCTGACCAGCGCCGCCGCCTATCTTGCCGCCTGTGCGCCCGCCGCGCCCGCGCAGCAAACCAGCGGCGAAGGCGATGCCCCGTCCGGCGAACCAATCACCATCACCATCTCCCACATCGGCGGCGGCAGCCAGGATGCATCGGAACAGTCGCAGCGCATGCAACTGCTACGCGAAAATTTCCCCAATATCGAATTTGTCAACCAGTGGGTCAGCTATGCAGGCTATCTCGAACGCATTCCGCTTGCCATCGCCAGCGGCGATCTGGCCGATCTCCAGTTCTGCAACGCGTTTAACGATATCCCACTGATGATGGACAACAACGTCATCATCGAAACCGGCGATCTCTTGCAGGAACATGGGCAGAACATTCTGGCGGTCACGCCCGAACAGGCGTGGGATTCCACCGACTACGACGGTATGCAGGTTGCCGCGGCGCACAATGTGTATGACCTGAACATCTGGACCGCGCAATATCGCAAAGACTGGCTCGACAAACTGGGCCTGGGCGTACCCCAGACCATAGACGAATATGCCGAAGTGCTGCGCGCCTTTAGCCAGGACGATCCCGACGGCAACGGCAACGACGACACCTACGGTCGCCTGCTCTATACCACCATCCGCTTTGACGATGATTTCTTCCATGCCTTTGGCGTGGCAGTCGGCCACCACCTCAACGGTTTCTGGCGTCAGCGCGACGGCACCGTCGAGCTGGACTGGGTACAGCCCGAAATGAAAGAAGCCCTGGCCTGGATGCGTGACCGCTGGGCCGAAGGCGCGTTCCATCCCGACTCCATTTCGATCCCGCTGGGACAAAAAGATAACATGTTCCAGGCCAATGTCTGCGGCAACGTCTATACCTCGTGGAGCAGCATCGACTTTGCTACATCGCAGATTCGCGCGATTGTGCCCGAAGCCGAAATTGTGGCAGGCCCTGCGCCCGAAGGTCCCGGCGGCCGCGGCTATACGGGGGAAGGCTGGCCGTGGTGCTATGTCATTTCTCGCACCGCCGAACACCCTGCCGAGTGTGTCCAGGTACTCGACTGGTTCTATACGCCGGACGTGGTCGGCCAGGTCTTCTGCGAAGGTCATATCGACGTGACCAACAAGGGGCTGAACGAACAGGGCTGGTGCATGGAATTCACGCCCGAAGAAAAAGCCGAAATGGGCGACGAATGGACACGCCTGCAAAACGAAGTGCAGGATATCACCACCTTTGGTGGCCTGTGGCTGCCCTATAACTCGGTGGGCGGCACCCCCCTCTTCTCCACCTTGCCGGATGACATGCGCGCCCACTTCGAAAACATTCTGGAAAACAAATATTCCCAGAATGCACTGGACGCCCAGGCCATTTCTCAGGAATATCTGCGCATCACCGAAAAGAAACGCCCGGTCGCGTCAGATCAGGAAATGTGGCCCGGTCTCCAGACTCGCTTTGGTGAATTCATCTCCCAGGCTGTCGCCGGTACCATCGACCTCGATTCGGGCTGGGACGAGTGGACGACCTTCTTTGAAAGCAACGGTGGTCCGCAAATCACCGAAGAAGTAAACCAGCTGTAAGCCCGACCTGTCCCGTGATGTGTCCTCGCCGACATGTCGGGGAGGACAGATC
>JBBDIO010000277.1:4136-5458 GCA_040880365.1 Litorilinea sp.
GGGACCAATGCCGATTTCGCTCAATTCCGGGGGGCATGGATCGCCGTGTTCCCCAGTTGCCCAACTTGCCTGCCCCCACATCGTCTACTATCCGAGGAAACTGCCGTGACCACATCAACGGCCCCGACCCTACAACCGACCCTGCGTGCCCATAAAAACACCGGATGGCGACGCGTGGCCGTCCTGCTCTGGAATCATCGCTTTCTCTATCTCATGCTGATTCCACCGATCATTTATTTCCTCGTCTTCCGCTACTATCCCATTGCCGGCAATATCATCGCCTTCAAAAAATTCCAGGCGCTCGACGGCATCTGGGGCAGTCCGTGGGTAGGGTTCAAACACTTCAGCGATCTGTTTGGCGATCCCGTTTTTATGCGCGTCTTGCGCAACACGGTGGTCATCGCCGTGCTCAAGCTGCTGATTACCTTCCCCGCCCCCATTGTTCTGGCATTATTTCTCAACGAAATCCATAAAGTTTTCTACAAACGGTTTCTGCAGACGATCGTCTACGCACCCCATTTCATGTCGTGGGTGATCTACGGCGCGATTCTCTATATCATCCTGTCGCCTGCGTCGGGGCTGGTCAACAATATCATTGAGGGCCTGGGCTACAACAAAATACCCTTTTTCCAGCGTACCGAACTCTTTGTGCCCATCGTCATCGTCTCCTCGCTGCTCAAAGAAACCGGCTTTCTCGCCATCATCTATCTGGCTACCATCTCATCCATCGACCCCACGCTCTACGAAGCCGCGATTATGGATGGCGCCAATCGCTGGCGGCTCATGTGGCATGTCACCCTGCCGGGCCTGCGCGTCACCATCATCACGCTATTCATACTCCAGATCGGCTTCTTTTTGAATGTGGGCTTTGAACAGATTTTCATCCTGCAAAATTCTATGATTCTCTCTACTGCCGACATCATCGAAACCTTTATCTACCGGGTCGGTATCCAGCGGGCGCGCTTCGATTTCACCACAGCCGCCGGGCTGTTCAACGGCCTGGTCGGTATGCTCATGGTCATCGCCGCCGACCGCATGGCAAAACGGATGCAGTTGCCCGGCATTTTCTAACACCATTTACAATTCACCCAGCAACGACCCAGTAGCCATCAATAACTACCCAACCACTTGACCAGATACGCGAACTAGATCGAGGAAACGCAATGCAGCTTGAGGGCAAAGTCGCCATCGTGACCGGGGGCGGGCGCGGCATTGGGCGCGCCATCGTCAAACGGTTCGCCCACGAAGGCGCACGCGTCGTCGTCGCCGACTACGATACCCAACACGGGCAAGCCACCGCCACAGAATTTTCCGCCACAGAA
>JBBDIO010000277.1:5558-11548 GCA_040880365.1 Litorilinea sp.
CCCAGTCCAAAGCCGCAGGCGGCGAAGTCCATTTCATCCAGACCGACACCGGCGACCGGGCTTCCGTCGATGCCATGATCGAAGCCACGGTCGCGCGCTATGGCGGCATCGACATTCTGGTTAACAACGCGGGCCTGACCGGTGCCAACGGGCATTTTCTGGATGTGCCCCAGGAAACCTGGGATCGGGTCATCCGCGTCAACCAGACGGGCATCTTCAACTGTGGGCAGGCCGCAGCCCGGATCATGGCCCAGGCCCGCCGCGGCATATTCATCAACATCTCGTCGGTCAATGGCAGTGTGCCCCAGGCGGGCTGTGTGGCCTATGCCGCGGCCAAAGCCGCCGTAGAATCCATCACCAAAAGCATGGCGATTGACCTCGCTCCCTATGGCATCCGCGCCAACGCCATCGGCCCCGGACCGATCCAGACCCGCGAGCCGGAAGACGGCCCGCCCCTGCCCAACACGCAAACATTGCTCTATCGCAACGGCCTGACCTCGGAAATTGCGGCAGTCGCGCTCTTTCTGGCATCCGATGAATCCAGCTATATCACAGGCCAAACCATCCTGGTCGATGGCGGCAAACTGGTCAATTCGTATGCCATTTACGGGGTCGAAAGACCGCAACCGTAACCGTTTCAGCCAATTTCAAAAACCAAAGGACGCCACGCATGGCCCATAAAAAACGCATCGGTCTCTATCTGACTCCCGCCCAAATTGTGCGCAATCCCGACTATCTGGGCATTCTGCGCGACGAGTTGGGCCTCAATCTGGTCGTGCTCATCTTCACGGGCGAATTTCCCGCCAATGTATTGGCCCACAGCCCCTTCGACGGCACGCCGCCTTCGGCAGACCGCGTGCAATCGTTGCTGGCGCGCCATTTTGATGGCAAACCCTCTACCGACAAGCTGGAAAGCGCGCTCAAGTCCGTCGGCCCCCACTTTTCTGCGGGCGGCGACGACAAGGAAGTCAACGCGGCTATCGAAATCGCGCGCAAGGCGGGCATGGAAATCTGGTTCATGGCGGGGGCATGGACTGCCAGCGACTATGATGTGCTCATGTATAACCCCGCGCTGGAAGCCAACAACGTCTGGTACGAAGCCGCCTATACCCATCTCGCCACCGGCTATGATGTAGACGGGCTGGACATTACCCACGCCCGCTTCCCCATGACCAGCTATCCGCGCGGCCTGCTGTTGGGCTTTGGCGACGAAAGCACCCAGGCCGCCACCGAGTTGGGCTATGACATGGCACAGATGCGCGCCGACATCCAGGACGCGTGGGATCGTCTCAAGACCATCGACGGCACGCGCCTGGCCGCGATTGCCCAGCACGATATGGGACCCTTCGATTACATGCAGTTGCTGGGTATGCGCACCGGCATCATCGACTGGTTCCGTTTCCGTTCCGACCTGCTCGCGCGCAATGTAAAACGGTTCCACACGGCTGTTCACGCCGCCGCGGGCGCGGATTTCCTCTTCGGCATCGATACCTACCCCGCGTCCTTTTCCATGTTCGCCGGACACAATCACATCCGCTGGCAAGAGATGTCCGACTATGCCAGCCCCCTGCTTTCGCATGTAGATATCTTCCCCATGCGCACGATTGTCAACTCGGCCAAATATCTCATGGAGTTGCATCCCCAATTGAGCGAAGCCGACGCGCTGGGCATCGTCCATCGGTTCGCCGGGTTGGATAGTATCGGTATGCCCGAATCCATCGCCGAGTTTGCCCTGGGTGAACCCGACTGTGAATTCCGCCATGTGCCGCTGGAAAAGCTCATGCGGCTGGATATGGCAAAGGCGCGCCTCTATCTCGGCGACGATGTCCCATCCTATCCCATCATCCAGGGCGGCGGCGCGCCCCATCCCTGGCCCCGCGAGAAGATCGAAACCATCATCGCCGACACCTTTGCCACTGGGCACGATGGCTATGTCTTCCAGGGCACATCCTCGCTGGTCGACTATGAACTGAAGAAAGACTGACATGATCATCCAGGAACAACTGCGCTGGGATCAGGTGAACGACGAAAATCTGGCCTTCTTCAACGCCATCGGTGTGGACTATCTCACGATCTATCCCACACCCGACATGCGCGACGGGCAGGATCGCACCGACTACTGGCGACGTATGCAAAAGATGGCCGCCGATCACGGACTCAAGCTCAACAACATCGCGTCTAACTGCTGGGATGAGATCACGCTGGGCCTGCCCGACCGCGACGAGAAAATCGAAGCCTGGTGTACCATCCTGCGCAACCTGGGCGCGGTAGGCATTCCCACGATGGGCTACAATTTCAAGCCCATCGGCAATTTCCGCACCCCATCGGCCATTGGGCGCGGCGGCGCACGCTATAGCACCTTCGACTATGCCGAGTTTCAGCGCGATGCGCCCCATGTGCCCGAAAAGACCATCAGCGAAGAAAACCTGTGGGCCAACCTGGCCTATTTCCTGGAGCGTGTGATCCCCGTCGCCGAAGAAGCGGGCGTGCGCATGGCCTTGCATCCCGACGATCCGCCACGCCCCGAACCAATGGGCGGCGCGGCGCGCATCGTCTCTACGCTGGATCAATACAAGCGCATCTTCGACCATGTGCCCAGCCCCAACAACGCCATGCTCTTTTGCCAGGGCTGTGTCACCGAAATGGGCGTGGATGTGGCGGCGGCAATCCGCGAAATCGGCGGGCTGGACAAAATTGTCTATGTCCACTTTCGCAACATCACCGGCGGGCCAGATCATTTCGAAGAAGTCTTTATCGACGAAGGCCAGGTGGACATGATTCACATGATGCAGGTCTATCGCGACATTGGTTTCAATGGCCCCTTCATGATGGATCACACACCCACGCTTCCCTTTGAACACAGCGACCGCCTGGGGCGCGCCTTCGCCGTCGGCTATATGCGCGCCGCGATTCAGGCCGTATACCGCTAGCCCATTGCTACAACCACTGCGCCGGGGCGACTGCTACGGCGCAGTGGTTGTATACATGTATCCCTCTGCATCACGCCCCACCCCGCCTTTGGGTGTATAATCAGCCTGTTTGGCATCCACCCGGATGCTCCAAACGGCAACTTCTGAATTTCTACACCCGGAGCGCGAATCCACACCATGAAAATACTCATCACCGGCGGCAGCGGCAATGTGGGCACGGCCCTCACGCGCCGTCTGGTCAAAAAAGGCTGGGACGTGCGCGTCCTGGGCCTGGAAGCCGAGGCCGATCTGCCCGGCGCTACCTACATCCACGGCGATATTATGGACTATGCCACCGTGGTCAATGCCGTCCAGGATCGCGACGCGGTGATCCACCTGGCGGCAATTGCCAACCCCATGCGCTTCCCCGCGCCCAAGACGTTTGAAGTCAACGTCGCCGGCACCTACAATGTCTTTGAAGCCGCGGCCAATGCGGGCATTTCGCGCGTGGTCCAGGCCAGTTCCATCAATGCCTTTGGCTGTTTCTGGGGCACGGTCGAAATCTCGCCCCAATATCTGCCCATCGACGAAGCCCACCCCACCCACACCACCGACGTCTATTCCTTCTCCAAACAAATGGTAGAAGAAATCGCAGACTACTATTGGCGACGGGCTGGCATCTCCAGCGCTTCATTTCGCTTCCCCGGCGTGTGGACTGCGGCGCGCATCGAGAACAGCGACCGCGCCACCCAAAAAGCCGCGGCCCGCGCCACGCTGGAAGAACTGTTGGGGCTATCTGATAGCGAACGCGCCGCGCGTCTCGAACAAATCCGGGACTGGTCCGACGACTATCGCAGCCGCAAACAGATGGAACATCCCGCGGCCCAGAACGGGTTTGCGCCTGCCCCCTACACCGACGATCCCCTGTGGCAGATGTATACCTTCCAGCGTTTCAACTTTTTCGCCTATATCCACGAAGAAGATTCGGCCCAGGCGATGGAAAAAGCAGTCACCGCAGAATACAGCGGCGCGCATCCCCTGTTCGTCAATTCCGCCTATAATAGTGCCGACTACGACGCCCAGACACTAGCGCGGCTCTTCTTTCCCGATAGCGAACTGCGTGCCGGCGAGCTGGGCGACGCGGCGGCCCTGGTCAGCATCAACAAGGCGCGTAAACTGATTGGCTTCAAACCGGAGCATGTGCTCTAACTGCGAACGGCGAAACCCGCACAGGCAATGGCAATCGGCAGAGAAGAGGAACAGGACTGGAAACGACACTTGAGGAATAAATTCGGGGTTGACAGGCGGAACAAAATCCTGTAAACTCGCCGCAAACAGAACACATGTTCCGATTTCGTTTCCTATTCCACCATTCATTCCACAGGGAGACCCATATGCCCGACAGCCACGCGCCGCAAGTTCAACTATTGGTAGGCACTATCAAGGGTGCATTTATCTACACCGCCGATCCGGATCGCCAGAATTGGGACTTGCGCGGGCCGTTTATGCACGGCTGGGAAGTCTATAGCCTGCTGGCAGATCAGCGTGGCAGTGCCCCGCGCCTGATTGCCGGGACATCCCACGCCGCCTATGGGCCGGCCATCCGCATCAGCGATGATCTGGGCGAAACCTGGCGACAGGTGGAAAAAGGCCCCGAATACTCCTCCGATTCGGGCTTTAATCTAACCCGCATCTGGCAATTGATCCCCGGCCATGCCACTCAGCCCGAGACTGTCTACGCCGGAGTAGATGAAGCCGGGCTGTTTGTGAGCCACGACCGGGGCGAAAGCTGGCGCGAGGTAGATGCGTTGACAAACCACCCCACCCGCCCCGAATGGTTTCCCGGCGGTGGTGGTCTCTGCCTCCACACCATCATGACCCACCCCAAAAACCCGCAGCGCATGTGGGTTGGCATCTCCGCGGTTGGTGTTTTCCGCACCGACGACGGCGGCGCCAGCTGGCAGACTGCCAACCAGGGTCTGATCGAGGCCAACACGGGCGAGCCGGCCCAGGAGATCGGTTCCTGTGTGCACAAAATGGTGCTCGATCCCGATAACCCCGACACCATCTATATGCAAGAACACTGCGGCGTCTTCCGCTCGGATAACGGCGGCGACAGTTGGTATACCATCGAAGAAGGGCTGCCCAAAGCCCATCTCCACCACCCCGAATTCTGGCCCTTTGGCTTTCCTATGGCAATCACGCGCACGGGCGATATGTTCATTGTGCCGCTGGAAAGCAGCGAACAGCGCACCACCGCCGCGGGCGAACTGGCGATCTATCGCCGCGGGCGGGGCGACGCCGCGTGGGTGCCCAGCGGCCCCATTCTGCCCGATGAACCCCGCTACACCAGCGTCCTGCGCGATGCCATGACCGTAGATGACCAGGACGAAACCGGAGTCTACTTTGGCACCACGTCCGGCGATGTATTCTACTCATTAGATCGGGGCGATTCGTGGACCCGGCTGCCCGGACAGTTGCCGCGCGTCCTCTCGGTCAAGGCCTGGACACTCAACGCTTAGGCTCTGCACGTCTGGTGGTTAGACGCCGAGACGCTACACCGAGCCAAAGCGCGTCACGTCTTTTGTACGCCAAATTTCTACCAGCCCGGTTTTGCCATCCAGAGAACCGGCAAGGAGCCTCTGCCCATGCACGCCGACGAATGTGTGGCCCAGTTGTCCAGCAACGCGACCCGCATTGCCGCCCTCTTCAACGGGATAGAAGATGAACAGGCGCGTCGTCAACCAGCGCCCCAGGCCTGGTCGATGCTGGATGTGATCTGCCATCTCTATGACGAAGAACGCGAAGACTTTCGCCCGCGGCTGGACATTCTGCTCCACCATCCCGAAACGCCATTTACGCCCAATGATCCCGAAGGCTGGGTGACAGCGCGCGATTACCAGAGTCGCGACTTTCGGGTCGTATTGGCCGAATTTATGGATGAACGCGCCAAATCGGTCGCGTGGCTGGGTACGCTGGCCGCGCCCGATTGGCAGCATCCCTTCACGCGGCCCGATGGCAGCACCTTCCACCCCGGCGATATGCTGGCAAGCTGGGTCGCCCACGATTTTTTACACATGC
>JBBDIO010000278.1:0-3442 GCA_040880365.1 Litorilinea sp.
GCCAGAAATTTGCCCAGGACCAGTTGCCAGTGTGCCACGGGCAGGGTCAGCAGGATTTCGAGTGTGCCGCTGGTCTCTTCTTCGCTCCATTGGCGCATGGTGAGCGTGGCGATGAGAAAAACCAGAAGCAGGGGCATCCAGCGAAAGAGGGGGCGCACATCGGCAAGCCCGCGTGCGAAGAATGTATCTAGCCAAAAGAAAGTAAAGAGGACGGCAGCAACAAAGACGCCAATGAAGATCAACGCCATAGGCGAGCTGAAATAGGCGTAGAGTTCTTTCCGGGTAATCGCAAACGTTTGTCTCATAGTGAATCACATCTCATTGCAAACAGAATTTCACAACTGTGTATTGCCAACGCATAAGTTTGCCGACGCATGGATTGGGACGGAGTGGGCACAAGCAGGGAAGCGTCAGGCCGCGGGCGGGCCGGTCTCCTGGGTCGCGGCAGGCTGCGATTCCTGGACTACCAGCCGGTTGAAGACGCTTTCCAGTGTCTTTGCGTTCTGGCGCAGCTCGCGCAGAGGCCAATTGTGCTCGCGGGCGGCGGCATAGAGCCGGGGACAGAGGTCGGCGGCGGGCTGTGCGGTGACGATCAGCCGGGGATATGCGGCATGACCGGCGGCGGTTGGGGCGTGCTCGACTGCGGTGACGCCGGGGAGTGTCGCCAGTATGCCTTCAATGCCCGGCACCGGGGTTTGCAGAACCAGGGTTGCACTATCGCTGATCGCCAGTTCTGCCAGGCGCGCGTCGGCGCGCACTTCGCCGTTGAGCAGCATGATCACCCGGTCGCACAGGGCTTCTACTTCGGACAGGATGTGGGTGGAAAAGAGGATCGTGGTGTGATGGGCCAGGTCTTTGATGAGCCGGCGAATATCCAGAAGCTGAGTTGGATCCAGCCCAATCGTGGGTTCATCCAGAATCAGCAACCGCGGGCGGTGCAGGATGGCCTGGGCAAGTCCGACCCGCTGGCGAAAGCCTTTACTTAATTCGGCAATCGGCCGGGTGAGGTGGTTTTCCAGGTTGGTGGCATAGACCGCATCGGAGATGGCGGCAGTCTGCGCGCCGGTTGGAATCTGGCGCAAATCGGCCATCATTTGCAGATAGCGTTGCACCGACAGGCCGCGATAGAGGGGCGCGCTTTCGGGCAGATAGCCAATGCGGGCCTGTACCTGGCGCGTGGCGGTCACGACATCGAGGCCGTCGATGTGGGCCGTGCCCGCGTCGGGCTGGAGAAAGCCGGTCAGGATTTTGATGGTTGTGGTCTTGCCGGCGCCGTTGGGTCCCAACAGGCCGACAATCTCGCCTGGCGCAATCTGGAACGATACATTGCGCAGGGCAGGCGTGGCGTTGAAGTGCTTTTCGAGTTGGTTGACGACTAGCATAGTAGGTATGTCCTCTGGCGCTTATTCTAGCAATGCTGCCAGTGGATACCAATTGGGGCCATGCAAAATGAGTAGGCTATCCTCCAATTTGGCGCTGGGTCAGTTGGTCGGCGACCATGTCCAGCGGCAGGCCGTGGAGCATGTGACCGTCGCGTCCGACCAGGGTCTCGGCGGCACACAGCGCATTGAGCACGCTTTCCTCCACCGCTTCGACGGTGGCGGGCAGCAGCGCATCCATGATGGCCGCTTCGGCAATCAGCGCGGGGGCCTGGAGATTGGCATCGGTGGGCGCATGGGGAATGCGGCGCGACACGCTGAAGGCGATGACAAAATCACCGCTGCCGTGGTCGATGGTGGAGCCGGTGCGCGCCAGCCCGGCAGTAGCCCGCACGCTGAGCCGGTGTAGTTGCCGGGCATCGAGCGGCGCGTCGGTCGCCAGTATCACGACGACAGAGCCGGGGGGCACTGCTGTGGGCGTAATTGGGGGCAGCATGGGCGGATCCGGGAAGATGTCGCGACGGCTGGGCAAATGGTGGCCCGCAAAAAGCAGTTGACCGGGTCGCCCAAAATTGGCCTGGACCAATGCGCCGACGGTGTAGGTTTGTGCGCCCAGTGTGACGGGGCGCCCGGCACTGCCGATGCCGCCTTTCCAACCATAACAGGCCATGCCGGTGCCGCCGCCCACGTTGCCCTCGACCACGGGGCTGAAATCGGGCTGGAACTGGGCCGCGTGAATGGCCTGGATGACATGTTCGGCTTGCAGATGATTGCCCTGTACATCGTTGAGATAGCCATCGTTGCATTCGGCGACCACGGGGTTGACCGTGCTGGTGGAAACGCCAATTGTGGGGTTGTGGTCGATACTCCATTGGGCGAGCGCATCGGCGGCGCGCCAGACGCTGAGTGTGTTGGTGAGTGCGATGGGCGTTTCGATCTGGCCTAGCTCGTGAATCTGGGCCAAACCACACGCTTTGCCAAAGCCGTTAATGACATGCGTGGCTGCGGTGACTTTGGACTGAAAGAGGTTGCCGGCGTGGGGCAAAATCATCGTGACGCCGGTGCGCACTGGCCCCTGGCCCCGTTGGAGTGCGCCTTCGCCTTCGTGTAGTGTAACATGCGCGACGCGCACGCCGGGCACATCGGTGATGGCATTATTCGGGCCGGAAGCGGCTTGCCAGTAGGTGGAGGGAATGGGTAGTTCACGCGCACGTGGGCGGGTCGTCATGCTGCTATTGTCCTTCCTGGGGTCGCTCATGGGGTGCGGTTGTGGGCAGTTTCGGATACGCTGGGCCAGACCACTTCCATTGCGGCAAAGGGCTGGTCGGGTGTGGTATAGCGCAGATAGTAGAGGGGCGGTGCGGGCCACTGTTGCCACATAGATTGGGACTGTGACTGTGCCAGCGTGATGGGTTGCCCCGATGATGATTGTGGGGTCGCATTCGTATTGGCGGCGGCGTCGGGAAAATAGTAGCGACCCGCGCTCAGTTCTACATCCAGCCGGCGCAGTTGGCGCGCGACGTGATTGCCGTCCAGGGTTTCGGCCTGGCGCGCGGCGTGGGCAAACAGAAATGCGGCATCGTAGGCGGCGAAGACCCAGGCCGGGGGCCACCCGTCCATATAGGGTTCATAGTCGGAGAGAAAGGCTTGCCGCAGGGCGGAAGCCGTGCCCGCTTGTAGTGTAGGGCGCGGGCCAAAGTGACCGATCAGTGTGTCCTGACCGTTGGGAATCGTCTGCCAGAATGTTTCAGCGTAGCGGGGAGAGTGGCTGGATACAATGTCTACGCCGCGGGTTGGGCCAATGCCTGCGTGTAGTAATTGTGATTGCAGCAGCAGCGCGGCGTCGCCGGGCAAGAGGATGAAGACCATATCGGGCAGCACAGGACGCGCAAGTATGCGCGCCACTGTGCTGGAAAAGTCCTGGCTGGGCAGATCCACCGTAAGCACTTCCGACTGCACCTGAATTTGTGTCAGGCGCGTGCTGATAGCCTGGGCGATGGCCGAGCCTGTGGCGGCAGATTCGACAATCAGGAGTACGTCGTCGATTGTACGGGGGTCGATTG
>JBBDIO010000278.1:3542-11437 GCA_040880365.1 Litorilinea sp.
CGGCTTCCAATTGCGTGATGAGATGCGTGATGAGCGATGCGGGCATTTGCGCATACATGGACATGCTGGGCGCGATGCGGAAGACGCTGGACCCGGGGGTGGCGGTCAGTTCATCGGCGGGCGCATGGAGGACAATATAGGGAACCTGATAGGCGTTGGCAACGGATGCAGTTGCCAGCGCGACGTGGTTGTGATAGCCGCCAATGATTACCGCGGCACAGTCGAGCGTAATCAGACGGTGGGCGAATTCGGCGGCGCGGTCGGCGTGGGCAGCGGTATCGTAGGTGACGAGACGCGGCGTCGCCGCGCCCAGCAGACCTTCGCGCTGGATGCGTTCGACGGCAAGACTCAAGGCGGTTTGCATGGCAAATCCCGCGGAAAAGGCGTTTTGGCCTGAAAGTGGCAACAGCGCGCCGATGGTGACTTCGTTGGTCGCTTCGAATTGGGCATGGGCGCAGGGCTGGGGCGGGGCGGGTGTGGCTTCGATGATGACCGACTGGATGACGACACGGGTGACTTCCACGATCACTGCGACGGGCGTCGGGGTATCGACACGAATGGTTGGCACCAGTTCAACCAGACGCACCTCGGGCGAACCCGTGCCAACTGGCCCGGCTGGATTTTCGGCTGACAGGTCGGCGGCACGCGTACAGGCCACCGGCGCCAGTGCGATGAGAATACACATTGCCAGAATCGCCAGTCGTTGCAGCATGGTGGCGGTGGGCGTGGAGATAGGCACCAGATGCTCCCGATTGCACGGGCCAGGCCCGCGCACAGACGTAGATTGCCAAATCGTTGGTATGATACAGGCCATGCGTGGGGTAATCTATGGCGAGTATAGCACTTTGCACAGGGTTCGCCCAATCGTCCAGAGACTCGCCGCTTCAGTGTTATGGGCGGCAAATTCATGGGCAGGCACAGCAAAACGCCCGGTCGAAACCGGGCGTTCATGGCGGAGAGGGAGGGATTTGAACCCTCGAGGGCGTAAACCCTACTCGTTTTCGAGACGAGCGCACTCGGCCGGACTATGCGACCTCTCCACAGATAACGATTTGTGCGGACAGCGATTTACAGGTGCGTAGCTTGTGGCGAACGCGCCGTACACGGCTGTTTTGCTAGACGCCAGCTTAGCACAGGCGGTGCGAAAAGTACAGTTCGCCGGCGCGAAATTTGCGCTAGTCCAGGTCGCCTACCTGCTGTTTCAGCCACGCCTCGATAAAGGGGTCCAGATCGCCATCCAGCACGCCGGTCGTGTTGCTGGTCTCGGCGTCGGTGCGCAGGTCTTTCACCATCTGATAGGGATGCAGCACGTAGGAACGAATCTGGGAGCCAAAATTGGCTTCGACGTTTACGCCGCGCAAACGCGCCTTTTCGGCGTCCAACCGTTCCTGTTCGATGTCGTAGAGCTTGCCGCGCAGGACGCGCATGGCCGATTCCCGGTTTTGGGTTTGGCTGCGTTCGTTCTGGCAGGTGACGACAATGCCCGAGGGCAGGTGGCGAAGGCGGACGGCGGTGGCGTTCTTTTGTACATTCTGGCCGCCGGCGCCGCCGCTGAGAAAGACTTCGATCTGGATATCTTTGGGGTCGATTTCGATATCAATGTTTTCGTCCAGCACCGGCACCACTTCGACTTTGGCGAAACTGGTATGGCGGCGATTGCTGGAATCGAACGGGCTGAGGCGTACCAGGCGGTGGGTGCCTTTTTCGGCGCGCAGGTAGCCATAGGCAAAGGGGCCATCGATTTCTACGGTCACGCTTTTGAGGCCCGCTTCCTCGCCTTCGGTCATATCGGTAATGACAGTCTTGAAGCTGCGCTTTTCGGCCCAGCGCAGATACATGCGCAACATCATCTGCGCCCAATCCTGGGCTTCGGTGCCCCCGGCACCGGCATGGATGCTGAGAATCGCGGAACCGTCATCATGTTCCCCGGCCAGCGCTAGTGCAAATTCGCGCCGGGCATATTCTTCTTCGATCTGGTTGGCTTCCTGCTCCAGCTCGGCCAGCATGTCGGGGTCGTCGTCTGCCATCGCGGCGAGTTCCAGCGCGTCGGCGGCGCGGCGAAAAAACTCGTCCCATTCGGTGACGAGATTGCGCAGGGAACTGAGTTCCTGCATCTTGGTTTGGGCGAGCTGGGCATCATCCCAGAAAGCGGGATCATGGGTTTCGGCTTCCAGCGACTTGACGCGTTCGGCTTTGACCGACAAGTCAAAGCCGCCCCCTGATGATATCGACCCGACTCATCAATTGAGTCAGGCGGGCTTCTACATCGTTCATGCGTTCTCCTGCCCTGTTAGTCTCTGCATTGTCTGGTGGTCGCTGCCGTGTGCGGAATCGGTTGGCTTTGCCAGTGTGAAAGGCCGGCTATTCGCCCAGCAGGCCATCGACAAATGCCACGGGATCGAACATGGCGAAATCGTCGATTTTCTCGCCGGTGCCCACAAAGCGGACAGGCACGCCCAGTTCCTTTTTGATGCTGAAGACGGCGCCGCCTTTGCTGGTGCCATCCAGTTTGGTCAACACAATGCCGGTGACGCCCGCGCTTTCGCGGAAGGCTTTGGCCTGGGAAATGGCGTTTTGCCCGGTCGAAGCATCGAGCACCAGCAGTGTTTCGTGGGGGGCACGATGCACCTGTTTGGCGGCGACGCGCCGAATTTTTTCCAATTCCTGCATCAGGTTGAATTTGGTCTGGAGACGGCCCGCGGTGTCTACCAGCAGCAGATTGGCCTGGCGGCTCTCCTGGCTGGCGCGGATGGCATCGAAGACCACCGAGCCGGGGTCCGAGCCGGGCGCGTGGGCTATGACTTCCACCTGGGCGCGTTCGCCCCACACTTTGAGCTGGTCGATGGCGGCGGCGCGAAAGGTATCGGCCGCGCCAATCACCACTTTGCGCCCCTGGCGACGATACCAATCGGCCATTTTGCCGATACTGGTCGTCTTGCCCGACCCGTTGACACCGACGACCATCACCACGGTCAACAGGCGCGAGTCTTCAATGGTCATGGGTGCATCTGGCTCGAGCATACGCACCATCTCTTTTTTCAGGATGAGATAGGCGTCGCCCGTGGCTTTGATACTATCGCGTTCGACCTGCGCCCGTGTGCGATCTACCAGTTCGCGGGTGACCGCCATGCCCACATCGCCCATGATGAGCGTCTCTTCCAGATTCTCCCACAGGTCTTCGGTGATTTCGTTTTCCTGGAAGATAGTACTGATGCGCCCCAGAAATCCGCCGCGGGTTTTCTGGAGACTTTCTTCCAGCTTGATATCGTCTTCGGTTTTGGTTTCTTGTCGGCCAAATAAGCGTCGGAGCACAGCAGAGTCTCCCTATCTTCCCGGATATATATAGAAAATTAGCATCGGTGTGTCTCTTCATGCGTGCAACGTTTTGCACGTTGTAGAGCGACACCGCGCATCTAGCGACACTGCACATTTATTGCCTGGTCTGTGCGTGACACGGCTGGCCGCGTGCCCCAGTTTTTGTCTGCGGCTCGGCAGGCGTCGCTGGGTAGCCACTTCGACCGGTAAGTATACCATGCGTCGAGAGCAATTGCTGTATTGCGGCGGGCATTTCATGCTTTGACAAGGCTCTGCTTCTGTTAGACACTAAAGCAATCTGTAAACTATACGCGGTGCATCCCTGCCTCAACTGCAAAACATCTGGAAATGCGAGTCGGTGTTGATAGCCTATTGTCCTACGAGTAAGTTCCGTGCATCTGCGGATCTGAGTCCCTTGCGCTGCCCCGATACATCTGCCCCCCTGGAATATACAGATATCCCCCCATTTGATCCGAATTTAATTGATGAGCGCGCCGGGGGATTGTGGCGCTATCAGGCGTTTCTGCCAGTGGTCGCCGAAGGCCGCGCGCGGATCACACTTGGCGAGGGGTGGACGCCGCTGTTGGCAGATTTTTGGGGCGATTTGGCGATTCACTGGAAAATGGATTCGCTAATGCCGACGGGCAGTTACAAGGACCGCGGCGTGAGTGTGATGGTGAACTGGTTGGCGGGGCATGGCGCGAGGACCGTGGTCGACGATTCCAGTGGCAATGCGGGCGCGAGTCTGGCGTGTTACGCGGCGCGTGCCCATCTGGATGCGACTATTTATGTGCCGGCGACGGCATCGGAACCCAAAAAGGCGCAGATCGCGCTTTATGGCGCGGAACTGGTGGAGGTGCCCGGCCCGCGAGTCGCGGCATCGCAGGCTGCCACCGCGGCCAGCCGCATGGTAAAATCGATTAAATATGCCTCGCACGCGTGGCATCCGGCATTCTTGCTGGGCCAAATGACCTGCGCCTGGGAGATCTGGGAGCAACTGGGTAGACGGGTGCCCGACTGGTTTGTGGCACCAGTGGGGCAGGGTGGCTGTCTGTTGGGGGTCTGGCGCGGGTTTCAGCATCTGCGAAATTCGGGCATCACCGACCGCCTGCCCAAGTTGGTCGCCGTACAGGCCGAGCCGTATACTTCGGTGTATGAAGCGTTTCACAATCAGGAAGAAACGATTGTCTCGGCTACTCATCTGGAGCGGATTCGCGCCGAAGGCATCTCGATTAGCGAGCCGGTGCGTTCGACCGCGGTGCTGGCCGCGGTGCGCCGTTCCGGCGGCACGGTTGTGGCGATTTCAGACGATATGGTAGGCGAATATTACGAACGCATGGCGTTGCGCGGTTTGTTTGTGGAGCCGACCAGCGCCACCGTGGCCGCGGCGTTGGATCAGGTTCGCCATTTGATTCAGCCGCAGGAAACGGTGGTTGCCGAGCTGACCGGGCATGGCTTGAAAAGCCCGCCACAGATGGATTGACAGTGCTGGAAGCGGGACGCGCGCCGCGTCTATGTGAAGCGGGACGCGCGCCGCGTCTATGTGATAGTGAGACAAAAAGGAAAAGCATGTGACTGTATTATCAGGAAACCCGGATGGACCGCATTATGACGGCGCAGACTATACCGAACTTCAGCGTAGGCTGGGCGTGACCTTTCACAATTTAACCTGGCTGCGGCAAGCATTTGTCCATCGAAGTTTTGTGAATGAATTGACGACACCCGATGCCGCGATGCGGGATAATGAACGTCTGGAATTTTTGGGCGATGCTGCGTTGGGGCTGGTGGTGAGTGATATTGTCTTTCGCCGCTTCCATGCCTATGCCGAGGGCGAATTGACCCGCGTGCGCTCTTTGATTGTGCGTCGGGAAACGCTGGCCGAGCTGGCGCAACAGCTGGGGCTGGGTGATTCTCTGCTTTTGGGCAAGGGCGAAGATGAGAGCGGCGGGCGCGAGCGTCCGGCCATTTTATGCGCGACTTTCGAGGCGGTGATCGGCGCTGTCTACCTGGATCGGGGTCTTGACGCAGTGGCGAAAGTGATGATGCCGCTGTTGGAGCAGCTATTGGGGCGCTGGAGCCGGGAAAGTGGCTATAAGGATTCCAAAAGCCGGTTGCAGGAATGGAGCCAGGATCGGTATGGCGTTGCGCCCCGGTATAAGGTGATTGAGCAATCGGGACCTGACCACGCGCGCCAATTTGTGATTCAGGTGGCGGTATTGCAACAACGCCTGGGTGTGGGTATGGGCATGAGCAAACAAGAGGCGTCGCAACGGGCCGCGCATATGGCATTGGCGCGGGTGGGCGAAGACGCGCCGCCCGAATCGGACGAAATGCACCGACTGGCTATAGCCTGGTCGATCCCCGACAATGGGCTGGATCTGCTGGATGGCCTGCACAGCAACGGCGGCGCGCCGGGCGGCAACGATGGGAAACCGGGCGGCGCGTAGCGCATCGCCCACCGAGTCTGCCCTCTATATTTTCATCTTCACTACATTTTCACCAGTTCTTCAATTTCATCCAGCCCCCCGTTGTCTGCGTCTGGGCCTGGGTCGCGGGTTCGGCCCTGATCCGCGGGGCTTTCACCGTCATCCGCGCCCTCGGCGGCGCGCACAATGCGCGTGCCATCCATGCGCAGACTGATAACCCGGCTGGTGCCATCGGACGCCATTGTGATGCCATAGATGGCATTTGTACCTTCCAGGGTGCGCCGGTTGTGGGTGATGACGATGAATTGTGTGCCTTCGTCCAGATCGCTCAGGGTGGCGCGGAAGCGGTCGACGTTGGCTTCGTCGAGTGCCGCGTCCACTTCGTCGAGGACGCAGAAGGGGGTGGGGCTGACGCGCAGAATGGCAAAGATGAGCGCGAGCGCCGTGAGCGTGCGTTCGCCGCCCGAAAGCAGCGCCAGGCTCTGGGGCCGTTTGCCGGGTGGGCGGGCAATGATTTCGATGCCCGAATTGGTGATGTCGCTGGGGTCGGCGAGCACCAGGCGGGCCGATCCACCGCTGAATAGCGACTGGAAGAAATGGACGAACTGTTCGGAGACGGCGCCAAAGGTCTTGGATAGTTCGGTTTCCATGACTTCATCCAGCTCGCGAATAACCTTGCGCAGATCGCTGATGGCCGCTTCCAGATCGTCGGATTGGGTGAGCAGATGGGCATGTCGTTCGGCGGCTTCGGCATATTCGCGGGGCGCGTCGGGGTTGACATTGCT
Organism: Litorilinea sp.; assembly: GCA_040880365.1. Classification (GTDB taxonomy): domain Bacteria; phylum Chloroflexota; class Anaerolineae; order Caldilineales; family Caldilineaceae; genus JBBDIO01. Next base: position 10,069 of record JBBDIO010000278.1, read on the forward strand.
CACGCGTCCCAGCCGTGCGCGCAGTTCCTGGACTTCGGTTTCCACGGTTTCGCCCAACTCATCGACCGTGGGCAGATTTTTCACAACTGCCTCCCAGGGCAGGGGGGGCTGATAGGCCAGGTCGTCGGCAGTTTCCAGCGTGACCAGCCCAATATCCTGTTCAATCTGCCGTTGCAGTTGTTCCAGGCGGTCGTCGGTGCGTTGATGTTGCAATTGTGCCGTGTTATAGCCGCTTTCCGTGCGGCGCAATGTCTCTTGCTGGGCGCGTTCCTGCTGTTCCAGGGTGGCCTGTTCGGTTTCCCATGTGCGCAGTTGCACTTCGGCAGGATTCAGCTCGACCTGGAGGGCGGCGATGGCGCGATTCAGCTCTTGTTCTTTGCCATCGAGCACGCGCACCTGGGCTTCCAGTTCGGTTGCTTCGCGCTGGAGGGCGACGATTTGGGCATCTTTGGCCTCTAGCTGGGTTTGCACGGCTTCGCGGTTGCGCGCCTGATTATCCAAGAGGGATTGCTTGCTTTGGAGGGTGGTATTGGCTTCGGCAGAAGCAGCCCGCACTTCGGCCATTTGCTGGAGCAGGCTATCCGCGCCTGCCTGTTCGCTGGCCGTTTCGCGCTGGGATAGTTCGGTTTGCACCTGGGCAATGGCGTTATCCAGCTCTGAAAATTTTGCCGCGAGCGCGGTGCGTTGTTCTACCAGGTCTGTGCGTTCGGTTTCCAGCTCTGCGGCGCGCCCGGCGCGCCATTGACTCGCCTGGCGCGCGCGATCCAGATCGCGGCGCGTGGCTTCCAGTTGATTGCGCGCGGCAATTTCGGTCTTGCCCAACTGATCCAGACGGTCCTGGATGGGTTGCACACGGGCGGCGGCTTGTTCGATTTCCTGGGCGAGCTGGTTGCAAGCCTGGGCAAGCTGGGCCGTGGTGGCGCCGGCCTTTTCGAGCTGGGCGGGCAGCTCGCGCAATTCGCGCGCGCGGGCAAGGATAGAATCATCGCGCCGGTCACGGTCGCTGCCGCCGGTGACCGCGCCGCCGGGGCGGATGATCTCGCCTTCCAGCGTGACCACGGTGGGGCGCGGGCCGCCGCGAATCTGATCCAGCGCGTGGCGGGCCGCCGGCAGATTTTCGGCGACCCAGACTCGATTGAGCAATTGTTCCACGGCGTCGGCGATGGCGGGGTCATACTCTACCAGGTCGCAGCCATTGCCAAGAATCCCCGGATGGCGCGGCGCGCGGATTTCGGGCAATACGTTGAGCCGATCGAGGGGCAGAAAGGTGGCGCGGCCGTGGCGGTTGGTTTTGAGCCACTCAATCGCGGCCTGGGTAGCCGCCCAGGTTTCGGTGACCACGTTCTGCATTGCGCCGCCCAGCGCGGTT
>JBBDIO010000279.1:0-11427 GCA_040880365.1 Litorilinea sp.
GTATCACGCGGTTTCGCTCGCAGTGAAGCGAAGCCCAAACTCCGAATGGCAGCCCAAACCCTGCCACCCCACATCGGTTGCGCCCTGCCCACTCTAACCCCACACCTTTGCCTCAAAACAAAATTCGCCTCCCAAATTGGTGAGGCGAATCGGCGCATGTCTCTGTTAGGTTGTATTTCCAGGTGGCGACGGGTGGACTTGAACCACCGACCTAGGGATTATGAAGCCCTCGCTCTAACCGCCTGAGCTACGTCGCCAAGAACACCGCCGGTCCAAAAGACCGGCGGTGTTGTGAGTAGCGGGGGCAGGATTCGAACCTACGACCTTCGGGTTATGAGCCCGACGAGCTACCTCTGCTCCACCCCGCATCGAATGTAAAAGTCAGTATATCACACTGGCCGGCTGCGTCAAATCGGAGCGGGTCCGAATTCGTTATACTTCCTGCGCCGCGGACCGGCCATCCACCCGCCACCACCATGAACCGCGCAGGTAGGTAGCTTCGTGGGCTAGTGAAACCAGTAGATTGCACCGCCGCCGACCACGATCACAATGACCAACGCCGGCAACACCAGACGGAACAACGCGCGCGAACCCGCGCTGAAGACCAGAATCGTCTTCACCACCGTATTCGAAATCACCGCCAGCGTAATTGCCTCTGCCGCCACGCCCGGTGCCAGGTTGCCCAGCGGCTGGCTCAATTCTGCCATCGTCAGCGTGATAGCGTTCAGATCGGCAATCCCTGCGATGATGCTGGACACATAAATCCCCGTGGTGCCAAAATAGGTTTCCGCGGTCCGCGAGAGCAGCAGGATAAGCCCATAGATAAAGCCAAAAATGAACGCGGGTTTCAGCTCAAACGGATTCTGGACCTCGACCTGATCTTCGTCGCCTTCGCCGCGCGTAAACAGAAGATAGCCAACATAGGCCAACAGGCTCACGCCCATCACCGCCAGCGGAATTGTCAGCGTTTGCAGCAAATCGATATTCACAATCCCCGCCTGCAACAAAATACGCGGGATCATCACAGTCCACGCCGCAATCAGAGCCAGGGCAATCGAACGGGCAAACACCTCTTGCGTCTTGCTGCGCTGGCTCAGACTGAGTGTGACCGCCGTGCTGGAAACCAGGCCACCCAGCAAACCGGTCAGACCAATCCCCGCGCCGGCGCTCACCACTTTCATGAGGACATAGCTCGCAAAACTGATGCCCGATATAAAGACCACCATAAGCCAGATGCGATAGGGGTTCAACACATCAAACGGCGGCGGACCAAAGCTTTCGTTGGGCAATATGGGCAGCACGATGATGGTAATCACCGCGAACTTGAGCGTGGCGTAGACATCTTCACGGCTCAACGCAGTGGCAAAGCTGTGCAGCGCAGGCTTCAGCGAAAGCAAGAGCGTTGCACTGACCGCAATCGCCGACGCAAAAATAACATAATCCAGATAGCACAGAATCCCCGCCAACAGGGCGACCATTGCCGAAACTTCAGTGGTAATCCCTACCTGCCCCAGGCGGGCAATTGTGACATAGGCCAGCGCGATCCACATGCCGATAACCGCAATCACCGCGACCAGCACGAACGGGGAACCCAATTCATCGCCTATCAGCGCGGCCATACAGCCCGCCAGCGAAATCAAGGCAAACGTGCGCACCCCGGCAAACATCTTGTTGCCCAGATGTGTGCGCGAGTGTTCACGCTCCAGCCCAATCAGCATACCCAGAAGGAGCGCAATCCCAAATCGATAAAATAGGTCAAAATAGCCTGGATCCAGATCCAAATCAGTCTACCTTCAAACGGGGATCGATAGCCTCGCGCAGCCCATCGCCCACAAAGTTGATGCTGGCAACGGTCAATGTAATCAGCACCCCGGAAAAAATCGATAACCATGCGGCGTTGCGCAGATAGCGCTGGGCATTGAACAGCATATTGCCCCAGCTGGCCGTGGGCGGTTGTAGCCCAAACCCCAAAAACGAGAGCGCAGATTCGATGAGAATGGCATAGGCGACCAGCAAGGTCGCCGCCACCACAATCGGCGAAATGGCATTGGGCAGCAGATGCACCAGAATAATGCGCCAGTTGCCGCTGCCGATACTGCGCGCCGCATCGGTGAACTGGGCATTGCGCAAGGCCAGAAAATCGCCGCGCACCAACCGCGCTACGCCCATCCACGAGACGGCAGCCAGAATCAGCGTCAGCCGCAGCGGTGTCATCTCGGTGAATGCGCTGACCACCAGCGCCAGCGGCACCACCGGCAACGACAGCATCAGGTCGATGAGGCGCGAAATTGTCCCGTCGATCCACCGCCCAAAATAGCCCGCCACCGCGCCCAGAAATGTACCGGCAACTACTGCCAGCGCCGACGCAAACAGACCCACCAGCAACGAGACGCGGCCCGCATAGAGCAACCTGCTCAACACATCGCGCCCCAAGTCATCCGTGCCCAACCAATGTTCCGCGTTTGGCGGCTGCAAGGCATTGTAGGGGTTCACCACATTCGGATCAAAGGGCGCCAGTACATGGGCAAAGATGGCCGAAAGCGCCAGCAGCAACAAGACAATCACGCCGAACATCGCGAGAGGATTGCGCCGAAACCGTCGCCATACCCGCGCCTGATTGCGCGTGCTGGGCGAATCCAGTTCCAGCGCGGGCGATGCGGATTTTTCTGCGGGCGTCGTGCCGGTTTTCTCAGTCATTGCGACTCAGGCATATCGTATCAGTCATAGCGAATCTGGGGATTGACCAGTCCATAGCAGAGATCGGCAATCAGGTTGCCAACCACGACCATGCAGGCCGATAGCATAAACGCGCCCATGAGCACCGGATAATTGCGCCCCAGAATCGACTCGGTGATGAGCCGCCCAATACCCGGCCAGGAAAACACCACCTCGGTGACCAGCGCGCCCGAAAAGAGCCTGGGCACTTCCAGCCCCAATAGCGTGATGATGGGGATGCTCGCATTGCGAAAGCCGTGGCGCAGCACAACCGTGCGATCCCGCAAACCTTTGGCGCGCGCCGTGCGAATATAATCCTCCTGCATCACCTCAATCATGCTGGAATGGATATAGCGCGCGAAACCGGCCAGACTCACCAACCCCAGCACGGTTGCCGGCGCAATCAGATGGTGCAACTGGTCCAGTGGATCGCCCGCCTGCCCCCGCCCCCCGGTCGGAATCCAACCCAGTCGCCCGGCAAAAAGGAGGATCGCCATGAGACCCGTCCAAAAGGTAGGCACCGAAATGCCCAGCATGGTAAAGACATTCACCACATAGCGGGGAAAGCGCGCGGCGCGCGTGGCGGTATAGATGCCAATCGGCACGGCCAGCACCAGGGCAATTGCCAGCGAGGCAAGCATCAGTTCCAGCGTGGCCGGCAGGCGCTCGAAAATCGCCTCGGTCACCGGACGCCCATCCCGAAACGAAGTGCCCCAGTCGCCGCGCAGCATCCCACCCAGCCATTTCACATATTGCACGGGCAGCGGTTCGTTTAGCCCCAGATTTTCGGTGACCCTTGCCAAATCTTCGGAATTGACCGTCGCCGATCCCGCGTAGATATCCGCCGGCCCACCGGGAGGCAGGTGGATCAACCCAAAGATGACAATCGAAATGCCCAGCAACAGCGGAATCGCGCCCAGGAGGCGTCGCAAAAAGTAGATGCCCACAGCTAATCCCTACACACAAGCACTATGCTCACCATCGCAGATGGAGGATGGCGCGCCAGAGGCGTACTACTGGCGCGGCATCCTCCATCCCTCACCCGGCCAACTTATTCAACCCACCACTCATGCGCATTCCACATGTTGGTAGAATTCGACGTATTGGGCACGAAACCATGCACGCGCTTGCCAATGGCATCGAAGAAGACCCGATTGTAGATGTAGATGTTCGTCGCATCTTCCACCACAATTTCCTGGAACTGCTCATACAGTGCGCGCCGCGCCTCGCGGTCGGGCGTTTGCAGGGCAGAAAGCAGGATTTCATCGACTTCGGGGTTATCATAATTCAGCCAATGGCCCGGGCTTGTGCTCAACCAACGCTCGTTATAGCCGCTGGGATCGACCGAGAAGCCCCAGAAGCCATAGGCCCACTGAAATTCCTGGGTGGTCATGGCGGCCACAAAGGTGGGCGCATCGACCTGGCTGATATTGACTTCTACCCCAATCTGGAGCAAATCCGCCTGGATCAACTGCACAATTTGCAGCCGTTCGCTGTCGCCGGCGATGTTGAGCATGTCCAGCGAAAGCCGCGCGCCGTCCTGTTCGCGAATGCCGTCCGCGCCTGCTACCCATCCGGCTTCTTCCAAAAGGGCAATCGCGGCTTCGGTGTCATACGGGAAGCGGCTGCTGTGATCCACATAGGCCCAACTGGGCTGTGCCACCGGCGAACCGTGCGGTTCGACCAAATCGCGCAGCACGGTTTCGGCGATCTGCACCTTGTTGATGCCGTGAGTCAGCGCCTGGCGCACCCGAACATCACCCAACACCGGGTCGGCGTTGTTAATGGTGATGTGGAAATATGCGTGTGCCGGGGTCGCCAATACGTCGTAGTCCGTCAGACCGCGGGCAATTTCCACATTCTCGGCAGTCAGGGCAAAGCGCATGTCGATCTCGCCCGTTTCCAGCATGGTCAACAGCGTGTCCGAATTGGGCACGATGAGATAATTGATGCGGTCGATATATGCGCCTTCCTGATAATAGGCGTCGTTACGTTCCAGCACGATGCGGTCGCCCGTCACCCATTCCACAAATTTATAGGGGCCGGTGCCCACGCTCGGCGCGCGATTGAAATCGTTCGAGTTCATATCCACGCCTTCAAACACATGCCGGGGCAGGATTCCTCGATAGCCCCACGTTTCCAAAAAGACCACGCTCGGCTCGCTCAGGTTAAAGACCACCGTGTGATCGTCGGGCGTTTCCACCGATTCCACCAGAGTGAAACCAGCCGTCGATAGGGCATTCACTTCGGGGTTGGCAATGGCTTCAAAGGTAAAAGCCACATCCGCGGCGGTGAACGGCGTGCCGTCGTGCCAGGTCACATTGTCGCGCAGGCGATAGGTGTAGGTCTGCAAATCCTCGCTGATGCCGCCATTTTCCACGCTGGGCACTTCCGCCGCCAGCATGGGGATATGCACGCCATCGGGATCGACACGGGTCAGCCCTTCGTAGATCATAGATTCAACTTCCAGCCCCACGGTCAGGCCTGTGAGCCACGGGTTCAGATTATCTGGCTCCTGAATCGAGCCAATCGTCAGTTCGCCGCCCACCTGCGGGCCGCTCGCGGGGCCTGCGTCGGGGGCAGCATCATCGCCGGTAGCGGGGACCTGTTGCACCGGCGCGGTCTGGCACGCCGCCAAAAACTGGGCAAACGTCAAAGACCCTGCGGCCAAACCGCCAAATTTCAACAGCGCGCGCCGCGAAAGACCGTGCCTGCCCGATGGATTCTGTTCGTCTATTGCCATGTTGCTAACTCCTTATGAAAATGCTGAAAAAAAAATCCGAGAATCGAAATCAGGAATAGGTGTGTATAAATTCGGAGCAACTGCGTTCACGATCCGGTTCAGTCAATCCGGTTTAGTCAATCCGAACTAATTCCAGCGGTAGCCGATTGAAGCTTTCATGACCATCTTGAGTGATAAGAATATCATCCTCGTTTTGGAACCCGCCAATTCCGTTGATATAGTACGGAACTTCAAATGCCAACACCATGCCGGGTTCGAGGACCAGTTCCTGTTCTGCCGAAATCCAGGGCCATTCCTCGCCGTCAATATCGCTGCCGATACTGTGTCCCACATGCCCACGGGCATAGGATGGAAACCCGGTCCCACGCACGGCACCATGCACCGCCGCAAAAATGTCGCAAAACCGCCGCCCAGGACGCATCTCCGCCATGCCCGCGGCGAAGCCTGCCAACAGCGCCGCCTGAATCCGCCGCTGGTCATCGGTGGCGGGTCCAAAGGTGAAAGTCCGCCCCATATCCGTCCTATAGCCGTTGAGTTGCACGGTGCTATCAAATTGTACCAGATCCCCGCGCCGGGCGGGGCGGGTAGGGTCCGTGTGTGCCCAAAGTGCCGGCCCCAGGTGCACGCCCGTGCTCGCGCCCCGAAAACCCAGCTCGCGGCGCGACCGGGCCTCTGCCGAACACGCCTCTGTATAACGCCCGCGGATATCAGCAGCCAGCGTAGTTTCATCCAGACCCTGCAACGCGGCCACAATGCCATGTTCGGTCAACGCCACACCCCGGCGCAGGAGATCAATCTCCACCGGCGACTTGACCAGACGCATTTCCCGAATCAGTTGCGAACTATTGACAAATTCCCTACCCGCAGCCATCGCCGCCAAGCGTGCCACATCCGCGGCGGGGGCAAAATCCAGCTCCAGCCCAATGCGTTTCCCGGTCAGGCCCAGCCCGTGCAAAGCTTCGCGCAGGAGACCATCCACCGTATCGAGATCATACACTTCGGGGCGCGCAGGTTGCCGCCCTGTCGTCGCCTGGGCAATACGCTGTTCGATGGGCATATCGGCCGCGCCACTTGCTCCGCCTGTCACGTCCACGCTTTCAATCCACAGAGGATAGGCATATACCCGCGCCCCAGGATTGGCGTGCGCGACCGCATCGGCAATGGTTTCGGGCACCACAAACGCCAGCCCCCCATCTGCGGCAAAGAGCGCAGTCGCTAGTCCTGCACGCCGCCACATCGTCACCGGAAAGCCGGATACGCCCGCGAAGTATTCAAAGTTTTCTGGCGAAACCACCATCAAACCGTCAATGTCATGCGCCGCCAGAGCGCGCCGACCGCGCGCCACGTCTACATACCCCATATGGATCCTTCTAGTTGATGTACTTCTGCGTTGCGCGCCGCTGGCCTGATGTTTTCAGCCCCAAACCTTACGGGCGCGAGTCCCACGAACAAGGGTATTTCCTGCTCGGACGTGCGTACTGCACAATCAATAGTACCATACAAAAGACCACGGCTGCTTTGGACCGTGGTCTTCGCGTGCGGCTCGCGTCTTCATCCTCAACGTGTCGTCATGCCAGCCTTCATTTACCCTGCGCCACCCGGCACAGCCAAGCTCAGAATGTCACCACCCCCAGCGCCCACCAGATATACACCACGACCTGGCTCAAGACAACGCCGCCAATAAAATCCAGCGACGAGGCAATCGCAACCAGTACGAGCATCAGTCGAGGATCGATGCATCCAGCTCTTGCTCGACCTGGGCCAGGTAGTCTCGTATATTCCAGCCTACGCGCCGATCATTGATCTCCGTTTCGATCCCGCAAACCAGTTCGGATACCTGTTCAAAACGCAGCGCGGGCGTGTGGTCGATAGACCCGCGCTCCAGCGAGGGAATCAGCGTACCCAGGGCTGGCCCACGGGCTGCCCTCATCGTGCAACGTCGCCGGATCGACCCGCGCATAGACGCCCTGCAACTGATTAACTCGTGGAAAATGGGGATAGTCGAAGTAAAAAACGGCGCAAGAAAGCTATGCCGTGGGCATTACCAGAAACGCAGCGACCTGCGCATAAAATATTGCAAATCCGCCGCCATCTCGGCCCCGCTCACGCCATAGGGAAATACCATTCGCATACGTCCCTGGGGATCCACCAACGTCACCGCGCTGGAATGATCTACCAGATACCCCGCGTCATCCGGTCCGCCTTGCGCCTCGAAAAAAATGGCAAACTGCGACGCCACAGGCTGGATCTGTTCGACCGTGCCCGTCATGCCCAGAAAATCGTCGTGAAAACTGGGCAGATAGGTCGCCAACTGTTCCGGTGTATCGCGCTGGGGATCCACCGAGATGAAAAGCACCTGGACATCCTGCATGGCCGGTTCGCCCAACTCATCTGCCAGATCGCGCAAATCGTTCAATGTAATGGGACAGACATCGGGGCAGTAGGTATAGCCAAAATAGACCAGCACATATTTTCCCCGAAAATCGCTCAGACTCATGGGCGTGCCCGCCGATGTGTCGAGCGTAAAATCGGCGGTAGGGCGCGGCGATTGGAGCACCACGCCATGCAATGTCGGCGGCCAAATCCACCACAATAGCCCGCCTAATAGGACAGCTAGCGCCAGCACACTAATCGGGATCCAATAGGGCAGCCGTCGCGCCCGCGCGGGGCGTGCTGGTTGCGTGGCTGTCGATTCGACTGCCGGTGCTGTTCGTTTCACTTCACGCTCACTCACACTCATAAACCGCTCAATAGACTTTCTATCGGCAGAATACAGGCAAGGCGTAGACCGGCCCGACCCATACTCTATTGGATTTTAACTTAGCTGGGATAACACAAAAATAGATGCGCCGCCTCATAGGCAAACCGATTGACGCCTTCGCTGTTTTCTACTTCGCGGGCAATCAGCATGAAATCGCGTTGCAGCGTTTCCAGGTCGGGTGCGCCCGTGCGATAGACGGCCCGCTTAATCCCCCAACCATCGACCAGCACATAAATGGGATCGAACGGAATGGCATCGGCCTGGGTGGCGTCGTAATAGGTGCCAAAGCCCGCGCCAATGATCTGTTTGAGGTGTGAAGGATCGCCCGTCACAAAACGCCAGTTCTCGCCATCGGCCCCCACCTGCCGGGCAAATTCGGCGAGCCGTTCCGGCGTATCCCGGGTCGGGTCAATCGAGATGGAGACAAAGGCCGTAGGCAGATCGCCCAGAGACAGTTCGTTGACGGCGGTCTGCACGGTGCGCATGGTTGCGCTCGTTTCCGGGCACCCCGCCCCACAGTGCGAATAGGTGATGGTATAGAGCGTGAGATGGCCGCGCACATCCTCGCTGGTGAAGCGATTTCCGTGTTGATCCACCAAAGAATAGCCGGGCGCCAGCTCTATGCGCGGGAGCACCTGGACCGGCTGAAAGATCACAAAAGCCAGCGCGGCTACAATCGGCACCACCAATACAATATACCAGAGCCGGGAAAACGAAAGTTTATCCTCGTGCCAGGTTGGAACAGTCTCTGCTTGCGAAGTCATAGCGCTCGAGTTCGAAATCAAAATCAGATTCGTCGTTCTGGATGTAAGATTGATTCAATTGAGTAGACAGACCCTGCCGCGCCAGATGCGCATAAATCATCCACCCTTACGGAAAAGTCTGGTAACCCTAGTGTACCGCAAATGTCAACGCGAGAAAAACGCGCTGGTGGATTCGATGCGCGTCGGCGCGTTGGGCAAAGGCTAGCCGGTTTTGGGGGGACCATCCTGCACGGCGCGCCAGATATCCGCCGCCTGGCTCACAATGGCGCTGATCGCCTTTGCGGTCTCTGTGCTGAATGGCGCGCCGAACCCAAAACTATGCCCCGGCACGGTTAACAGCCAGCCCACAGGCGCATTCTGATAGAGGACATGGGCATAGGCCAAAAGCAGCTGGGGCGACACATGGTGGGTCATGCCGCCATTCTCTAATTCCGCTTCGGAACGTTCCATCCACTACAACCCACCGCCCCCCCGCAAACGGCACGCAGCCAGCCCCAGGGCATGGGCATCGGTTGCAGGCGGTCTCACCGCCGTATCCACAAACAGCACCGCTTTCACTTCCGGTTGCGCCAGGTCCTCGGCAATTTCGGGCAAAAGCTGATGCGTCAACAGCAGCCGATGCGCCAGCCCCGCAGCATCCCAGGGTGCGCCCAAAGCCTGCGCGGCGACAATTCCCCCGCCATCGTCGCCGCGCAGCGAATTACCAATGCCAATGACCAACACACACATCAGCGCGCAATCTCGTCTAATATGCCGCCATCGCTACCCACCAGCTGCACCGCCAGCGGCATTTGTCCCACCGCGTGCGTAGAACAGCTCAGACAGGGATCAAACAGGCCAATCCCGTGTAGCTGATTCACCCGCGCGCGACTGCGCACATGCGTATCGGTGATGGTCGGATCGGCCAGCGTCTCGCCAATCTTCTCCAGTGCAAAGAGAATCTCAATCAGGCGCGCATAGTGATAATAGCAGCCGTTGGTCACCACCCGCCCATTGGGGGCAAGTTGGCGGAAGCGGCCCAGCTCCTCATCCGCGCGCGGCGTCCCGGCATAATCACACACGTTGAGTCGGGCCAAAGGCCCTACACGATACATGCCCGCCGCATAGTTCTCCACAGAATCGACCAGGGGTTTATAGTAGGGAAACTTGAGATAGCTCCACGGCCTCGCCAATAATTTCGCGATAGCGCGCCGGGTCCAGATTGGCAACCGCACCCTCGACCAGCGTCACGTCCACGTTTTCGGGGAATTCCTTCACATCAGCAATCGGGCTATAGACCAGATCTACCATTTCCGCCAAATCAATGAGCAGCTCATCCAGGTCCAAAAAGCTCATATGACAGCCCGAACAGCCACCCAACCACGCTGTTGCCAGGCGAATTTTCCCCGCAGGGTCTGGTTGTGTTCCCTGTGCGGCTTCGCTCATGATGCGGCTTTCCTTTCTGCCGGTGCCGGTCGTGTCTGCGCGGCGCGTTTATCCTGGGCGGGGTCAGCTTGCCCACGGTCATCTTCCGTGTTTTCGCCGTCTGTGCCCCGATAGCTCCACTGGCGTTTTTCACGGCCATCGAGAATCCAGCGCAAAAAGTCGTGATGCTTTTCCATTTCCGCAACTGTCGACCCGTGCGGGGTCAAAGCGCCGGTAGGACACACCTGCACACATTTGCCACAGCTGGTACACGCCTGGCTATTGCCCCACGGCGAATTCAGATCAGAGATGATGCGACTGTTGACGCCGCGCCCCATCACATCCCAAACATGCGCGCCTTCGATCTCATCACACACCAGCACACAGCGCGTACACAGAATGCAGCGGTTGTGGTCCATGACAAAGCGGTCGTGGCTGGCATCCACCGGCAAATCCGGGTGCAGATAGTCATAGCGCACATGGTCCATGCCAATCGCGGCGGCGCTGCCCTGCAACTCGCAGTTCCCATTCATCACACAAGCGGCGCAAACATGGTTGCGTTCGGCAAACATCAATTCCATAGTCATGTGCCGATATTCATCCAGCCGTTCATTGTGTATGTCCATCACGATCAGCCCGCCCGACCCCATAATGGAACCCAGCTTTTTCAGGCTCTCATATTCCATGGGCGTATCCAGATGTTCAGCAGGAATACAGCCGCCGCTAGGCCCGCCGGTCTGCGCGGCTTTGAATGTGCCACCATCGGGGATGCCGCCGCCAATATCAAATACGATTTCGCGCAGTGTGATGCCCATGGGCACCTCGATCAAGCCGGTTGTGCGTACCTTGCCCGCCAGCGCAAAGATCTTCGTGTCCGCGGCTTTCGCCTGTGCCGATATCGCCATAGACGGTTGCTGTGGGCGCAGCCACCAGATAGGCACGATCAATCTGTGTGCCCGGCGGCATTGTGGGCATGGCATAGTGAACAAGCGTACGCGCCGTACCATTGTCAAAGGTGCCAATCCACGGGTCTGGGGCAG
>JBBDIO010000280.1:0-7236 GCA_040880365.1 Litorilinea sp.
TGGGGACTGTCCGCATGCGTTGGGCTACGGTAAACAAGAACGGGGGCGGCGGCAGGCGAATTGTGCATAGGATACGGTGAGGGTGGCGTTTACATCGGCAGGGGCACGGCATCACCGCCTTTACCCCGCCAGGACACATTCGCCGGTTTGGGCAATTTTTCAAATTGCCATGGTTTCGGCTTCGCAAACACACTCCGTCGAGTTCCGCGGGCTGCGATTACAATCACATCATGCAAGTGCCGAAACATGGAGTATTCCTCGCGCTGTGTGCCGCCGAATTCACCCAGGGCAAAGAGATGGCGCATAGAGAGCGCACGCAGATGGTGCAGGGTGATAGGAACAGGCGCGTCGGTTGGCGTGTAGCGGCACCAGATATTGTAGTCGCAATGAAGCTCGCGCACTTCCTGAGGAGTGACAGCACACCAAGGGCCACTAACTTCACAAAAGTAGATCGTTAGCGCGGAGAGATAATTAAGCGCAGAGTCGAATTGAGCGGTACTATTTGGATCGCAGGGGAGATGTCCGCACCTGCGAAAGCGGAGCCAGTTAGAGGCTGTATAGTCAGGCAAAGCAGACGTCAATCCTTGGGTGAACATCTGTGAGTAGTATAGAGCAAAAAAATGGTACGACAAGAGGAAATCACTTTTTCACACATCAGGAATGAAGCTGTGCCGCTCAGTTCGTAATGAACATAGAGAAACCCCAATGCGCATGTACTTTCCTGTTCTTCAGCTCCCTCGTAAGCAATAAGCAGATCCGGTTCGAACTCCAATGTCGTTTCCCAACTGGAGCCATAGGGGCCGATATCACCAATCAGTCCGGCTTCAAATCGGACATTTACGTTGGTAAGGTATTCAATCCCCGTGCGATAAACGCCGCGCCAGGCAATCAGATATTCCTCTAACCCCAACATTTCCACCGCGCCCAAAATCCCGCCGCTGCCGTCGATGAGCTGACGAATCGGGATTTCAAAAATGTATGTATCGTCCACCCCTGCATATTCTGCGGGGTGTGGCGCGCCACATTGTACGAGCACATAGGTTTCCCGATTGCCTGCGGGGTCTGGGATCAACAACATGTCGATTACTTTGTAGGAGTTGTGATAGCTGACCTGCCATTGACTTGAATACTCGGCTTCGACTTTTTCGGGAAAGTAATCGGTGTTGGGGTCGAAAGTTTCCAGACAATCCGACGGATTGGCAGAAATGGTTTGGACATTTGTATTTTCTGATGGGCTAACTTCCGCTTGCGCAGGTGTGGTTGGGGCTTCTGTCACTGGCGCGCAAGCGATGAAAAGCAGTGAACAGAGAAATAGAAGTGACATACGCCCAGCTAAGCCATGCATTGGAGTTTGTCCTTTTGATGAGATGAAGATAGGCAAAAAGGTTGTTGTATGGGACGCAATTGATAAAAAATCTCAATTGCGTGGCGAATTTGTGTTTCCGCACACTTCGGGTATCATAATCCGTAAGTGAGATTTATTCTCAATTGTAGACAGCATCGAAATACCTTTGCATTGATCAGAAAGGCACATGATGTTTCAGGCACTCCAAACAGAAGTCGATCCTTTGCGCCACACCCAGAGGTTGCCGGTAACTGTGTTGTCCGGCTTTCTGGGCGCGGGCAAAACGACTTTGCTCAACTACGTGCTCAACAATCGCCAGGGGCTGCGCGTGGCGGTGATTGTCAATGATATGAGTGAGGTGAATATTGACGCCACGTTGGTCGAAAGTGGCGCGCAGTTGAGTCGCACCGAGGAAAAGCTGGTCGAGATGACCAATGGCTGCATCTGCTGTACCTTGCGCGAAGATCTTTTGCTTGAAGTGGGCAAATTGGCACAGGAAGGCCGCTTCGACTATCTGCTCATTGAATCCACGGGCATCTCTGAACCCATGCCGGTGGCCGCGACTTTTACCTTTCCCCTGGATGAGGAGCAAACAGTCAGTCTCTCTGACTTTGCGCGGCTCGATACGATGGTGACAGTCGTGGATGCAGCAAACTGGCTGGCCGACTATTGGGATAGCCAAAGCCTGGCGGATAAAGGCATGGCCGCGGGTGAGGAGGATGAACGCACACTCAATGATTTGCTGGTGGAGCAGGTCGAGTTTGCAAATGTCATTATCCTCAACAAGACCGACCTGGTGAGCAAGGAGGGTTTGGAAAAACTGGACGCTATTTTGTACCACCTGAACCCTGGCGCGCGGTTGATCCACGCACAACATGGGCATATCGAACTCGACCAGGTGTTAAATACAGGTCTCTTTGATTTTGATGTGGCCTCTCAAGCGCCGGGCTGGGCCCAAGAGTTGCTGGGTGAGCATGTGCCCGAAACCGAAGAATATGGCATCAGCAGCTTTGTCTACCGCGCACGCCGCCCCTTTCATCCCGAACGGCTCTGGGAAGTGATGGGTTCAGATGTGCTGGACGACGTCTTGCGTTCCAAAGGCTACTTTTGGCTGGCGGATCGCAAAGAGAGTGCCATGCTCTGGTCACAGGCTGGACTGCATATCGATGTGAGTGATGCGGGCCGTTGGTGGGCGTCGGTATCGCGCGAAGATTGGCCGGATGATCCCGGCTTTCGTAGCTTTCTCGCCGAAAACTGGCATGAACCGGATGGCGACTGTCGCCAGGAGTTGGTCTTTATCGGCATCGATCAGGACCCGGCGCAGATCACCCACGCGCTTAACCAATGCCTGCTGACCGACGCCGAGCTGGGAAGTTGGCGCGCGGGAAATCTGACGCTGCACGATCCATTTCCCGCCTAAACACGAATGGACAGAGAGAGGAACCAAAATGCCAAAGTGTGTGCTAAGCGGCAAGAAGCCCCTGTTTGGTAACAATGTGCCGTGGTCGAAAAAGAAAACGCGTCGTGCGTGGCAACCAAATGTTCAGAAATATACGCTTTATGTGCCTGAACTGGGCCGCAGTATCACCATAAAGGCGTCGGCCAAAGCGATGCGCAGTGTGGATAAGACGGGGCTGCTTGCCTATCTGAAGAAAAACAAGATGACCCTTCAAGACATTCGCTAACTCCATTAAACCTTTTGAAAGGACAATATCATGTCGTTATACCCATACTCAGTGCAAGGCAAAAAGGCTTTCCGTCGGCTATCTTTCCTCCTTATACTCACGTTCTTGTTGAGTGGCTGCACGGTCAACATTTCCATGACCGACCCAAGCCGCGAAATCGCGCAGATCGTCGTGGGCGACGAAGCTACCCCAGACACTGAATCTGACCACGCAGCACACGCGCATTCCGAGCAGGCCGCCTTTACCGATTTGAGCGCATGGGAGGGCAGTTGGATCAGTGCCGATGCCTTCTTAAGCGATCCTGCCGTTGAGGCTGTCTATGCCGCGATTGATGCTGTCGCCGGCCAAGGTGCAGGCGCGGGGCAACGGCTCCTGGAGACTATGTTGCGCACCGATTTCGTTACAGTAGAGGTCGCAGGCAATACAGTTGTCTATGGGGATGGCACAGCCAGCTTTACCTGTGAATACACCTATGCGGGGCCACGCGAGGCTTGGTTTGGCGAGCATACCTTTATCTGGCATCAGGCAGAATTAAGCACAGGGGACGATGGCTGTGAAGCCTATCGCTATTTGCTGCTCACCGAATCCCATGCGGGCGACGCAGGTGATATTGTTCACTGGCACGCGCGCTATGGTGATACAAGCTTCGAGCAAGTAAGCAACGATTCTGCACTTGAGCTTTGGTGGCCCAGCATCATGCCCAGCGAAACTACCGCGCAAGACCTGGCCGACGGCTGGATTGGCAACGCCGACGCCTTTGCGGCAATGTTGGTGACGGAGCCGGCGGAGGCTCCCGAAACGCAAAGCGGCCCCGCGACATTGGTTGTGGCCGATGCGCGCGAAGGTGGGCTTTATGCCTATTCAATTCCAGATTGGCAACCTGTGGCCGAATTTCCCGACCTGCAGTTGGCCGACCATCCTGGCTATTTGGTGTTGCCCGATGGCCGCGTGTTGTTCACCACGCCCGACAGCGAATTTATTGTCTTGTCGCTGGCTGGTGACGAGGCAGGCGTTGCAGCACGCGTCGCCCTGCCGGGTGGCGCGATTCATTTTGCCGTTGACCCTACGCTTGCCTATGCTGTGGTCAGCACCATGCGCGACGAGGCGGCGGGCATCGGCGAAAATACACTGACTCAAATTGAGCTGGCAACCTATACGGCCACATCGATCCCCGTCACCAGTGGTGAACCTGGGGTCCTGGTGACAGAGCAAGCCGTCTTGCACCGCGATGGCGGTGAAATTGGCCGCCTGGAAGCCTTCCCAATGGCAAACTTTGCCACGCAGGATGGTACAGCCGCCAGCTATGTCGACATTGGCGCCTATGGTCACGGTGAGGGCTTGGTCAATGGGCATGCCTATGTGGCGACCGACGATGGGATTGATGTCGTGCATATCGACGGCACGGAGTTGACCCATGAGACTGTGATCCCCTGGAATGTTTCAGGGCGTGAAGGCGGGCGCGGCTATTATATGCGTGCAGATGCTCACGGCAATCTCTGGTCATATCTCCGCATTGTCCAAAACCCTGCCGCAGATGCCTCATGGGCCAACTGGCAAGATTGGGGCAATGACGCCTATCTCATTAACACAGTGGACAATGAAGCGACACGCTTTGACCTGGGGCCGGGGCTGGTCTATCGCATGTCGCTTTCCCAATCCTATGCGCTCTATAGCCGTCTGCATCCCGATGGTGATCAGGCCATCCTGGTGGATGCCGAACCGACCTCGGCCACCTTTGCCGAGATTGTCGCTACGATCGATCTGCCGGCGACGAGCGATGCACCTGTTGCAGGCGTTGCCCCCTGGGATGCCGCGGGGCAGCGCATTACCGCCATCACTCCCGATGGCAAGTGGGGCTTTGTTTCTGGCGGGGGAGATGGCACAGTGCATGTGATCGACACCACCACGCGCGCCATTGTGGGGCAAATCGACGTACCCGCCCCACTCGTTGGCGGTGGGTATCTGCTTGTGGTGCAGCCTGGGCAACCTGTGCTCGACTCGCTCGGTCGCTAATTCGCATCCTCACCTAAACTGGTTGACAACTCGACCCATGCCCAACGGCGCGCATGGGTCGAGTTGTCATTTTTGTTGGGTTCGGTATGCTCTGTTGAGGCAAATGCAATGTTCCAAAACTATATTTTCGAGACTCAAAAATGGTTGGTGGGGATGCTTGCCCTCTGTCTGCCGCTATTGACAGCCTGTGCGCCAGTCGCCGCGCCCACGGCGATGCGAGAAACGTCTGCTCCTGCGCGCGAATCTAGGCTGGAGATCGCGGTTAGCTTCCCCGTATTAGCCGATATTGTTGCCAACATTGCAGGCGAACGCGCGGCGGTATGGTCAATTATTCCGGTTGGCGGCGATCCCCACACCTATATGGCGACACCCCAAGATTTGGTGCGGATGGCAGAAAGCGATCTGCTCATTCGCATGGGGGCAAATTTTGAACGACTGGTCGAATCTGGACAGTGGCGGCGTTCGGTGCGCGAAGCCGGCATCCCGGAGTTGGTAGTGGCTGACCATCTCGAACTCATCAAGATTGACAAAGTGATCGACCACGGCGACCATGTTCACGATTTACGGTCTGGCGACCCCCATGTTTGGCTCGATCCGCAAAAGGTGCTGGAGATGATTCCCGTCATCGTGGCGACTCTTTCCGAGGTTGATCCCGCGGGGGCTGAAACATATGCGGCCAACGGGGTAGCCTATGTGGCGCAAGTGGAAGCAGTTGATACAGAACTGGTAGAAGCAATGGCCCACATCCCACCTCAACGCCGCAAACTCATTGTTCACCACGATGCCTATACCTACTTTGCGGCGCGCTTCGGCTTTGAAGTCTTGGGCTATGTAGTCACAAATCCAGAACAAGGGCAAAGTTCTGCTGCCAACCTGGCGCACCTGAACGATTTGATTGCAACCACAGGGATTTCCGCCGTCTTTCGCGAGCCACAGTTTAATGCCAATATATTGGAACAATTGGCCCAAGACCAAGGTGTACGTGTTGGCGTGTTACTGACCGATAGCTTTACGGAAGATGTCACCACCTATCTTGGCCTCATTCGTTTCAACATGAATAGCCTTGTGCAGCATCTGACCCGTCCGTGAGCGAAGGATTGCACGCACAGTGGCAACGCTGTATTCGGCTGGTTTCGGCGGTTGGCGGCTTAATTTATCAGAGTATTTTCAAGAGGAGTTTGATAGATGCAGCAATATGATGTGGTCATTGTAGGAGGCGGTCCCGGCGGGTTAAGTGCCGCGTTGGCTTTAGGTCGTGCCAGACGCCGCGTGCTACTCTGTGACGGCGGCGCGCCGCGCAACGCACCCACCGCGGCCGCGCATAACTTTTTTACACGCGATGGCACGCCACCGTTACAGCTCCTCCAAATTGGCCGTGCGCAATTGGAGCCGTACACCAGTGTTGAATTTGAAGCGGTTACGGTCGAGGAGGCCACCCGTCACGACACAGGTTTCACATTGCAGTTCAGTGGGGGGCGCCAGGTGACAGCGCGTAAACTAATTTTGGCAACGGGTATTCGCGACGAGTTACCGGCCATCCCAGGCTTTCAAGAGCTGTGGGGCAAAAGCATTGCTCATTGTCCCTATTGCCACGGTTGGGAGGTGCGTGACCAGCCGCTCGCGATCTATGGCAACGGTGATGACGGTTTTGAGCTTGTGCGCTTGCTTCGGGGATGGAGTCATGATCTGGTGCTCTGTACAAATGGTCCCGCTGACCTTTCAGGCGACCAACGCATTCGATTAGAGACCAAAGGTATTCCAATTCGAGAAGAACCTATTGTCGCTCTTGAGGGCGCGCAGGGTCAGCTTGAGACAATTGTCTTTGCCGATGGCAGCCGCCTCGCACGCCACGCCATTTTCATGCGTCCGCGACAATACCAACGCAGCCATCTGCCGCAACGATTGGGTTGTACGCTCACTTCAAACGGGTTGGTACAGGTAGATTTGACAGGAAGAACTGAGATTCCTGGGTTGTATGTGGTGGGTGATGCTGCGCAACGTGCGCAGTCAATCGGCATGGCTGTGTCCAGTGGGTCGCTTGCGGCGGGTATGCTGAACCATGAGCTAGCCGCAGAAGATTTTGGCTAATTGCTCTTACGTATCCTTCCATGTTTTCACACATATCCCAAATCATGTGGACGTCCCTCTTCTCAAGTTCACAGCAATGACACTTGGAAGCCTCATGATTTACCG
>JBBDIO010000280.1:7336-11394 GCA_040880365.1 Litorilinea sp.
ACGTCCCTCTTCTCAAGTTCACAGCAATGACACTTGGAAGCCTCATGATTTACCGTTCAATAAATGGCGTGTGCGCCGTTTTCGGTGTCTCCATGGCGACGGCCAACGAATTGCATATCGTTTCCGCTGATGGTGGTGGTTAGCTGATGTTAGCGGAGAGCTGGGTTTCCCCGGCAGGCGCGGGAACTCAGGTTGCGTTGCCAGGATTCAGCATGCCATGATACATGGGGGTTGGCCCATCTACTGTGCATATCCTGTGTTTACTCGTTGCGCTTATTCTCCACGCGTGGTCGAGCTATGCGCGATGATCAGTGGCTTCTGAGTGACGGGGTCACTGATTACAGAGGCCGTTACCCCAAAGACCTGGCGCAATAAGGGCGGGTGCATGATTGACCAGGGTGAACCACTGGCGATGATCGCACCCTGATTGAGCACGACCATATGATCTGCAAACGACGCGGCGTGGTTGAGATCGTGCAACACCAACAGCACCGTTAAGCCCTGCGATTGATTCAATTCGCGCACCAATTCCAGCACTTCCAATTGGTGACCGATATCGAGAAAGGTGGTTGGCTCATCCAGCGCGAGAATCGGCGTCTCTTGGGCAAGGGCAAGCGCCAGCCAGGCGCGCTGGCGTTCGCCGCCAGAGAGCGTATCGACATCGCGATCGGACAAGGCTTGCAGCCCAACGAGTTCGATGGCGCGGCTGATGGCGGCGTGATCCTGGCGGCGGATCATGCGAAAGGGGCCAACCTGGGCATACCGACCTTGTTCCACCAAATCGCGCACAGTGAGGTTTGCCGGCGCAACCGGCCCTTGTGGCAAAATTGCCAGCCGTTTTGCCATTTCGCGCGTGCTCAGGCGCGAAATGTCTTCACCATCGAGTACAACTGCACCCTGGCGCGGCGCAAGCAACTTGGTACAGACTTTGAGCAAGGTCGATTTGCCGGAGCCATTCGGGCCGACAAGCGCCGTGACTGCACCGCGCCCGACATGCAGATCAACGCCATTCAGAATGGTGAGTTTGCCATACGCGGCGTCAATAGCCTGCGCCCGGAGAGCAGATATGTCTGGCGGCGGCGAAGTGGTAGCCTGGCAGTCGGTAGCCTGAAACTGAGTGGCTTGAGGGCCGCTGGGCAGTGTGCGATTGAGGATACTTGTATCGTCCTGATCGTCCTGATGCAATTGATCCTCTTGTAGCAATTGGTCTTGTCTTGTCATGAACGCATCCTTCGTAGCAAGAATAGGAAAAATGGCCCGCCCAAAAGCGCGAGATAGACGCCTACGGGCAAGGTGATTGCGTTGGTGTTGAGGGGTATATTGAGCCATTCGCCAATATCGGCAGGGCGCAGGTTGCGCGCGACCAGATCGGCCACCAGCACCAATGCCCCGCCCCCCAGCGCCGCGCCTGGCACAAGCCGCCGCAGATCGCTGCCCACAAACCAGCGTAGAAGATGGGGCGCAACCAGCCCCACAAAGCCGATGCCGCCGACGGTGCAGACGGCCGCCGCCGTGAGCAGGCAGGCTGCGACCAGAACAATCGCGCGTGCCGGTGTCACGCTCTGGCCTAGCCCCGAAGCCATGTCGTCGCCAAATTGGAGAATATTGGCGCGCGGGATAGCCATCAACAACAGGGGCAGGGTAATGAGCACACCCGCGCCGAAAAGCCTCAACTTTTGCCAGGTGACGCTTGCCAGCGAACCCGAAAGCCAGGTGATCAACGCCTGGGTATCTTCGCCCGCATAGAGCAAGGCGACCGAGGTGACTGCGCCCAACACACCGCCAACCAGCACACCAATTAAAATGAGGCGCACCGGTTCCACGCGACCACCCAGCCGCGCGATACTCCATGTAAGCGTTGCCGAGAGCAATGCACCTAGTGCAGAGACCGCGGGCAGCATCCAGGAGACCTGGGTGGGCGTCAACACTGGCCCAAAGACAATCCAGGCCACGGCAGCTGTCACCGCGCCCTGTGTAACACCTGTAATACCCGGATCGGCAAGGGGGTTGCGATAGAGCGCCTGCAAGAGCGCACCGGCTGTGCCGAGCGCCATGCCCACACCGAGCGCCATCAGCGCGCGTGCCAGGCGCGCATTGCTTGCCACAATTTCATGGCGCGTAGCGTTTTCGGGCGCAACCAGCGCACGCCACACTTGCGGCGGGGTCAGCGTTACGCTCCCCACACCAATGGCCGTGGAAAACCACACAAGCGCCAAACACAACACCAGCAACAGCGGCATAGCAAGCCACCAACGCCGCCAACGTTCGCTTTTGGAAATCATCTCAATCGCAGTCAGCGTCTCGGGCATTCGCTCTGGCATAGTCGTTATACTCATGCCTCGCGCCTCCGCACCATCCGCCCGACCACCAGGATCGCGGCGGGACCAACCATTGCGACTGTCCAGATGCCCGCAGGAATTTCCGCGGGGAAGAAAAGCAGACGACCCACGGTGTCGGCAGCCAGTAGCAAGGCCGCGCCACAAAAGGCAGAGACGATGAGCGTTTGTCTCGAATCACTGCTGATGAGAAAACCGCGCGCAATGTGGGGTGCGAAAAGCGCAATGAAGGCAACTGGCCCGATGGCGGCGATGACTGGCGAGACAAGAATGAGAGAGATGGCGATCAAGGCCACACGCGTGCGAAAGGGATTCAAACCCGCGCCGGTTGCCAGTTCATCACCCAATTGCAACAAATTGAGCGCGCGTCCGGATAGCAACGCCGCAGGGATACCCACAATCAGCCAGGGCGCAATCATGTGCAGATATTGCCATTCTGCCGCCGAGACCGACCCCGCGACAAAGCGATAGTAGGCCCCCAGCCCGCCCGTGCGTTCATAGGGCGCAAGCAGCAGAATGGCGGTGGTTAGCACGCCAAAGAAACCAGAGAGGATTGCACCCGACAAGATCACGCGAATCGGGTCGCGAATGGTACCACTAAAGGAAATCACCGCAAGCCCCGCCACAATGCCGGCCACCAGACAAATAAGAGGGCGTGGCAAACCGGGCATAATTTCCGGGTAGATGGAAAACAGCGCCATAGCCAGCGAAGCGCCTTGCGCTATGCCCAACAAGCCCGGATCGGCCAACGGGTTTCGCAACGAGTCTTGCAGCAAAACGCCCACAAGCCCCAGGGCTGCTCCGCAGAGCAGCCCCAACAAGACCCGTGGAATCCGCAATTCTCGAATCAGGAAATGGGCGTGGTTGACTTCAACCGGCTGGGGATCGACGATGGCCCGCCACACTTCCGCCAGGTTGACGTTGGGTTCCCCGCGTACAAAGTTGAGTAGGCCCAGGGCGAGGATCACCAGCAGAGGGATCATCACACCCAGGAACATACGACCGCGCACGCGTTGTGAATTTGCGGCAAGTACAGCGGTAGTCATGATGATTTCTCTAACTCGCCGCCGGCTGCAAGAGCGGACTTTGCACCGGGTCGAAATCGAGCCAGGGGCCCGGCGCGGGGATGTTGGCATCGGGCACAACATAATGCACATACTCCTGGAGCGCATGGATCAGACCACGCAAGCTGCAACAGTAGTAGCGATTGCCCAGGGCGTCGTAGACGCGACCTTCTTTGACAGCACTCAACTCTGACCACACGGGGTCGGTGCGATCCTGATAGGAGCCATCGCCCGACTGGTAAATAAGCCAATCGGGGTCAAGGCCCAGAAACTCCTCGGCATTGATTTCATAAGAAGCGTCGCCTTCACCCACACATTGACCAAGCTGCGCCGCGGCCAGCGCCACACAGAACGGATTTCCTGGCCCAATCACGCGATAGCCCTCCCCCTGGAAGAGGACGGCGACGCTCAACGTGTGCGTTTCTGGGGTAGAAATCGCGCGCAAATTCTCCAATACCGTATCAAAACGGGCGATGGCGACCTCGGCGGCATCGGGTTGCCCGGTCAATTGGCTCACAAGCCGCAGATTTTCGACAAAAGCCGCATACCCACTCTGCGCGGATTCGCCATAGGAGGGGTGGTGCAGATAGAAAATTGGGGCCGCGGCTTTGAGTGGCTCGTGATCAGGGTTCACAGGCACGCGCATCAGGATCAGATC
>JBBDIO010000281.1:0-11370 GCA_040880365.1 Litorilinea sp.
GGGTAATCTGGTTCGTCAGCGCATTTCGTATAGAGGCCGTGCCATCGTTCAATATCTACGTGCAGGACAATGTGTGGTTTGACTTTGGGGAAGGAAAAGGCGGGAATGTTCTGGATTTTATGATGCACTATGATCGTACCGATTCTATTCGGGAAGCGTTGCGGCGACTAGAGAGCCTTGCACCTGCGGGAAGTTTGGAATTTGCGGCGGCAGCCAAGGCAACATCAATGCAGTCCCCCAAGAAGGCAACCAAACAGGAGAGCGACCCGGCCATTGAGCTAAAAAAGGTCAAACCTTTAGAAAACCGTGCCCTCACCTCCTATCTCAAAAAGCGTGGGGTGTCAGTGGAAACGGCGCAGCTTTATGTGCAGGAAATCTATTACCGTTACGGTGAGAAGGACTATTTTGCCCTCGCCTTTCCGAATCAGAGCGGTGGCTACGAATTGCGGAATCCGTACTTCAAGGGCACGTATGGCACGAAGGACATCACCTTGCTGCATCATGCATCCGGCAACAGGGCGGAGGTAGTCACAGTTTTTGAGGGCTTTATCGACTATTTGAGCGCTCTCACCCATTATGGTAGGCAAGAAGCCACTACACCAGTCATCGTGCTTAATTCGGTAGCAATGCGTGACAGGGCAATTGAAACGATTCGTGCCCTGGCCGCCCGTACACTGCATCTCTACCTTGACCGGGATGCAAGCGGGCAGGCAATGGCAGCGTATTTTCGGGATCACCTCCCCAGCCTGGATATTGTTGATCATTCAGGGCTATATGCAGGGCATAAGGATGTGAGTGAATGGCTAGAAGCAGCAAGTAGACAGCGGAATAGTAGGGGGTGAAACCAAGGAATGATCTATGTTCTTGCTCAGTGGTAGCGTCACAGACCTCTATGTTGCAAGGAATCTGTATGGTTGAACAGAAGCGCAAAAATCTGGTTAAGCAGTTTACCAGCCTACCAGATCCACAGTGCTACTTATCCACTAATCATCAGGAAAATGTAAAAATGTATCGCAGACAAAGAGTACGGACAGTACAATGGATAAATGTGCGCCAAATCAATCAGCGGCACAGCCTTCCATAATCCTGCGTGTTCAGAAAGCAGTGGTGACAAGTAATCAGGCGGTTGGATGCACAGGAATACAGCAACATGCGAACGCAGGGTTTTGGGTAGGTGCCTTGCTGCAAACCCTGCACACTGTATATGCCGGAGAATGTCTTCCAGTCAAAGCAGTTGAGCAGCTTGCTGTCTAGACCTTGATTCTGGTTTAGCATTTTGCTGAAGGGGTGCTAATTTGCAAATCCGATAAGTAGGTAAATCGGAAAGCCAAGGATATGAGATGTTGGCTCCACAGCTTATTTGAATCCAGGCAATACATCTCGTACACCCAGGCATCTTGCTGCGACGCCGTTTGGATGACAGCACATCATGCCATGAAATCAGAATGCTGCCTATATGAGGAGCAGCTATCCTGTTAACACTTTTTTATGCTATTCCGTCTATCCATCAACTCAGCAACTAGGCAGACCATGTCATCTGCCTGAGCAGGATAGGCCATGATTGTATCGTTCTTGAATCAAAAAGGTGGGGTTGGCAAAACCACCCTTGCTGTGCATGTGGCAACTAGCCTTGCACTGCGTGGGCACAAAGTGCTGCTGGTGGATGCTGATCCTCAAGGAAGTGCGCTGGATTGGTCAGCAAGTAGGGCAGGGGATGCGAAGGTGCCAGTTATCGGTCTGCCAACACGCAACCTGCATAAAGAAGTTCAGGCGCACCGGGAGAATTACGACATGATCGTTATCGACGGCCCTCCACGCGTAAATGAACTGATGCGAGCCTGCATCATGGCTTCCGATATTGTATTGATCCCGGTACAGCCTTCACCACTTGATATTTGGGCGGCGAGAGAGATTATAGACTTGTTACAGGAGGCCAGCGTGTTCAAAGAAACGTTGAAGAGTGCCTTCGTCATTAATCGTAGGATTGTGAATACCGCTATCGGGCAGGGTGCCAAGGAGGCGTTGGCGCATTTTGAATTGCCGGTATTCAACAGCACCATTTGCCAACGTGTCACCTTTGCCGAAACTGCAAACCAAGGGGGAACGGTTGTCGAGCTGGAACCAAAAGGGCTGGCAGCCAGGGAAATCAATCGGTTAACAGAAGAATTTCTGAAATTTGCCACTACCACGCAGCCTATTACTGAGGAGGAAGCCGCATGACCAAGAAAATTACCATCGGCGCAAGCCAACCGCGGGTAAGGATAAACCCGCCCCGTCCGTTGATGAATGGGTACAAAACCGCGCCACAGAAGGTGTCAAACGGGTGACTATCGATATACCCAAAAGTCTTCATACTCAAATCCGCATTGGCTGTCTGGTGCGCGGCACGAATATGGCCGATGAACTCCGTTCTATTCTTGTAGAACATTACAAGAACTCACCGCTTCCCCAGCAAGTAATCTCAAATCACCAATAGGGCATTGGGTAGGTTGGCCTAACCGTATTTTGCTCATAGATCTAAACGCACTATAATTGAGCGAAGGACTTTGATCGCAAAGTCATCTCTGGGCGTATAAGATTTGTTGCCGTGCTTGGCTAAATTCTGGAATTTGGTGATTTTGGGCGCGAAGTCATTCCCAGGGCTTCATAATCCCTAGGTCGGTGGTTCAAGTCCACCCGTCGCCACCTGGATATACAACTGATTAGAGATATGCGCCGATTCGCCTCACCAATTTGGGAGGCGAATTTTGTTTTGTGGTAAAGGTGTGGGTTAGAGTGGGCAGGGCGCAACCGTTGTGGGGTGGCAGG
Source organism: Litorilinea sp. (assembly GCA_040880365.1). GTDB lineage: Bacteria > Chloroflexota > Anaerolineae > Caldilineales > Caldilineaceae > JBBDIO01. The sequence continues at coordinate 2,809 of JBBDIO010000281.1, forward strand.
GTTCGGGCTGTCATGCGGTGTTTACGCTTCGCTTCACTGCGAACTAAACCGCGTGATACAATGATGACTATAAAGTGAGTCCATACAGCCCCGCACCGCCAATTGGATTACTTGTGAATGGAGATGGACCTATGCCGGCAGTCACTGTCAGCGGTAAATTACACAAAGGCAGAGTAGAACTCAATACGCCGATTGACCTGCCCGACGGCAGCGAGGTCTATGTGGTGGCGCAGGTAGGCATCGAGAAGCAGGCTGCACACCGCAAGGCCAACGGCTGGCTTGTAGACCATGTGGGCAATCTTGTCATGGCGGGTGACGGCGCCCTTGTCCAAAGTGGGGACCGGTGGGTATGGAGATTCCACGCCTATCTCACATCAGCGTCGCAGCCGCCGCGTGGGCCGGTGGGGGAAGTGGATGTGGATGCGACGACGGGCGACGTCTTGAACGCACCTCAAACCATTGAAATGATGTATGCACGTGGCGACCGGCTTATTGGTGCAGCATAGCCAGCAGATTGAGTTCGGGTATTGTTTGCCTGCATGTGCCCAGATGGCATTGAGCTATCTGGGCATTTCGCGTTCACAACAGGAAATTGGACGCACATTGACGGTACGCAAGGGCATTGGTGTTCCGGCCTCCCAGGTCGTCAGCCTACAAACGCGGGAAATCGCAACCCAATACTATATAGAGGGCACTCTCACCAATGTGCGGAACTGGCTGGAGAAGCAAGTCCCCGTCATTGCGTTTATCCAGGCTGGCGAATTGCCGCACTGGACAGGAAATCGCTTTCAACATGCCGTGCTCGTGTCCGGCATGGACGACTCGACGGTTTGGCTTCATGATCCTGCGCTCGCAGATGGACCTACGGGCGTGCCATTGGCCGACTTCTTACTGGCATGGGATGAGATCGACCATCGTTTTGCCGTTATTTTCCTGCGCATAGAGTAGAAATGTGATGGGCAAAGGGTAAATACCCATAGCGGTTGCGTTGTGAAGCGTAACCGTGGCATGAGAAAAAGCTGCGCTATTGCAGACGAATACGCGGGTTGAGATAGGCGTAGAGCAGGTCGGCTACCAGGTTGGAGAGGGAAAAGGCGATGACGGTGATGAGCGTGATGGCCTGGAGCAGGGGCAGGTCGCGGCGGTCGATGGCGAAGATCAACAGGCGGCCCAGGCCGGGGTAGTTGAAGACGTTTTCGATGACGATCAGGCCGCTGATGAGCCAACCGAAACTGATGGCGATGATGGTGATCGTAGGCATGAGCGCGTTGCGCAGCAGATGCTTGCCGATGACCGTGCGCCGGCTCAGTCCCTTGAGCGCGGCGGTGCGCACGTAGCCCTGTTTCAACTCTTCGATGACACCGGCGCGCGTCAGGCGCACGATGTAGGCCAACAGCACCAGGGTCGCGGTAATGGCCGGGAGCACCAGCATGGGCAGGGCTTCCCAGAAGCCGGCTTCGGGGCGAATGGACGAATTGGCGGGCAACAAGCCCCATTCGAAGGCGACAACCTGAATCAGGATCAGGCCGGTGACAAATTCCGGCAGTCCAACCACCGACAACGACAGGACGGTGATCGCGTTGTCTACGGGCTTGTCTTCGTTGAGTCCAGCCCAGACGCCCAGACCAATTGCCAAAGGCACGGCCAACAGAATCGACAGCCCCGCCAGCAACATGGAATTGCCGAAGCGTTCCATGACCAGCGGGCGGATAGCCTGGCTGCTGCTATAAGATTGGCCCCAGTCGCCGGTGAGGAAACTGCCGAGCCAGCTCAGATATTGGACGGGCAACGGTCGATCCAGGCCCAGCTCTGCACGCAGGGCGTTGAGCGCGGCTTCGCCTGCGTCGCGGCCCAGGATGATGCGCGCGACGTCGCCGGGTAGCCACTGGGTCACGCCAAAAACAATGAGCGAGGTCAGAATGACGGTGAGGAAGAGAAATCCGAGTCGACGAAGCAGGTAGCGGAGCATGATCTAACCCAATTCTTGTGGATCTGCGGCGGTCGTGCCTTCGCCGGGGGAAGCGGCGGCTGTGCGCGCTGCCTGATCGGGCGTCGCCAACGGCGCTTGTGCGGCTTCCAGCTCTTCCAGGGGAATGTGACAGAAGATGCGTTGCCCGTCGGGGCCGGTGCGCCAGGGCGGCGTTTCGGTGCGGCAGATATCGCCGACCACGCGCGGGCAGCGCGTGTGAAACGGGCAGCCTTGGGGTTTTGCGCTGGGGCTGGGAATCTCGCCTTCCAGCTGCAAGGGTGGGCGCTTGTGCCGGGGGTCGGCGACCGGCGCAGCCGCCAGCAACACTTCGGTATAGGGGTGATAGGGCGGCTTGAAAAAGGCTTCGGCCGCGCCGACTTCCATCAGTTGCCCCAGATAGATGACCGCGAGTTCATCGGCCAGATAGCTGACCACGCCCAAATCGTGGGTGATAAAGAGATAGGCCCTGCCTGCGGCGTCTGGCGCGGCTCCCCGCGGGTTATCGGACACGGGCAGGCTCGCGTGCTGTAGCTCGTTGAGCAGGTTCAGGATTGAAACCTGCACAGAAACATCCAGCGCAGACACAGATTCGTCGAAGATGAGCAATTCGGGCTGGGCTGCGAAGGCGCGGGCAATCGCGACGCGCTGTTTTTCGCCGCCGCTCAGCTGACCGGGCAAGCGATCCGCCAACTCCCGACGCAGGTTCACCATCTCCAGCAGTTGCAACACGCGCGCCTCGGCCTGGTCGGTAGAGAGGCCGCTCAGACGCATGAGCGGGCGGCGCAAGGAATTGGCGACGGTGCGATAGGGATTGAGCGCCTCGTCGGGGTTCTGAAAGACAATTTGAAGCTGGCGCAATACTTCGGGCGCGCGTCGGCTCAATGCCGGTGTGAGCGGCACATCCAGCAGGCGCATTTCGCCGCCGGTGGCCTCTTCCAGCCCGATAATACAGCGGGCCAGCGTGGTCTTGCCGCTGCCGCTTTCGCCAACTAGCCCCAACGTGCGGCTGCGCGGCACATCCAGCGTCACGTTTTCCACGGCGCGCACCGCAGGCGACGGCTTGCGCAACAGCCACTGGAGCAGAGAGCGCGCAGTTGTAAAGTGCTTATCCAGATTTTCGATGCGCAATACCGGCATGGCGGGCTGTGCAGGCTGGGGTCTGGACCCGGGCGCGCCCGGCCCCGACAGTGTCTGATCCGTGGGCAAGGGGCTGACGCTTGCGTTGTCGATTTCCTGCCAGCGCAGGCAGCGCACATGCCGTCCAGGTTTGGCTTCTTCCAGCGGCGGGCGTTCTTCGAAGCAGCGGTCTTCGGCAATCGGACAGCGGGGCGCAAAAATGCAGCCGTGGGGCAACTCGGTCAGTTGGGGAATGCTGCCGCGAATGGGATAGAGTTGGTTGGTGCCCTTGGTCGCGCCCAGCCTGGGTACGCTCGCCAGCAGACCTGCGGTGTAGGGATGCAGCGGATGTGCAAAAAGCTCGTCAACCGTGGCTTCCTCGACCAGTTCACCGGCGTAGAGGACGGCCACGCGATCACAAACCTGTGCGATGACACCCAGATCGTGGGTCACGTAGAGCACCGCGGTCTGGCGCTGGTCGATAAGCCCCGCGACCAGGTCAAGAATCGCGGCTTCGGTGGTCACATCCAGCGCGGTGGTCGGTTCATCCATAACCAGAAGCGCAGGCTCGGCGGCGAGCGCCATAGCAATCATGACGCGCTGTTGCATCCCGCCACTCAGCTGGTGGGGGTAGTTGTCGGCCACGCGTTCGGAATCGGCCAGCCGCACCATTTTCAGCAGTTCTTGCACCTGGGCCGGTCCACGCTCACGGCCGGGCGGAATTGCCTCGAGTAACTGGTCACCAATCGTCAACGAAGGATTGAGCGCAGAAAGCGCGTTTTGGGGAACCAGCTTGATCTCTTCGGCCCACACCTGGCGCAACTGCGCGTTGCTTAGCGTGGTCATGTCCTGTCCACGCAGCAGGATGCGCCCCTTGCGGATGGCGCCGTTTTCGCTGAGATAGCGCAGGACGGCATGGGCCAGCGTCGATTTGCCTGAACCGCTCTCGCCGACCAACCCCATCGTCTCACCGGGCTGGATTTTGAAGCTGACATCGCGCACTGCGTCGAGCCACTGTTGGCCCTGGCGATAGGATACGGTGATGTTTTCCAGCTCCAGAACGGGAGCATCGGCTGTGCTGTTTGTGCTATTGTTTGTGCCATTGGCCGGGGCTGCGGATGTCGGAGTGGGTGTTGCCATGAGATTTATCCGCTCACTTGCAAGGCGCGCTTGAGGCCGTCGGCCATGAGGTTGACACCGATGACGAGCAGCGAGATAGCGGCCACGGGAAAATAGAGCGCCCACGGCGTGAGCGTGACATAGGTGCGCGCTTCGCTGATCATGAGACCCCAGTTGGGGTTGGGCGGCTGTACACCTACACCCAAAAAGCCCAGCGAGGCGACCAGAAAGATGGCATAGGAAAAGCGCAGCGCGCCTTCGACGGCCAGGGCAGGCAGCACCGACGGCAGAATTTCGCGGAAGAGGATGTGCATTGTCGATTCGCCCTGGGTGCGCGCGGCTTCGACGAAACCGCGGGTCTTGACCGAGAGGACGACGCTGCGCACCACGCGCGCGACAATCGGCATATAGACCACAACGATGACGATAAAGACGCTGTTGCGCGAGGGGCCTACCGTGCCCAGGAGCAAGAGCGCCAGCAACAACGCGGGCATGGCGAGCAGGCTATCGAAGAGACGAAAAGTGATTTCTTCGATCAGGCCGCCGCGATAGGCGCTGAACAGTCCGGCCAGGGTGCCCAGGGCCACAGCGGCCAGCGTGCCCGCGCCGGCCAACCCCAATACATCGCGCGCGCCCCAGATGACACGGCTGTATACGTCGCGCCCCAGACGGTCGGTGCCGAACCAATATTCGCTCGACGGCGCCAGGCGCGCGGCACCCGATATCTGATCGGTGGGCGCGTAGGGTGCAATCCACGGCGCAAAGATTGCCAGGATAATAAAGAGGGCAACCAGGGTAATGCCCAGGGCCGACGTGGGCCGCGAGAAAAGTATGCGCGCACTGGCGCCCATGCGCAGCCAGCGGCGGCGGGTCGCCAGCGCCGCCAGATCACTTTCAGATGCAGTCATATTTCTGGGCAGGATACCGTTGTTTGGGTAGTTTCGATATTATGAACTGGGGCAAGGCAGGGAACCGCACAGGGCGATTCCGCACCTTACCCCATAGAACTTAATCACACAGACTTTAACCGTGCCGTGCCTAACTCTGCCGGATCGCAGCCAGATTGGTGCGGCCGGGGAAGGCTTTCATATCGAAGCCGGTAAACGCGTCGCTGATAGCGCCTAGCTGGGCAAAGAAGTAGGGAATGATGATGGGGCCGCGCTCGATGAGAATGCGTTGAATCTCCTGATAGGCTTCGATGCGCTCCTGTTCATCCAGCGTGCTGCCTGCAATCTGCGCCAGCTCGTCGAACTCGGAGTCTGAGAAACGTGATTCGTTCCAAACGGCATCGGTAACGAGCATGGTATCCAGATAGTATTGGGGCGTAGGTCGCGAACCCCAGCCGGTGATTCCCAGATCGACTTCCAGCCAGCCTTCATCGCCATAGTAGACGCTTTCCGGCTCGACCAAAACATTGACGGTGATGCCCGCCTCGGCCCACTGCTCCTGGAGCACGACGGCCAGGTCGGGGCGATCGCCGCTGTCGGGCACATGCAAGTCCAGTTCCAGGCCATCGGGATAGCCGGCTTCGGCCAGGAGGGCGCGGGCAGCTTCGGGGGCGCGGGGCGGAATGGGCGTCGATTCGTCGTAGTACGCCGTGAAAACCGGCCCGATGGGTGAATCGCGCCCCACCGCGCCCAGGCCCAGAGTCACTGTGTCGACAATAGCCTGGCGGTCGGTCGCCAGCTTGAAGGCCTCGATGACGCGCGGGTCATTGCCGGGTTCGCGGTCCGAGCGCAGGCGTATCAGGTCGAAACCGTTGGTAGGCGTGTTGGCCGTGACCAGATTCGGTTCTTCCTGGAGCGAGAGATAGAGGGGCGTCGGCATACGCATGACGACATCAACCTGGCCGCCGCGCAGGGCATCGACCGCGGCCACCTGATCGCCAAAGAAAATCAGTTCCAGCGCGGCGACGCCGGGTTGGCCTTCGATGAAGTAGTCGGCGTTGGCTTCCAGGTCCATGCGGTTGCCGGTGCTGTAGTCGACGACGCGGAAGGGGCCTGTGCCGTTGAACTCGGCGTCCAGGTTTTCGCTTCCGGCCTTCACGATTACGGCATGGTTGTCGCTCAGGTCGTAGAGGAAGAAGGGATTCGTCGCGGACAGGGTAAATTGCACGCGGCCATCTTCGGTTGGCTCAATCGCCGCGATGTTGCTGTAGAGATCGGCGGTGGGCAGTTCGAGTTCGGGATTGCGCAGCCGATCAAAGGTCCAGATGACATCGTCGGGCGTCAATTCGGAGCCATCGTGGAAGGTCACGCCTTCGGCCAGCGTAAACGTATAGGTCAGGCCGTCTTCGCTCACTTCCCAGGCGGTCGCCAGGCGCGGCTGGATGGTGGACTGGCTGTCAATATCCACGAGGTAGTCGTAGACCGAGTTCAGAACGGATATCTCCGAATCGGCGGAAGCGTAGGCCGGGTCTAGCTGGTCGGGAATTTCCCAGGCCACGCGTAGCGTACCCTCAGCACCGCTGGCGGCGGCAGATTCCTCTGCGGGAAGGGCGGTGCCTGCGGGGGTGGCGGAAGGTGCGGTCGCCGGGGCGCACGCAGCCAGCGCGGATGCAGTTGCTGCCGAGACGCCAAAGAGGGCGGAATAGGTGAGAAAATTACGGCGCGAAAATTTTCTGGCGGGATTGGCTTCTGTCGCAGGCGCGCCTGTGGGCTGAGATCGATTCTGGCGATTCACGAAGTTTCCTCCTGGTCGCTTGGATTGCTTGGATTTTTGAACGTTCGCATATGTGTTGGAATTGCGCTATGCGCGCGGTGCAGGCAGCCTGAATGATCCCATATTACCATCCTGAGTGTTATCTATCTGCCAGAACCGCGCTACGATGTAGTGTAGGGTGGTTGCTGAAGCTATACCGTAAGCAAGGAACCTTTTGGAGCCTTGTTGCCGGCTAAACCGCAACGAAGCCGCAATCATACTTTGCGGCATGAGACTCTAGCGCATGGGGAGGCACAGAGATGGTGGGACAGTCGAGGACTCAAGATTTTGACGCAGTGATAATCGGCGCAGGTCAAGCCGGTGGCCCATTGGCTACAGCCCTGGCACAAGGCGGCCAACGGGTCGCGTTGGTGGAGCGCGCCTATGTGGGGGGAAGCTGTATCAATGTGGGGTGTACGCCCACGAAAACGATGGTGGCCAGTGCGCGGGTTGCCCATGTGGCGCGCCGTGCCGCCGACTATGGCGTGCACACCGGTACGATCCGCGTGGATCTGGCAGAGGTGCGCCGGCGCAAACGCGAAATGGTGGAGAGCTTCCGTTCGGGGAGTCGCAACGCGATTGAGGGCACGGACGGCGTGGAGTTGATTATGGGTGAAGCTGCGTTTGCCGAACAGAACGGCGACGGCCAAGGTTTTTTGCTCGATGTGGCGCAGCAGGATGGCACACAGACGCAACTGGGTGCCGGGAAGGTCTTTATCAACACGGGCGCGCGCAACCGGCTGCCCACTCTGCCGGGTCTCGAGACTACCGAATATCTGGATAATGCCTCGATCATGGAGTTGGACACGGTGCCCGATCACTTGTTGGTCTTAGGTGGCGGCTACATTGGGCTGGAATTTGGCCAGATGTTTCGGCGCTTCGGGAGCCAGGTAACCATTGTGCAACGGGGGTCCCGGTTGTTGAATCGGGAAGACGCCGACATCTCCGACGCAGTGGCCGAGATTTTGCGCGAAGATGGGGTGCGCGTGCTGCTCGATACGGACGCGTCGGCGGTAGAGCAGGCCAGTGGCGGCGAGGTGCGCCTGCGAGTGTCTACGCCAGATGGTGACGAGACTCTGGTCGGGTCGCATCTGCTGGTGGCGACGGGGCGGATACCCAATAGTGAGCACTTGCAGTTGGACCGGGTGGGGGTGGCAACAGATGACCGGGGCAACATCCAGGTCAATGGGCAATTGGAGACCAACGTGCCGGGCATCTATGCCGTGGGTGATGTGAAAGGCGGCCCGGCGTTTACCCACATCTCCTACGATGATTTTCGGGTCTTGCGCACCAATCTGCTGGAAGGCGGCGCGGCGTCGATTCAGAATCGGCTTGTGCCCTATACGGTGTTCATCGACCCGGAACTGGGGCGCGTGGGGCTGGGCGAGGAAGAGGCGCGCCAGCGCGGGCTAAACATTCGTGTCGCGAAAATGCCTATGGCGCATGTCGCGCGGGCGCTGGAGACCGACGAGACGCGCGGCTTCATGAAAGCCGTGGTCGACGCCGATACGCAGCAGATTCTGGGCTGTGCCATCCTGGGCATCCGGGGCGGCGAGATTGCAACGGTGTTGCAGGTCGCCATGCTGGGGAAATTGCCATATACGGCTATTCGCGATGGCGTCTTTTCGCATCCGACCGTTGCCGAATCGCTAAACAAC
>JBBDIO010000282.1:0-1875 GCA_040880365.1 Litorilinea sp.
AAGAGAACAGCGGTGTGCTGGTCGGCATGCCGGCTGACGCTTCGCCGGAGGCCTGTACCCTAAATGCCTGGATCGACTTCAACGGCGATGGCGATTTCTTTGGTGTGAGTGAGCAGATCGCAACTGATCAAACACTGGCCGCAGGCAGTGGCAATACTCCGCTGAAATTCACAGTGCCGAGCGATGCGATCATCGGCGATACCTACGCACGCTTCCGCTGTTCGACCGAGAGTGGCTTGTCACCGACTGGCCCTGCTGTCGACGGTGAGGTCGAGGATTATCGCGTGACCATCGGCGCGCCAGAGACTTTATGTCTGGGTAACCTGGTCTTCAACGATTCGGCAAATAATGGTCTCTTCGACCCCAGTGACGATTTCGGCATCAACGATGTGTTGGTAAGCCTTTACAATGATGTGGACGGCGACGGTGTGCGTACTCCCGCAGACGGTGCGGCTATCCAGACGACAACGACTTCTGATGGCGGTTTCTATCAATTCTGCAACCTACCGCCTGATGATTACATTGTGGAACTGGATAGCTCGAATTTCGAACCCAGCGGCGGGGTGCTGGAGCGGTTCTCCAGTAGTTTATCCCGTCCAGGAACGGAGAGTGATACGATTATCGATCCGGACAACAATGTGGACAACGATGATAATGGTATCCAACAACAGTCGCCCAAACGTGTTTCCAGCCAAGCAGTGACACTGGCGCTGGGTGACGAGCCAACCGACGACGGTGATGCCGATGCCAACACCAACTTGACCATAGACTTCGGCCTCTACAATGCTGGTATTGGCGACCTGGTCTTCTCGGATAACGACGGCGATGGGATCTATGAACCCGGCGACGGCGAGGCGGGGATCGAAGACGTCCTGCTCAACTTGTACCGCGACGACGGCGATACGCCAGGTGTATTCGATCCAGGCGATACCCTGCTGCTGACGACCACGACTGGTTCAGAAGGTCTCTACACCTTCCCGTTTTTGCAACCCGGCGAATATATCGTCCAAGTGGATGAAGACAATTTCAACCCAAGCCAGCCGCTAGCCGGATTGGTGAGCAGCCCTGGCGCACCTGACCCCAACAATGACGTCAACAACGATGACAACGGCGCGCCCCTGCCGTCACCCCTCAACGGTGTCGCGGGTGCTCCCTTAACCCTGACTTCTGGTGGTGAGCCAACGGATGATGGTGACGGCGACGAGTTTACGAATCTAACCTATGACTTTGGCTTTATGCCGTTGCTGACGCTTGGCAACAGGGTCTGGTTAGACAACGGTTCCGGTGGTAGTATGGCGGACAATGGTGCGATGGATGGAGACGAACCGGGAATCGGCGGTGTCGTACTCCGTTTGCTGGATGGCGCAGGTAACCCTGTGTTAGATGGTGATGGTCAGGCGATCGCAACAACAACGACTGCGAATGGTTGTTATCTCTTCAATGGCCTCTTGTCAGGTGACTATATTGTTGAGGTTGTTGCCGAAAACTTCCAGGATAATCAACCTTTGGCAAATCTCACGAGCAGCCGTGGCAACAGTACCAATGGCAATGCACCCGACCCGGATAGTGACATGGACATGGATGATAACGGTAACGACTCCCTTGTCAACGGCTCGGTGCGTAGCGGTGTTGTCATCATAAGCCTTGGCGATGAACCAACCGGCGAAGCTGATGCCAACATAGCGGGATGTAGCAGCTCTGCCTTTGACGAAAATAGTAACCTGACCGTGGACTTCGGCTTTTTCCAACTGCCGACGGCGGAAGAGCCGACCGAGCAACCAACAACCGATACACGCTCGATCTTCCTGCCCCAGATCAACCTGAGAACTGACCAGTAACAGTCTGAGAGGAAGAGCGACCTGGAGCGTTGCAGCC
>JBBDIO010000282.1:1885-8114 GCA_040880365.1 Litorilinea sp.
ATCATGTAGTGACATGCTGGAACGCTCCGTTACTCACAGTTTTTTTGAGATTTTATCTTTTCTTGAGTGATCATCGCCTGAATGGAGAGTGCCCGATGAGCAAGTTTGGCCCCATAAAGCGCAAGCCTCGACCGCTGTCACAACCACGGCGAAGTAGGCTTCCAGCGTTGGGTCGCTTGGGGCGTCATCGCCAACAATCTCACCCAAAGCGGCAGAAAACTTGCCGTTACTTCCCACCGATGATGGCTGATGATGCCGAAAGGCCCAAACGCGCTCGCTTTGTCGCGGAGTTTCGCACCAGAAACTAATCTAGAGAATATTCCAGCCGCAAGGTTCGGCTCAGTCCGTTTTCTTTTAGCTATTTGTCCTTGGTACATTTCATGAAGGCCTGCCATAGCCAACGCATTCAATCGTTAGCTACATCTCTATTCTATATTACGTGTTTCATCCGGGTGAATATCTAGCACTTCCCATTTCTGTGTGTCTACTAGATAACGGAGGCGATAAGTCGTAACACTTGGCTGACCCGAGACCTGGAGACTATAATTAAATTCCACGCCTTTCACCTGTATTGCACCATGTTCATCGAAATTGATCCGCTGCGCGCGATCATTGCTTCCTCCCCCTGGTAATATTGCCAGTATAAACTCTTGGCGAGCGTCCAAATCCGCAGCAAAGTTCCCGGCTTCGTCTAGACGTAGTGAACGCACCTCACTTGTGCGCGCAAGCCCATAGAAAAGCCGTCGCTCGCCGTCGGGCAGCACACCTACTCCTACTCCCATTGCATCCACACCGTCTATCTGATCAGCAATTTGCCCGGTCTTGATGTCCACACGGAAAATCCGCCCTACCTCATCTGTGGGCATCGAGCCTGCAAGAGACGCGACGTAGAGGCTCTCAGTGGAACAATCCAGTCCCATACCAACCACACCATAGGGATTGAACTCGGAGGGTGGTTGTGCGGCGGGTAACTCTAAGTATAAAGTCAATTCACCTGTCAGCGAATCTATCTTATAGAGGGTATTTTGCGCTTCAAGTGGATTTAATTCTGAGCTTGTAAACGGTACAGCTGCGACGTATAGATTCCCTTGTCCATCTATAATATACGGCCCCAAATTGCCAGCATCGTCCCATGAAGGATGTTGATAGATCCTTGGCTCATCCCCTACGCCTGGATCATAGATGGCTAACCCTATATAGCCTGGTATTGCGGTACCTAGAACCGCTTGCTGGCTCGAACTCAGTTGACGTACAAAGGCTGGTTGCCGACGGCATCCAGCTGTACCCTGTACCTCGATAACACTGTTTTTTGCAGCATTATCTTCCCTTGGAATGCCTATAGTACTCATCATCGATTCCACTGTAGTGGGCAACAAACCACCTAAGGCCGTGTGTATGATGTCATCTGTACTGACACCCCACCAAATTGCAGCTAGTATCGCCAGAATGCCAACACCTGCCGCCCAACGCGGCACACCACGCGGCTGCGCCGTTGGCGATCTCCGTCGAGTTAACTCGCTCCCACGCCGGGATGATTTTTTGCTCATGAAAGGTCTCCTATCAAGTATTCACAATTTGTCTCTTATTCGCGAGATCGTTAAGTGCGTAGATTCTCTCATTCAAGTCAAGCGAGAGGCTTGTCTGGGTAAGGCTTTATGCGGTCACCGCTCCTGCGGTGACATTCTCTGCTGCCTGTGTCACCGCAGGAGTGGTGACCTACCTAACCGACAAATAACGTCTAGCCTAACAGATGGGGTACTGGGTGATGGTATCCGCAACACGGCCATTACTCATTACCCCTATCCCCACTTACACAGCCTCACACCCCAGTTCGTCCCGCCCCTACCGCGCCAACACCCCTTGTGTCTGCACCAGATAGCTGTGATACGACGCTTCGCCCACGAAATGCGCCTGAATCGCATAGGTAGTCGTCGCGTCGGGTTCCAGCTGGGAATCTGCCACCATGCCCACAAAGACATTGACAATCGCCCCCTCCGCATCGTAAAACGCGGCCACGACGCGCAGATCGGCCACAGTCTGCCGATGATCGTTGCGCAATTCGCCCGCGATGTGGATTTGCCCACCTTCCTCGCGCAGTTCTTCGCCGACAATCGTCACCCGGTCAAATTCGGCCAGATTGATCTCCTGCCAGACCAGCGACAGCTCATAATTGGCGATAGAGGCGGGCGCATCGCGCAATACCAGGCGGAAGGGGTTGGTCTGGCGCGGCTGGGTTTCGGGCAAAAAGGTGACGGTCTCTTGTGCGCCCACCAACTCCCCGGCACTGTCATAGAAGGTCGCAATCATGCGCACATTGTAGACCGACGCCGCCAATCCATTGACCACCTCGCCCACTACAATGCGGTCGCTGCCCTCGATAAAGGTGCGGTGCGTGCGCAAAACCACGCCTGTGGGCAACGGTGTCGGAGAAGTAGGTGGGGTAGCAGTAGGCGCAACCGTCGGCGAACCGCTGGGCGGCGGCACAGGTGAGGCAGGCGGGGTCGGGGTAGTCGGTTGCGGTGTACCCGTCCCCGGTGACGGTGTAGGGGACGGTGTGGTTGGTGGCGTGAGCGGCGGCGTTCCGGTGAGCGTCGCCGTCGCGGTAATGGTCGGTGTGCCGGTCAGCGGCGGGGTTGCAGTCAGTGGTGGGGTTGCAGTCAGTGACGGTGTACCCGTGAGTGTCGCGGTTGCCGTAGGCGTCAGAGTCGATTCTACTGGTGCGCGGAAAGGCATTGTCGCGGTAAAAGTGACTGTGCCCACCAGCACAGGCTCAATCTCCACATACGTTTCTTCATCAGGTTCTTCCGCAGGTTCTTCAGCCAGGGGGGTGGAGTCGGTCGCGGGCGTGTGCGGCGCATCTATGTCGGTCTGCTCATCGCGTTCGGCGTCGCGGGCGGCATCTTCCTCGGGATGTTCTGCAGGATCTGGGGGCGGGCCCGTCGCGCGTGCGCTGCCTTCCTGGGTTTCGGTGTCAGATTCAGGGTCAAATTCTGCGCTGGGTGCGGTTGCCGCAGGAACGTCGGAAACAGGCGGCAGCGCAAAGGATTGACACGCAGCCAGCAGCCAGGTCAGCCCAATTGTCCAAACCACGACAGAAGAGATTTTGCGGCGCTTCATGCGGATCGCGTCCTTTCCCAACAGCCCAATAGCTTCTATCAGTCCTGTCGTTATTTTAGCACAGAGCCAAACAGGTGGGCAGGGGCTTTTTCGGAGGGGCTTTTTCGGAGAGGCTTTTCAGATAGGCGATACGGGCAAGTCCGGGGCGGGGCGCCCCAGGGCGCGCAGAATCTCGGGCATGGCGGCTTCGGTGGCAGCACGCCCCGCGGCGATAAGTTCTGCGGCCGCGCTTAAATCTGTGAGGGGCAAATGCGCGACAGCGGGCTGGAGTGTGAGATGGGCGCGCTGGCTGCCACGCTGGGTCGCACGCATCAGCGAATAGAGGGCCATGAGGCTCAATTCCACAATGTTGTCTGGCTCTTTGGGGTGATCCTGCTCCCAGGGCAAGAGGTCCACGGCAATGACATACTCTGCGCCCATCTGGAATGCGACGGTAACAGGCAGGTTGTTCACCGCGCCGCCGTCGATCAACAGCCGCCCGTTGCGGCGAATGGGCGTAAAAATTCCGGGAATCGCACAACTGGCGCGGATGGCAGTGGAGACTGCGCCGTCGTTCATCACAATCATTTCACCGCTGGCAATATCGGTGGCAATGGCGGCAAACGGCACGGACAAATGCGTAAACTGCGTTTGCGCGCCCAGGATTTCATCCAGAAAATCGACCAAACGGTCCAAATCCAGAATACCCAGCGGCATCGACATAGACGCCAGGCTCAACGCGCCCCGGCGCAGCGAATCCATGTGTACCGAAGGCAGGCTCAGCGTACTGATATGACTCCAGCGCAGGCCCGTGGCCGCGGCAGTCATGCGCGCGGGGTCTATGCCCGCGGCAAAGAGTCCACCCACAATCGCGCCGGCGCTGGTGCCCACCACACAGTGAATGGGAATCTTGTATTCGGCCAGGACTTCCAAGACCCCAATATGTGCTGCACCCCGCGCAGCACCACCGCCCAGGGCCAGCCCAACACGACCCGGCAGCGGCGGCTTATCCCACACGACGCGGGGACCCGCGGCTAGCTGTTGCTGCTGTATTGGCGCAGAAAAATCCGCCGCCAATGGGTCAACCGCTAGCCTATCCGCAGACGCGTTTGCAGGCCGGGAATCATCGCCTGCTTCAGCAAATTCAGAAGAAGTGATGGCAGAATCTTCGGGCATGGTGGGGTCTCGGTTCAAATTACATGTACAGGCGAATCACAGGGGCAGATTAGGTCAGCTGCGTCGGATCAAAGGTCGCCAGCACGGGGCGATGGTCCGAAGCCTCGCTATCCGGCGGTTCTACGACAATCGTGCAATCGACCAGGGCGGGCAGCAGCGGCGCGCTGGCAAAAATATAATCAATGCGAATCGGCGGATCGGTAGCCGGAATAAAACTCTGTTGCCCCGGTCTGCCCACATGCGCATAGGTATCAATATAGCCCGCCTTTTCCATCTGTGCCACCACCTGCGGGCCAGCGCCATCGCCGCCCAGATTGCTGCCTTTGGGATGGTGCGAAAGCCCTTGCCAGGCCTCCTCGCGCCCGGCAAAATCCCACAGGCTGATGGCGTTGAAATCGCCCATCACCACATGGGCGCGGTTGCGGTCGCGAATCGTCCACGAACGCAGGGCACGCAACTGGGTCAGACGCGCCGCTTCGCTGGTATGGTCCAGGTGGGTCACATAGATGGTGAACGACTTGCCATCGGGCAACTGCACCCGGCCTTCCAGCAGCCCGCGCTGTTCTTTGCCCTCCACCGCGGTCAGATGGTGCGCTGCGCCTGCCATAATCGGATATTTACTCAACAACGCATTGCCATAGGCATTGGCGGGCATCTCATCCTGCGCCGGCCAACGCAGACAGGGGCCGAACAGATAGGCCATATTCAATTCTTTGGCAAGCATTTCCAGGGCAGCCACATTGCCCATCCCCGCGCCTGCCACCTGCGGATCCGCGACGGCGGCAGGATGAAACACTTCATTCAGGCCCAGGATATGGGGATCGGCACGGCGCACGGTCTCGATGACTGCGGCAAGGTTGGGACGACCGCCGGTTGTCCGCCAGCCGTGGATATTATAGGTCATTACACGCATCATGTTTGCTCTGCCTTACGTTTTGGTGTCGTCGGGAGACGGTATCGTTGGAGAACGGTGTCGTCACAGTGTTGTCGCAGTGTCATCACAGTGACGTCGGGGGAGAGTGTCGCCAACGGTGACGGCGTCTCAAGTTTAATCCAGATGGATACACTCCATTCACGAAATAGAGTCATTGCCCCGCGCGCCAAACCAGAATCCAGCGTGTCTCCTCAGACACCCCGCGCAAAGTATACCATGCAAGCACAGGCGACTTGGAATTGCGCGGCGACTGTCGCTTGAACCTGTGTCAGCCCCTTCGGGGTCTCTGTGCGCCAGACCACAGCGCGGCTGTGTTCTTCACCACCCCGCCCTGGCCCGTGCCCTGCTATAGTGGCAACGGAAGCCGCCGGTGCACAAGCCGGATCGGGGCGGATGCAGACTCACCCGGCGGCTTCCGCATCATCCATATGCCCCCCAAACGCAACAATATGCGCGCAGGGGCAATGGCACACGCAGGGAGGGAGGCGCGGATCCTGGGACAGACAGCCCAGGATCCGCCCGCGCCGTTTCTACCAGTCTGACCTTGCCTGTCATACCTAGCCTGTCATACCTTGCCCGCGTTTGACTCGCCAGTTTGACAGTGGCGAACCCTCTCGCTATACTATCGATACTTTCTGCGAAGAGTGTGTCAAACGTTATAAGAATCTGGTAGGATAGGCGCATCAATGCGAGGCCCGTCGCGGTTTGTGACAACCCATATTTCCTCACCGTTTTTCCGGTTCGCAGCATACCGGCACGGATGTTACGCGCCGGGGCGCATTCCACTTGCCAACTCGGCCCACAAAAACTCGGCCCACATCAACCCAGCAACATACGCACACGCAGCAGCAACCCGCGTGTCCCGGTAAAAGCTCGACAAGCTCCGAGCATATCGCCGTGGACACTTCCCATCACGGCGTGTCCACCAGGCCCACACACCAGTCCTGCAACGCCGTGGATTTTCTGCCACGGTGTTTTTTATGTGACGGTGTTTTTTATGTGACGGTGTTTTTTATGTGACGG
>JBBDIO010000282.1:8214-11343 GCA_040880365.1 Litorilinea sp.
TGACGGTGTTTTTTATGTGACGGTGTTTTTTATGTGACGGTGTTTTTTATGTGACTGTGTTTTTTATGTGACTGTGTTTTTTATGACGCCAGTTTTTTAAGATTTCATACTATCTATCCAGACTGCATTTCACAGCCTGATTAACCATTCGAGCAAAGCGCGCAACCAATGTCACAATCCACACACCAATCGCCCAACCAGCTTACACCCGCAGATGTTCGCCATGTGGCCGAACTGGCAAAATTGCGGCTTACCCAGGATGAAATCGACCAGTTTGCCGGTCAGCTTTCAGAAATTCTGGACTATGCAGCGCGCTTGCAAGAAGTGGATACCAGCAGCGTGCCGCCCACACCCTATGTTTTGCCGCTGCACAATGTCATGCGCGACGATGCAGCCGAGCCGGGGCTTGCCAACAGCGCCGCGCTGGCAAATGCGCCCGATACCGAGGATGGATTTTTCCGCGTGCGCGCGGTTTTTGAAGAATAGCTTTTTTTCTCATTGAGCAGAAACCATTGCCGCCCACTCTGGGCAATGACCAGGAAACGCCCTTAGACTTGTTATGCCAACTGTAACCAGCACCACCCCAGCCCACGCGCTCCACCAACTAAGCATCCACGCCGCGCGCGCCGGGCTACGCCAGGGCACATGGACGTCTGTAGAGCTGACCCAGGCCTGTCTGGATCGCATCGACCAGATCGATGGCGATGTGCGCGCCTATCTGTTTGTCAATGCCGAAGCTGCACTCGCCCAGGCCGCCGCCGCCGATGCGCGTCGGCAGGCGGGCGAAGATGCGCCTCTGTTAGGCGTGCCGCTGGCAATCAAAGATGTGCTGGTGACCGAAGGCGTGCCCACCACCTGTGGCAGCCGTCTGCTGAAAGGCTTTGTGCCGCCCTATACCGCCACCGCCGTGCAACGGCTGGAAGCCGCGGGCATGGTGTTGCTGGGCAAGACCAATACCGACGAATTTGCTATGGGCTCCAGCACCGAAAACAGCGGCTATTGGACCACCCACAACCCCTGGGCGCTGGATCGGGTGCCGGGCGGCAGCAGCGGCGGCTCGGCGGCGGCGGTGGCAGGACATATGGCCCTGGGCGCGCTGGGCACCGATACGGGCGGCAGCGTGCGCCAGCCCGCCGCGCTCTGTGGCGTCGTAGGCCTCAAGCCATCCTATGGGCGCATCAGTCGCTATGGCCTGGTCGCCTATGGCAGCAGCCTGGATCAGGTAGGCCCGCTGACCAAAGATGTGTATGACGCCGCGCTGCTTTTGGGCGTGATGGCCGGTATGGACGAACGCGACAGCACCACCCTGCCCCAGACTCCGCCCGACTATACCGCCGCCCTCACCGGCGATGTGCGCGGGCTGCGTGTGGGCGTGCCCGCCGAATTTTTTGTGGATGGAATGCAACCCGCGGTGGCCGATGCCGTGCGCGCGGCGATTGAAAAGCTGGCGCAACTGGGCGCAGAGATTGTGCCCATTCACCTGCCCAATACCGACAAGGCCCTACCCGTCTATTATATCGTGGCCCCCGCCGAAGCCAGCGCCAATCTGGCCCGCTACGACGGTGTGCGCTTTGGTGTGCGTGCCGGGCAGGGCGGCAATCGCGGCGAAATCGACAACATGTTCGAGACCATCCGGCGCACGCGCGGCGAAGGCTTTGGCGCCGAGGTCAAGCGGCGCATCATGCTGGGCGCCTATACCCTCAGCGCAGGCTATTATGACGCCTATTATCTGAAGGCGCAGCAAGTGCGCACGCTCATCAAGCGCGATTTTGAAGAAGCGTTTGCCCAGGTAGACGTCATCGCGGCCCCCGTGACCCCGACCACGGCCTTCCCCATCGGCGCCAAGACCGACGACCCCCTGGAAATGTACCTCAGCGACATCTTTACGCTGAGTGTGAATCTGGCAGGCGTCTGCGGAATCAGCGTGCCGTGTGGCTTCGACGAACAGGATCTGCCCATCGGCCTGCAATTGATCGGCCCCCATCTGGGCGAAGAAACCATCCTGCGCGCGGCCCATGCCTATGAACAAAGCACCGACTGGCACAGCCGCCAACCGGCCCGATAAGAACCAACCTATGGGAACCAATTTGTACTCCAGCGCGTTATTCAAAATGCCTTTTACCTATGCCGGGCTTGGCGTGGGCGGTTTGGCCGTTGCAACAAGCCGGCAGTCTGGCGTCCACCGGCGCCCAGGCTGTAATCGGCATGTTCCGGTGTTTTCCTGAACAACAACGCGCACAGTCGTTCGCCTTTCGCACGAAAATCCGCGAAAATCTGCTTGGCAATCTCCAACCCGACCCAAGCCTGCTGTCGCCCCTGTTGCCCACGCGCACTACCCAAACTGCTTTAAGCAGCAACAACACTTGACCCTATCGGTTGGGTCGAAGGAGCCAACCTTTTATGAATATCAAAACCACTACCCAGTCGCCCTGTGTAGATGATACAGGCACCCCCACCGCGAATATCACGCCGAATGTTGGCGCGAATGACGATGCGCAACCTGCGTCGCCCACGACCGAACGCGAACCCCTGGACGCCAAAAACATCGCGCGCACACCCATGCAGTCGCCCATCGATCCCGCGCTCAACGGACAGGGCGTGCGCAATCTGCGCGATCACAACAGCCGCCTGAGCCAGCGCGTGCTGGCTGTGCCGCCTTCGGGCATCCGCCGCTATTTCGATATTGCCGCGACCATGGACGATGTGGTCAGCCTGGGCATCGGCGAACCCGATTTCGTCACGCCCCTGCCCGTGCTCCAGGCAGGAATCCGCAGCCTGGAAAACGGTCACACCGCCTACACCTCCAATGCCGGGATGCTGGAACTGCGCACGGCGGTCAGCGAAAAGCACAGTGCGCTCTACAGCGGCCCCGCCTATGATCCCGAAAAAGAAGTGCTCATCACCGTGGGCGTCAGCGAGGCCATGTATCTCATCATGCAGGCCATATTGGACCCCGGCGACGAGGTCATTGTGCCCCAGCCCTGCTTTGTGAGCTATACCGCCAGCGTCATCCTGGCGGGCGGCAGTGTGGTGGATCTGCCCACCTATGCCGCCGATGATTTCCGGGTGCGCCCCGAAGCCATCGAAGCCGCCATCACGCCCCGCACCAAAGCGCTGCTCATCGGCTTT
>JBBDIO010000283.1:0-11276 GCA_040880365.1 Litorilinea sp.
AAATGCGCCCCCCGGTCACATCATAAAAACGGGGCACCAGATGCACCAGCGTACTTTTGCCCGCACCCGTCGCGCCCAAAATGGCGATGCGCTGTCCCGCCTGCACTTCGAAGCTAATGCCGTCGAGCACGGCCTGTCCCAGCACGGTATCATCCGCTTGGGGAAATTCCGCACCGTTAGCCTGTGCAACACTGGCGGTTTGGTTCTGGGGGGCCGCTATACCAGTATGATTATGATCCGCGCCATTATGTTCCGCATGTTCTGCGCCGTTTTGCCCCGCGCCGTTTTGGGATGTGCGATTGTGGGGTGTGCCATTAGCATGTGTCCCGTTGGCCCGTGTTCCGTGAGTCTGGGGGGCAGGCGCAGCCGAACCAAGCATGGATGCGCCCGTGCCATAGGCAAAGCGCACATTATCGAAGACCACATGCCCCTGCACCGTGGCGGCCGTATGGGGTGCGGCTATCGGGCGAATCGCGGGCACCGTATCCAATACTTCCACCATGCGCGACGCCGACACATTGGCCCGGGAAATCATGGTGAGGATATTGCTGAGCAGCAGCAACGGTCCCATGCCAATCATCAGATAGTTGACAAACGCCACCAGTTCGCCGACCGAAAGCCGCCCCACAATCACATCGCCGCCGCCCCACCAGATCACCGCCACCAGCCCCAGATTGGTGATAATCGTGAGCAGGGGCAATACCGTGACCATGAGATAGCCCACCCGGATATTCTGGGCCATATATGCGGTATTGCGCTCCGCATAGCGCGCCACCGCATGATCTTCGCGCACAAAGGCTTTCACCACCTGCACGCCGGCCAGATTTTCCTGCACCAGCGTACTCAGCGCGCCCAGCCGGGCCTGCACTTCTTCAAAAAGCGGCGCCGTCAGCTTCAAAATCGTGCGCACTACGATCCCCGCCAGAATCAACATGCCAAATGCTATCAGCGAAAGCCGCAGATCGGTGAGCATCATGAGAATCACACTGCCGATAATCATGAGCAGCGCGCGCAGCAAGAGCGACACGCCTGCGCTGGCAAACATGCGCACCACATCCACATCGCTGGAAAGGCGGGTCATCAACTGCCCGGTCTGCATCCGATCCAGGTCGGCAAATGCAAATGACTGGATGTGGGCAAACATGCGGTTGCGCATGTCGAAGGCCAACCCCTGCGAAAGCTGCGCCCGACAATAGCCCTGAAAAATCGTCGCCAGCGCGCCCAGAACTGCCGCGCCCAACATGAGCAACGCGCCCTGCCAGATAGCTTCAAAATCTCCCGGCACAATGCCCTGGTCGATGACAAACTGCAACACGCGCGGCGTCACCAGTTCGGCGGCAACGGGTAGCACAGTGGTGAGAATCATGCCCGTGACCACCCACTTATAGGGGCGCAGAAACGGCAGAATACGACGCAGACCGTTCATTCAGTTTCGCGAACCTCCATCAATTCCATCATATCTTCCAATGCCCGATTGATATTTGCCAGCCGCTGGGGTGCAAGCTGGGGCAAACGCCGCCGCAAGAGGGGAATCCCGCCCAGGGGGCCTTGTTCGGCAATCGTCCGCCCCGCCGCGGTGAGCGCCGTGATTACCACGCGATTGTCGTGGGCGGCGCGCGTACGCGTCACATAGCCGGCTTCTTCCATCTGTGCCAGAATCGCGGATGTGGTGCTGGGGCTATGGTAGAGATATTCCTGCACCTGCCCCACGGTGGCGGGGCCGTTTTCCAGCAAAAAGAGCAGCACCGAAAATTCGCGCGGGCGCACACCGTGATCGTCCATTTGCAGCGTATATTGGCGCAGATGGCGGTGTAGCAGCAGAAATTTATGAATCGCCGCATCGGCCAAATCAGATTCGGCAACAGGCGGGCAGGCCGCCTCCGTCATGGCCGGAGACAACGGATTCCTGGGCGTATTCTTAGGCGGCTTCTTGGGTGGCGGCGATGCGCCAGTGGGCAGTGAATCCTTATTCATACACGGCAACCCGTTTCGGTAACAAGCGTCAATGACACATGGCGGTAACAACTTTGCGTGCAATGTGCAGGTGGCAATCATTCGCACACGAATATTTCGCTAGCGAAGTATTAAACGTGGAAAACTCGCGCGCGTCAAATCTCCGATCAAATTTTCATCGGTCAAATTTTCCATCAAATTGTGGCGCAAGCCACATAGCGGGTGTTAACCGTCCGTCTTTGAAGAGGGCAACGGGGCCATTTGGCACAAATTGGCGCAAATTGCTGAAAACTGACGAAAACTGGTGTAATAGAGTGGAAAAACATAAAATTGGTAGTTGACGAACGACGATGCCTGTGCTACTATACTCGTGCAAGATGTTGGACGTTCTGATCAAAGTGCGTGAAAGCCCTCGTTCAGGATGTATAGTCTCTGAGATTTAACGGTCTCCTTGGCTAGACAGTCTTAACAAAGGCGAAGTACTGGCTTGTTGGAAACGACGACGTTTTGTACCAAATGTAATCCGTAGTATCTAGTAAGAATGAGGAGTATTCCAACAATGTCCGAACAACGCGTGGTCGGAACCGTCAAATGGTTCAATGATCAAAAGGGGTATGGTTTTCTGGCGCAAGAGGGCGGCAAAGACGTCTTCGTGCATCACTCTGCCATCCAGTCCGCCGGTTTCCGCACCCTCACCGAGGGCGAGCGGGTCGAGTTCACCATCGAACAAGGCCCCAAGGGTCCGGCAGCTGTCAACGTCATTAAGATCTAAGCATCTTGACATTAATTCGTTAGAGCAGTGTTAACCCACAGGCTTTTAACGAATTTATAATTGAATGACGTGCAACAGGCCGGTGTTTTCGAACACCGGCCTGTTTTTTTATTCACCACCCACCTGCGCCAGCGCAGCGAACAGTTGATCAACCGCACACGGCCCGAACGCGGCTAGCTTAAAAATGTGGCGCGCAGTTCTGGCGGACAGCGGCTGGCGAACTCCTCGCGGAGAGTTTGGGCCTGCTGATGCAGATGCTCAGCTTGAATCGGATCGGTTTCGATGTCTGCCAGCATCCTCATAATTTGCATCACCATCCGGCGCGACCCGATAAACTCCGCCTCCGCATGAGCCTCCCACAAGGTCGCGCGCGCCGCTTCATGCTGTTCCATCCTGGCAAAGCACCGCCCGCGTATGTAAAGCACCGGGGAAGTCACGGAACGCATCTTCGCTTGCTCTATAGCTTTTAGAATTGCGTCCGTCAGGGCCAGCGTATGGGCGAAGTTGCCTTGCATCAATGCCAATTCAGCCTCTGCGAGGAAGACCCACTGCGTCCGAAACGAAAAGTTTTGGTGGTCCGCCTCTTGTTTGCTTTGCACGATGAAAGTTTCCGCTTCGGCGAGATGATTGTGCGCCACATGCAGTCGCGCCAGCAGCCCGATGACATAAATACGCATCATAGGTAGGCGCGTATTGGCAATATCAAGGGCCAGGTGCATGAGTTCAAAGCCTTGTTGAGTTTCACCGAGGCTTGCGTAGAGTGCGCCCAGTTCGGCGCGAGCGAAAATTTGAGGTACGAGATAATTTGCCTTTTCGGCCAGGCGAATCGCTTCCGACATAACGGCAATCGCCCGCGCAGGTTCGCCACGCTCCCAATAGACATATCCTGGTGTAGTTTGACTATACGCTTGCCCCCACATGTTGGCAATCGAGTGGCTGATGTTGTAAGCCTCCGCTGACAATGTCAGGACGAGATCATAGTCACCTGTCCAGCGGGCTATGCTCGCAGAACCAGCCAAGCTATCAGCCAGCATGGGCAGGTTATGTAATTCTCGCCACAACTCGCTCGCCTCGCGCTGGGGCTGTTCAGCCAGGCCCAGACGACCGCTGAGCAGATAACATTTCGCCTGATCGTTGAGGATGAAGGCCATTTGCTCGCGCAAGTTGAGTTCTCGCGCCAAGACCAGCGCTTGCTCGCCAACCGCGAGAGCTTCGGGGAACCTGTTGGCATTGATACGAAAGTTCATGAGCGCCCACAGGATTTTGGCCTCCGCAATCGGGTTGCTCAATTGGCGGGCCAGGCGCAACGCTTCTTGTGCGATGGCTTCCCCCTGATCTGGGTTAAATGAATGGGAAAGCATGGACTGAAGGGTAACTTGGGCAGTCAGGGCAACCAGCGTTAACGCAGGGTCGGCGCGCTGCTGAGCAATGCTTTTCAGTTCTTCGTAGATCGTCCCGGCTAGCTCAAATTGAGAATTCAGTTCTAAGGCTCGGCCCAGGCTGGAATATAGATGCCGAAGCTTGTCGAGGTCAGCTTGTGGCACCTGTCCAGTTGCAACCAGGGTGCGGGCGGTCTCATAATGCGCGCTGGCTTCGCTGGCGGCAAAAAGTTGGAGTGCGGCATCACCCGCCACCACGCTGTAATGAAAAGCCTCCGCATCCATTCCCGCCGCCAGTGCATGATAGGCCAATCGCGCCGCGCCCATAGCGTTCCCGCCCCCTTGGATGGCCGTCACCGCCCGGCTGTGAAACACTTGCCTGCGGGTGGCGCTGCTTTCCGCATAAATTACATCACGAATTTTATCGTGCGCGATCATATAGCCTTGACTGCCATCATTCGAATCAAACAGCAGGCGTTTAGCGACTAATTCCTCCAGCGCGTAAAGCGCCTCCATTTGATCTAGCCCAGACATCTCCGAGAGCTGCCTGAAAGTGGCGGCCTGCCCCAACACGGCGGCTGCGGTGAGTATGGAAATCGCCGCGGGCGTCAGCCGCGCGAGCCGATCCAGAATCGCCTCGCGCACACTGTTGGGAATGATGCGCGGTAGCGGAAAATGGCCGATGGTTTCGCCGACAAGTGTCCTCCACCGCAGTCCCTGGCTTCCTTCTTCGGTGTGATAGGGAATCAACATCTTCTGTTCGAGCAAGGTTTTGATAGTCTCGATCAGATAAAGCGGCTGCCCGCCTGTTTCGGCAAAGAGAGCCTGGGCAAAGGCTTTGAATTTCGGCGCGGCAGATGAGCTTGTAGACGATAATAGCTCCTCGCCTTCTTGGCCCGCGCCCTGTTGGCCCGCAGCTTCTTGTGTCGGGTGGCTGACCTCAGATTGCCCAGCCTCCAGCGAGGAGAGCAGGGCCAGTGTATCTCCAACGGTCAGGGGTGCGAGCGCCAGTTGGGTGAAAACCAATTTCGCTTTAAGGCTCGCTAACCACTGCCGCAAGTTGCTTTTTTCCGTCGAGGAACTTTCGCGCGTGCAAAGCAGCAAGAGTACGGGGGCCTTGTGCTCGGTCCACCTCAACATGGCGTAGTGCAAAGCGTCTAGCGAAGACATATCCGCCCACTGAATATCGTCAATAAAGAGCAGAAGTGGGTCGCGTTCGGCCAGTGCTTCGCCCAGACGGGTAATCGACTCAAGCAGGCTACTTTGGGCGGTGGCCTCATTCGGCTGTGGTTGTGGCAAGTCGGGATAACGGTCGCGCAGTTCGGGCAGAAGACGGCTCAACTCTGCCAGCCAGGTTGTAGAGAGCAGATCATCTGGCGCGTTTTCCTGTTCCAGGCGGTGACGCAGGAGTTGGGCCAAGGGCTGATAGGGCACCTCTCCCCCCGTTTCAAAGGCGCGACCGGTTAAGAGATCGGCCCCCTGGGCGCTGGCCCACTGCAAAAATTCGGTGGTCAGGCGTGTCTTCCCGATCCCGGCTTCCCCTATTAAAACGACCACCTGTGTCTGTCCACAACTGGCGGCATGATACGCCGCTTTCAAGCGCGTGAACTCCTCCACGCGCCCGACAAAACTGAGATCAGCCGGAGTCAGGGTTAGCGGTGTCTGTTGGCGCGCTGGTTGAACAGGTGATCTGGCGCGGATGCGCGCGGCTAGTGCTTTGATGGCGGCCGCGGGTTTGCCGCCAAATTCAGCCGCCAGCATCTTGGCATACTCATCGTAAACTTCCAGGGCGGCGGCGCGATTGCTGTTGGCAAAATGAAGCTGCATGAGCCGCTGCGGGGCGTGCTCAGCATAGAGATCATGGGCTTTCCAGCGGGTTGCCGTTTCCAGGGCAGCAGGCAGGTCGCCAGCCTCAAATTGCCATTGGGAGAGCACGTCAAAGATCTGATTCATCCGGCTGTGCCAGATTTCGCGTTGCAGACTAACCCAATCGTCAAACGCAGGTGCATCGGCCAGCGAAAACCCCTCCAGAAAGTCGCCGCGATAGCCACTGACCGCCCTTTGCAGTTGGCGGATGCTGTCGCCTCGCTCTGCCAGAGTGGGCTGGCGTTGAATCACATCAAGCCCCGCTTGGATGCGGTGCAGGTCCAGCTCAAAATGGCTGTCGAAACTGAAGCTGAGGGTCTGTGTCTCTACTTTGAGATAGGCCGTGGCGAGATGAGACGTGGCGAGATGAGGCGTGGCGAGATGAGACGTGGCAATACTACTATCCACGGGAGTATCCAGCGCCTCACGCAGATGGGCCAGGCTTGTCCGCAGCATACCCCGTCCGCGGGCTGTATCGCTCTCCGGCCAAAAAAGCGTAACAAGTTTCTCGCGGGTATGGGTTCCCACTTCGACGCTCAGGTAGATGAGCAACGCGAGCGCCTTGCGGGTACGAAAGGTCAACGGACGATCCGCATAACTGCTCACTGGCGTACCCAGCCAAGCCAGTACTAGCGGGGGGTGTTTTTGCCGAGTTTCCATTTCCACGCTATTTTCCACGCTTTGTCCACGCCCGGCCTGTATTATCTCTATTCAGAGGGTTCAAGCTAGAGGATTCAAGTTATTGAGAATAATATATGAGGAAAGCAAGGGTGTCAGAAAAACACGAAGCCATGATCCGGTGTTTCTCTCTCTATCGTGACCAACCAAGTCTCAAAGGACTTGCTGGGTACAAGAAATACATTAGCCTGGTGGTGGTCAGCCTTCGTGAACTCAGGCATATCAAAGTCTGCGATATCTTCAGCATGAGGCTAAGTGAGGATCATAATCGAGGTTTGCCAATATCTCAAGATGGGGGGATGCCGTGCTTCAGTTTGAATTTGCGCAGATGATTCATCTTCCATCTGGCGCTACCGACTGCGTCACATCAGGTACCAGAAGTCAGGCATGGTCGTGAGCAACACAGGATTGTCATAACAAGATTGTCACAAAATAACAAGATTGTCACAAAAGGAGAACTGAACAATGTCACAAGTCAAAACCGCTGAATTGCATTCACTTGCCCAAGGAGAAGGTCCGGCACTCTGGTTTCTGGGCCTACCCACCTATATCAAGGCCACCGGCGAGCAAACTAACGGGGCCGTGGGCATGGTTGAACATGTCAGCGTGCCCGTTGGATTCGAGTCACCCTACCATGTGCATCATGGTGAAGATGAGGTCTTTATCGTGACGGAGGGAGAAGTTACCTTTGTCAGCGGCGACCGCCGCTTCACGGGTAAGGCGGGGTCGTACACATTTTTGCCACGCGATATTCCACATGGTTTCCGGGTCACGGGCGACAGGCCTGCTACATTCTTCCTGCTCTTCACACCCGCCGGTTTTGAGCAGATGTTCATCGAGATGGGCGAACCCACCCCCCCTGCTGGGCCGCCGGACATGGAAAAGTTGATGGCATCGGTCGCCAAGCGCAATGCGGAGATTCTGGGGCCGCTGCCAGAGTAGCTGGCAGGCTAAGCGGGCGCGGGAGTTTGGAGCGGACTGATGATTATCCTGGATCAGATGATTACCCTGGATCATCAGTCCGCTTTGCCAATGGACACATTATTTGAAAGTTATCTATGCGTTGCGTGGAGATTGGAAGTAACGTTAGCGCGGTTACAATACTTTACAAACGGGTGATACCCTGAATTATTCGCGCTACTTCGACTCGACGAAGATGAGGAACGTTAGGAAGGCGAACATGATAAACGAAACGCAGCATACGATTCAGGATGCAGCGGATATTCCGCCCCTGAATCACAAAGAAGCTGGGCGCATGGCGAGGGTTGAAGTAGAGCGATTCATTGCGTTGCTGGAAACTTTGGGAGAAGATGATTGGTCGAAACCAACCTACTGCACGCTATGGAATGTTCAGCAAATGGTGAGCCACCAGGCGGGAGCGTATGCCGGGAATGCCAAATGGGCCGAATTCAAAAAACAGTGGATACAAATGCCCCAACCCAAGCCGGGTCAATTGGCAATTGATGCGATCAATGATTTACAGGTTGCGGATCGGGCAGACGCCTCTCCACAGGATCTCATTGCCGAATTGCGCGAGGTAGGGCCGAAAGCGATTGCTACCCGACAACGCATGCCCGCTTTGATTCGTGGACTGCGCTTCGAAATGGGGCAATTTCTCAGAGCTTCGCGCCCACCTGTATTGATGGCGGCTCTGCGCCAGCCCTATGGGCCGACCGCGGTCGCCTTTAATCACCAAGCGCAAGATTTCCAGGGGCTGATGCGGTTGGACTATATCACTGACCTAATTTATATACGGGATACCTGGATGCACCGCATTGATATCTGTCTCGCCACCGGGCGCAAGATGATCTTGACGGATGACCATGATGGTCGGATGACAGCACTTGTCATGCGCGATCTGCGCGATCAACTTAAGCCCGCCCTGGGCAAGAAAACTGTTGCTTATGATATTCCTGGGCCGGGTGGCGGCTGTTACAAAATCGGGCCGGCGTCTACGCCGGATGCGCCGGATGCGACAATTCAGATGGACCTGCTTTACTTCAACGTGTTGGCCTCGGGCCGGATGACAGCGGATGATGCCCGGATGCAGGGTTTGGTTTCCATCCGCGGCGACGGCGAGGTCGCCAGTCTGGCGCTCACCCATATGTCACCATTGGCATACTAGGGAGTCGCCCACCCCACCCCTTTGTCGGCACACAGGTTAACACACGGCACACGCCCGATTAGCGGGCAGCTTGGGTAACGATAGCAGGTAAACGCAAATCTGCGATAAACGCAGCGGAGCCATTCAGATGGCTCCGCTGCGTTTTTTGATCTGCAAATTTTCATTCCCACATATTTTCCACGTTTTGTCCACGCTCGGCCTGTATTGTCTCTACGTAGTTGATGTTAGTTGGCGCGCCACTTCTATCGCGCAGGTGGCAAGCGCGCAGGTGGCAAGGCCCAGCTAGCAGATTCCGATAGGTACCCAACCCAAGGAGACAAGCACCATGATTACAAAGAAATTTATCAACGCACACTCAAGCCAGTCGAGATGGCGTGTTCTATTCTGGATGGTAATGCTCGTTGCGCTGGGAGTGGGCCTATTGTCACCCCTGCCTGCGCTGGCGGCCCCCACCGATCCGCCGATCTATGTCACCCAGTGGGGAAGTCCCGTTGACGGCCAATTCAACTTGCCACATGGCATCGCCGTGGATAGCAACGGCAATGTCTATGTAACCGATCTCACTAACAACCGCATCCAAAAGTTCGATAGCAATGGTGACTTTCTCGCCATGTGGGCCCATGGTGGCAATGACGAGGGCCAGCTTGACGGTCCAGAGGGCATTGCGGTGGACAGCGACGACAATGTCTACGTTGCCGATTCCTACAACCATCGCATCCAAAAGTTCAGCAGCACAGGCACCTTTATCGCCCAGTGGGGTAGTCTGGGCAGTGGCGACAGCCAGTTTATCTATCCACACGATATTGCCCTGGATAGCGACGACAATGTCTACGTCGCCGATGGACAAAACGAGCGCATCCAAAAGTTCAGCAGCACAGGCACCTTTATCGCCCAGTGGGGCAACGAAGGCAATGGTGAGGGCGAGTTTGGAAATCCACAGGGCATTGCGATAGACAGCGACGACAATGTCTACGTTGCCGATTCCTTCAACTATCGCATCCAGAAGTTCGACATGAATGGTAACTTTCTCGCCCAGTGGGGCAACGAAGGCAATGGCAACGGCCAGTTTCAAAATCCACGGGGCATTGCCCTGGATAGCGACGGCAATGTCTATATCGCCGATACCTACAACCATCGCATCCAGAAGTTCGACACGAATGGTAACTTTCTCGCCCAGTGGGGCGGTGTCGGCAATGACGACGGCCAGTTTCAAAATCCACGGGGCATTGTCCTGGATAGCGATGGCAATGTCTATATCGCCGATTCCTACAACCATCGCATCCAAAAGTTCAACAACACCAGGACCTTTCTCACCGAGTGGGGCATTGGGCCTGGTGATGGAACGCTCACCCAGCCGGCTGCCGCCGTGGTGGATAGCGAGGGCAATATCTATGTCACCGATCACTTCAACCATCGCATCCAAAAATTCGATACCAATGGCACCTTTCTCGCCAAGTGGGGCAGTATCGGCAATGGCGACGGCCAGTTTAATTATCCGCGAAGCATCACGCTGGACAGCGAGGGTAATATCTATATCGCTGATAGCAGCAACCATCGCATCCAAAAATTCGATACCAATGGTAACTTTATCGCCAAGTGGGGTAGTCCTGGCAGTGGCGACAGCCAGTTTGTGTTTCCATATGGCATTGCTGTGGATGGTGAAGACAATGTTTATGTGACTGATTACAACAACTATCGCGTCCAAAAATTCGATACCAATGGTAACTTTATCGCCAAGTGGGGTAGTATTGGCTATGAGGACGGCCAGTTTAGGTCACCATCTGGCATTGCCGTGGACAGCAACGATGATGTCTATGTGGTTGAACTCAACGGCAATAGAGTTCAAAAGTTCGATAGTACAGGCACCTTTCTCGCCAAGTGGGGTAGTCTTGGCTATGGCGACGGCCAGTTTAGGTCACCATCTGGCATCACCGTGGACAGCGGCGGCAATGTCTATGTCGCCGATAACCGCAACAACCGCATCCAAGTGTTCGATAACAATGGCACCTTTCTCGCCAAGTGGGGCAGTATCGGCAATGGCGACGGCCAGTTTAGCTTGCCAAGTGGCGTGGCCCTGGATAGCGGCGGTAACATCTATGTCGTCGATACCCAAAATAACCGCATCCAAAAGTTCTTTGCTGTAGGAGACAGTGACGATGATGGTGTTGATGATGATCTGGATGAATGTGCTGACACACCCACGGGTGCAACGGTCAACGCGGATGGCTGTGCTGCCTCACAACTGGATGATGACAACGACGGGGTAACCAATGATATAGATGAATGTGTTGCGACTGCGGTGGATGAGGCCGTAGACGCCAACGGCTGTAGTTATTCCCAGCGTGATGACGATGGTGACGGCGTTCCCAACGGCACGGACTCCTTCCCCGCTGACCCCACCGAGACCACAGACAGTGACGGCGACGGCGTAGGCGACAACGCGGACGTCTTCCCCAACGACCCCGCCGAGACCACCGACAGTGACGGCGACGGCGTAGGCGAC
>JBBDIO010000284.1:0-11276 GCA_040880365.1 Litorilinea sp.
CGGTCGCGGCCAACAGCGCCTCGACTGCCAGAAACGGGACAAACATGTTGCCCTTGTCATCCGATGCGCCACGCGCATAGACGCGCCCGTCTTTGACCGTCGGCGCAAACGGCTCGCTGTCCCATAGATGTACCGGGTCTACGGGCTGGGTATCAAAATGGCCGTAGATCATAATCGTCGGCTGACCCGGCGCATGTAGCCAATCGCCATAGACCATCGGATGCCCGCCCGTGGGCAGAATCTCCACATTTTCGGCCCCGGCGCGGCGCAGCCGTTCCGCGACCCACTTGGCCGCGGTCTCCACATCGCCCGCATGTTCGGGCAGACTCGACACGCTGGGAATCGCACAAAACTGCAAAAGCTCGTCCAGAAAACGACCCTGTTCGGTCGCCAGATAATCCTGCCAGGTTGTCATATGGTTTTCTCCACAAAAAAATAATTCTTCATACAGTTAGGTAGGTCACCGCTCCTGCGGTGACATTCTCTGCTGCCCGTGTCACCGCAGGAGCGGTGACCTACGCGGCACGTACATGAATTTTGTGTCCATTACCGACCCTCATATATCGCATTACTTACTTGAATAGTGAAAATGTACGGTTGTCGCGTGTCTGCTACAGTACCAGTCACCGGTTACAGCTTCACGGCGCGTGTCGCAATAAAAATCGGCATATAGTCCGAAAGCGGCACGCCCGTCCAGTGATCCTCAAACAGACCCGCCAGCAGAAACCCCGCGTCGAGCTGCCCGCCGATCTGGTCATCCAGGCTGTGGCTATATTCCATGGGCTGCATGTTATCCAGATATTCCTGGCGCGTACTCGCGTCGAGACTGGTCAGATCCGAATAGGGCAGCGGATAGCGCACCACAAACTCGCCCTCCTCTTGGCGGGCGGGGTCAAAAATGTAATAGGCCGGGTTCATAAACCCCGCCAGCAGAGTGCCGCCCGCGGCCAGCACGCGGAACGCCTCGCGCCATACCACCCGCACATCGGGCACGAACACATTGGAAACCGGATGCACGATCAGATCAAATGTGCCATCGGCAAAAACCGACAGATCGGCCATGTCGCCTTCTACCGTGCGAATGGTCAGACCCTCGCGTGAAGCCACATAGCGATCCTGGGCCAGTTGGCGCGGCGAATTATCGAAGACTGTCACCTGTGCGCCCGCCGCGGCGAGGATGGGGCCTTGTTGCCCGCCGCCGCTCGCCAGACAGAGCACGCGCACCCCGTGCAAATCGGCGGGAAACCAGCTGCGCGGCACCGGCGTATCGGGCGTGAGAATGATGGACCAGGCGCCCTGGCGCGCCGCCGCGACGACTTCGGGGCCGACGGGAATGGTCCATTCGCTGCGCCGCGCTACCGCCGCGTCCCAGGCGCGACGGTTATACGCACGCACGTTGATCGTCGCGGGGTCTGTCAGATTTGCCACTTCTGAACTACCGGAATCGGTCTTTCCAGATTCGTCGCGCAGTGCATCCGTCTCGCCCCCCATTTCAGCATCCATATCGGAATCCGTCTCGGCATTCGTCTGGGCGTGCGCCATAGTCTTTCTCCTCTTCCAGAATTTTTGATTGCCGTGCCGTGTAGGCCACAATAGACCCGGCGCACGCGATCCGATACACGCGATCTAACACAAGGTCCTCGTTTGCGCCACAATCTTGCCAGGAGCCGAAACCGACGCCATCTATGCCACAGCCCAACACATCACAGCCCGGCCTGTCCGCCGATTCGCCCAGCACGCGCCGCGCGGCCCATCAACTTATCACCGCGCACACCGGCGTCGTGATCACCGTCTATTTGGGGGCCGATGCCGACACGCCCGCGGGCATCGCCGCGGGGATCGCGCTCCTGGGCGATACGGTAGAAGCCTACGCCCACGTCATCGCCGCGCCCCGCCACATCGTTCTAAGTGTCGATGGACCGGGTCCCGGTGTGACCGTAGCCCGGCAGGTCGCCGCGACCTATGGCGTGCCGGCGCTCTATGCACCGACCAATGGCGGCAAACTGGCGGCTGCGCGCCTGGGCGCGGAACATTTGCTCCAGGATGACAGCATCCAATACATTGCGCTGGTCGACCAGGACGGCGACCACTTTGCCAACGAGCTGCTCAACCTGGGACGCATGGCGCACCACGTCGCCAGCGAGACCGGACGCAGCGATGTGCTGGTCATGGGCAGCCGGCTTTCCAAAGCGCGGGGGCTGGGCATGTTGCGCGCCGATGGCGAAGAACTGGCGAATCGCATCCTGCTCGACGCGCTCCACTATCATGCGGCTGTTACCGCCACGCCGCTGCCGCTTCAGTATGCGTTGCCCTTGGAAAGCGTGCCCGATTTTCACGCGGGCTACAAGCTGTTCAGTCGCGCGGTTGCCGTTGAGGTCTTCACCGGCGTCCCCAACCTGGCAGATTGCCCACCCGCGACCTACTTTCGCCACGCCATCGAAGCCGTGATGGTGGTCGAAAGCCTGGCGGCGGGCGCTACGCTCGCAACCGTCAGCCGCCGCACCTACGACGAACAGCCCATGTCCATCTTCGCCCAGATCAACCGCGCCCAATTGACCGCCGACCTGATCATCTGGCCGTGTAAACGGCTGGCAATCCCCGCGCCGTTTGTGGCCCAATGGCTCACCAACCATCTGCCCTGTATGCCGCTGACGACACTGTTGCCCCACGGGCGCGAAGAGCTGCTGAATGTGGCGCGCCTGGTTCATGCCGCCTTCCAGCTGCCGCCCCCCGCCGACAACCTGCCGCGCCCCCGCTTTATCTGATCTGCGCCCAACACACAGCCTCTACCGACCGCGTCTACTTGACGCGCCCGCGCCCCCACACCGGCCAAACCACCTCCACCTGCTCGCCTCGATAGCCCACCAACTCGTCGTGCAGGTTGAGACACATCTCCTGGTGCAGGGGAATAAAGCTTAGCCGTTCGCCCACTTTGAACTTGTGCGACGACTGGCTCACGTCTACATGTCCATGTTCGATGGACATGCCATAGAAAAAGATTTCAGGATGCTCGACGCAAAAGCCATAGGGCGTGGGCGGATAGCTGGCGAAGGTTTTCATGCCGCCATCCACAATTACGCGGTCCGCCGTGGGTGTGCTCACCACGGTCACCACCACACGCAGCGGGCAGCGTTCGTCGCTCAAATCGGCGCGCGATTTAATGCGCGTCAACCCTTCCCACACATACGATCCGCTGCGCGTTTCGGTGCAGCCGATCTCCTTGGAAACGGCTTCATGCCCGGTGCCGCCCCCGCTCACTACATTTACCGGGATGTCATCGGCCCGCAGCAACGCGACCGTTTCATCCAGAAAAGGCTTGGCTTCGTGGCGGCTGGGATAGGTCATGATGCCCTGAAAATCAATCCCCGGCAGATCCACAATTCCGCGCGCCACGCTTCGGGCATCTTGCGGCGATTGCACGCCACAGCGCCGGGATCCCGTATCCAGTTCCAGCAACACGCGCACCGTGCCGCCCAGGCGTTCTGCGCCCTGGGCAATGCCCTGCGCCGTCGCCACCGAATCGACCGCCACGGTGATATTGGCCCGCCGCGCCAGGCGCAACAGCCGCTCCACTTTGGCCGCGCCCACCACGTTGAACGGAATCAGAATATTTTCGATGCCGGCTGCGACCATCACCTCGGCTTCGCCCACCTTTTGGCAACAGACCCCCGCGGCACCGTTGTGCATTTGCATGTGCGCAATTTCGGGGAGCTTGTGCGATTTTGTGTGCGTCCACAAAGGAATATCGAGCGTCCGACAACGATCGGCCATTTCACGGAGGTTGCGTTCCAATTTGTCCAGGTCGCAGACCACCGTCGGCGTATCCAGGTCATGAATCAGCATGGCTGTTCCTATCTGTTGGCAAGCAGGTTTGAATATCGATTGGCGGTGCAATTGATTGAGCAGGCAGGGACTGGAAATGATGGCTATCACGGCACAGGTAGGTTCGGCACGGGCAAGTGCAGCGTGCGCTAAAATCCGATAGACACACCCCGTTTCATTGACATGTAACTGGATTGTACCTATAATCTACGTAAGGTACTATTTTGGAATGCCCAGGGTACCGGTTTTGCTTCCCAAGTCTATCCTAGACCATTTTTATCCCAAAGACTTTCATCCTAAATATCAACCAGGTCAGTTCCAGTGGGCTAATTCAGTACGCAGGATGCATGATCTCGTCACAATTGCCTGCCGCGCGATTTGTGATTGTCCCTGGACTAACCGGCACAGCAACAGCACAGCAGTTGAGTACGCTTCCCCCGCCCAGGCATATACCCTACCCAGCACAGTGACATACCCACAATTGCGATACAAACCAAAGGAGATATTTTCGTATGGGCTATCAAATGAACCGCAGGCGTTTTTTGCAGGCCGCCGGTGTCGGCGTCAGTCTTCCCTTCGTCTCGCAGCTATTGGCTGCCTGCCAGGCCGTTGCGCCGGGCAGCGGCAGTAGCCAACCCATCACCGAGATCACCTGGTCGCGCGGCGATGACCTGCGCACCCAGGATCCCCAGCTGATCGCCGGGCGCATGGAAGGTGAAATCAACCGCGCCATCTATGACCAACTGTTCGATATTGCGCCCGACGGTTCCCAGATTCCGTGGCTGGGCCAGGAATGGAGCAGCAACTCCGAAGGCACCGTCTGGACTGTGCAGATGCACGAAGGCGCAACCTTCCACGATGGGTCGCCCGTGACCGCCGATGACGTGGTCTTCACCTATCAGCGCCTGCTCGACAACCCCGAACTGCAACATGCCGGCTCCTTCATCGGCCTGCTGGGCAACGTGGAAGCGCCCGACGCCGGGACCGTAGTCTTCAACTGCCAGCAGCCCGCCCCCCTGTTCAATCTGCTCATGGGCGAGCACATTCTGTCGCGCAAGGCGTTTGAAGACCACGGCGAAAACTTCTGGGAGCAGGCCATTGGCAGCGGCCCCTATCGCCACCTGGAATATGTGGTGGGCGAATACTGGCTGGGCGAACGCTTCGACGACTACTGGCGGCCCGACGTGCCCCAGGTCAATCGGCTGCGCTATCGCCCCATCAGCGAAGAATCGACGCGTATCGCCGCGCTGCGCACCGGCGAAGTGGACATCATCGCCAACATCAGCGGTGAACTGGCCGAAGAGCTGGGCGCCGACCCGAATATCGTCATCCACCGCACGCCCTCGCTGGATCACCTCTATCTGCTGACCCAGAGCGGACGCCCGCCCTTCGACAATCCCGATGCCCGCCTGGCCGTGAACTATGCCATCGACCGGCAGGCCCTGGTCGAAAATATTGTGCGCGCCGGGCAGACTGTGGGTGGACACATTCCCGCGGGCACTGTCGGCTACGATGCATCGCTGGAACCCTTCCCCTACGATCCCGATGAAGCGCGCCGTCTGCTGGATCAGGCTGGTGTGGCCCCCGGCACAGTTATCGAAGTCAAGGCCCATCCCTTCTGGTTCGCCAAGGGCCGCGAAGTCATGGAATATGTGGCGGGCGCGCTCCAGGATGTGGGCTTCGAAGTAGATCTTCAATTCCTGGAACCGGGTGCCTATACCGAAGCGCGCGTTTCGGGCAACTACGATCTGGCCTTGCAGCAGGGCAACAAGTCGAACAATCCTTGCAACCAATACAAGATTTTCTATGTGGAAGATCGCTATGGCACCGGACACCCCGGCGCAAGCCCCGATCTCGCCCAGGCGGTGGAAGAAGCCTGTGTGACCGTGGAACCGGAATTGGCCGAAGAACGCTTCAAGGCTATCCAGACGCGCATCTACAACGAATCCATGGAAATCCAGCTCTATCGCCAGGAAAACATCTGGGCCGTGCGCAGTCGCATCCAGGGCTTCCAGGCCTATTCCGCCGATTCCACCCGCCCGTGGAATGGTGTGAGCGTTTCCGAATAACCGCCCCACAGGACACTGGCGTCTGACACTGATATCTGACACAGTGCCCTGTGGGTTGCACGGCTGTCGCCCTCGCGGGCGCAAACCACGCGCGGGCGACAGCCTGTTATCCACATCTTTAGCCAGCTTTGTCCAGAACTGATTTTTTCCAGAACCAATAGACTTCAAAATCACAAGAAACGTTTAGCATTCATGGGTACATATATTCGGCGTCGCCTGCTGCAATCGATTATTGTCGTGTGGGGGGTTTCGCTGATAGTTTTCGTACTATTGCGGTTGGCGCCCGGTGATCCGGTCAGCCTGCTGCTTTCCGAAACCGCGACCTCCGAACAAATCGAAGCCGCCCGGGAAAAATGGGGTTTGAATGAACCCATCCTGGTACAATATGGTGTATTTCTGAGCAATGCCGTGCGCGGCGATCTGGGCGATTCGCTCTTCTTTCGCCAGCCGGCGATGGACGTGCTCATGGCGCGTATGCCCGCCACGCTGCAACTTTCTGCGGTCGCGCTGCTCTTTTCGCTCAGTGTTGCCATCCCCCTGGGCATGGTTTCGGCCTTGCGCCGCGATAGCGTGTGGGATTATCTGGGCAGCGGCGTCGCCATGATCGGGCAGGCCATCCCCCCCTATTGGTTGGGGATTATGCTCATCCTCCTCTTTTCGGTCACCCTGGGCTGGTTTCCCACATCGGGCCGCGGCAGCTTCGCGCACATCGTTCTGCCCGCGGTCACCCTGGGTTCGGTGCTCATGGCACTGATCACGCGCCTGGTGCGTTCGGGTATGCTCGATGTGCTCAGCGAAGATTATATTCGCACGGCGCGCGCCAAAGGTCTGCGCGAACGGTCGGTGATTGTGCGCCACGCCATGCGCAATATTATGATTCCCCTGGTCACGGTGATCGGCCTGCAATTGGGTGCGCTCTTTGGCGGCGCAGTCATCACCGAAAGCATTTTTGCCTGGCCGGGCGTGGGTCGTGTGGCGCTCCAGGCCATCAACGCCCGCGACTATCCTATGGTCCAGGCTTCGGTGCTCTTTATCTCCGTCGTCTATGTCTTTCTCAATCTTGCCGTCGATATCGTCTATGTCTACCTAGATCCGCGTATCCGCTATGACTAGCTCACCTACACCTGCACCCACACCCAAACCGGCACCCGCACCTGCAACCGAACCGGGCACGCCCGTAGCAGTGCCAGATACAGTGTCAAACACCGTGTCAAACACCGTGTCAAACACTGTGCCAGCTACAGCGCCCAACAATGCGCTGAACGGCGAAATCAAACGCCGCGACTCGGCTTCTTTTGTGGCGCGCTTTCGGCGCAGCAACCGCGCGGTCTATGGCTTCAGCTTTCTGGTGATCATTGCCGCGTTCTCGTTTCTGGCCCCGGTCATCGCGCCCTATGCCGAACGCGACCAAAACCCGGTGCGCACCCAGCTTGCGCCCATGTCCACCTCTGAAATTGAAACCTATCACCTGCTGGGCACCGATGCGCTGGGCCGCGACATGCTCACGCGCCTCATGTATGGGGGGCGGATCTCGCTCATCGTCGGCCTGACGGTCGTCCTGGTTGCCGGCCTGATTGGCGTGCCCCTGGGTCTCGTCAGCGGCTATTTTGGTGGCTTCGCCGATACCCTCATCATGCGCCTGGTAGATATTACATTGGCGCTGCCCTTTATTCTCATGGCAATCGCCATCATGGCAGTCTTGGGCACCGGGCTGTACAATGTGATCTTCGTTCTGGCCCTCAGCAGCTGGGTCGGTTTTGCGCGCATTGTGCGCGGCACCGTGCTCAGCCTGCGCGAAATGCCGTTCATCGAATCGGCGCGCGCGGTGGGCATGGGCAATACGCGCGTGGTGGCAGCCCATGTGCTGCCCAATGTGTGGACACCCA
The DNA here is from genome assembly GCA_040880365.1 of Litorilinea sp. Lineage (GTDB taxonomy): Bacteria > Chloroflexota > Anaerolineae > Caldilineales > Caldilineaceae > JBBDIO01. The sequence continues at coordinate 7,778 of JBBDIO010000284.1, forward strand.
TTCTTGTCATCGCGACCCAGGGCGTGGGCGGCGCGATTCTTGCCGAATCATCCCTCACCTTTTTGGGCCTGGGCATCTCGCCCCTGATACCCACCTGGGGCGCCATGATCGCCGATGGCCGCAACTATCTCACCACCGCCTGGTGGATCTCCACCGTGCCCGGCGTTGTCCTCACCTTCACGGTCCTGTCCATCTACTTTCTGGGCGACGGACTGCGCGATGTGCTGGATCCCCGTCTGCGCATGTAATTGGCCGCATAATTCCTAAACAAAAGAGACCCGTCCCGGCTTGGGGCGGGTCTCTTTATTATCTCCCTGGTCAGTTCACTCTGCGAGACGTGGTCCCCCGGCAATGGTATCCCGGCAGCGCGTGCAATGGCGGTCGGCGCAGTGGGTCAATTCGGGCTGGGCGCGGATCGCCGCGCTGGCCGCATCCAGCGTCGCCTGCGCGGGATAGATGCGCCATACGCAACGCCCCACGGTGATGCGCCGTTCCAGATGTGCCAGATGGGGGGCCAGATTTTCAAAGCCTTCGGAACAGCCGCCCACCGCAAACATAGCCGCATCGCCTGTGGGCGCATAGGCCCAGCGACGCAGCAGCTTGCGCCCGGCCTGCCGCTCGGCTTCATGCAGAATGGTCATGCGGGTCAGCCCCACGCCCATGAGCACAACCCACCCATCGGCGGCGGCCAGCCTGCGCAAGGGCGCAAAGACATTCGTGGCCGATTGCCCCGTGGTGAGCGACGCGGCCAGTGGTCCTACCGCGGCAAAAGAGCAGAGCGCATGAATACTGCGCCGCCGGGCAGGATCGGCCAGCAGCGCGGCAGGCAGCGCGCCCATCTCCGGGTCAATGGCCTGGCTATCGGGTGTGAAAATGCGGGTTTGCCCCAGCTTCCAGAGCAAGCGACGGGGAAATGCGCCATAGTCCCACCCATTGCGCGGCGGGCGCAAATGGGGCGGTGGCGCAATGGCATAGGCCGACCATGAAAAGGCGGGCGTCAACACCGTGCAACCAGCGGCGCGCAGACCGCGCACCACCGTCGCGCCGCCGCCCGTCACCCAGCCAAACGTACTCAGCGCGGCGTGCACGCCGACCGGCTTTTCGGCCAACCCGGCACGCCGACAAGCGGCTTCGATAGTGGCAGCGTCTACGGTCAGCATATGGATTTTACCGTGCCATGAACACTCAATCAGCTGTGACGATACTTTGTACGACTGTCAGCGTGCGTCAGCGCGCGGCCCACTGCATCCCGCGCACCACGATTTCGCGCGCTTCGGGCACATCAAAATCCTTCGCCACATGGCCCAGCGACGAATAGAAAACCCGCCCCGCGCCATAGCGCCGTTTCCACACAACAGGCATCACCACACCGTCGATCCACTCGGCATGTTCCCCCGAAAAGGTAGTGGTCGCCAACACCTGATTCCCCGGATCCACATGCATATAATACTGTTCGGAGTGCATGGCAAAATCGCCCAATCCCTGGGTAATGGGATCGGCGTGGTCGATAATGTTTACAGTGTAGTCGATGATATTACCGGGGTGAGCCACCCACTGCCCGCCCACCATCCACTGATAGTTCACACTCTCGCGAAATGCATCGGCCATGCCGCCGTGCCAACCGGCAAGCCCCACGCCACTTTTCACCGCGCCCAGCAGACCCTGTTCCTGTTCCTTGCTGATTTTGCTCATGGTCCAGATGGGCACAATCAGATCCAACCCCTGCATAAATTCGGCATCCAGATAGGTATCCAGCGTGGCGGATACGGTGACATCGAAGCCTTTGTCGCGCAGAATCGGCGCGAAGAGATTGGCGCATTGCTCCGGTTCGTGTCCTTCCCAACCGCCCCAACAAACAAGTGCTTTTTGCATGATTTTCCTGACTACTTAGTCCTGTAACGTGCGTCAAATCGGGCAGACATGCCCAGATCAACCCGCGTCCTGATCGCAGACCACAAACGCCGCGGCCAGCGCATCCAGCGGATCGCCTTTGGGCTTGAATTCGTGGCCCAGATAGAGATCATAGTCCGTTTCGGCAATCGCCCGGCAGATGCCCGCATAGTGAAGTTCCTGTGCATCATCCAGATCAAAACGGCCCGGCACGCCCGCGGTATGAAAATGGCCAATCCACTGCACGTTCTCGCGGATGGTGCGAATGATATCGCCCTCCATGATCTGCATGTGGTAGATATCATAGAGCAGCTTGACGCGCGGGCTGTTGACCCGTTCGCAGACGGCCACGCCCCATGCGGTATGGTCACACTGATAGCCGGGATGATTGATCTTGGAATTGAGCAATTCCAGGTTCAGATTGACCCCTTTGGCTTCGGCATAGGGCGCAATCGCGGCCAGCCCATCGGCCACCGCGTCAATCGCTTCGCCCTCGGTCAGATGCGGGCGGCGGTTGCCGCTGAAGCAGATCATACCGGGGATATTATAGGCCGCGGCCACATCGATAGACTCGCGCAACTCGGCTTCGATGCGCGCATGGTTGCCGCGCTTGTTGAGACCATCTTCCAGCGTGCCGTGCCCGTTGATGCTGGCAACCACCAGCCCGGCCGCGTGCGCGCTCTCGATAATCTCCACATAATTGGACGGTCTTCGCCAGAATTCCACCGCAGCGTAGCCGATGCGCGCCGCTTCGCCAAAGAGTCGCGGCAGATCGACTCCCGGCTTTTCAAACAGAGGATAACAAAACGATTGTTTAATCCGGGGCATAGCGTAAAATCACTTTCTGTGGTGTTAGAGGCTGGACAGGGGTCATCCTCGTGGCTCATCGTGGGCGCAACCGGCGCCGAACACGCAGGCTATAGCCACTTGTCCGCGGAATCCTGGGGCACATAGCCCAGCACATCGTGGGCGTGGCTCAGATCGCGATAGCCATAGCGATTGTTGGAGATCACATAGAAAATATCAAAGCGCAGTTCGGGCGGCGCGTCTATGGCCAGGCCAATCATAGTCGCAATATCGCGCTGGCTGCACCAGTTGGCATACTGGCGGGTCTGGGTAGGGCGATCTTCCGCATTCACCACGCCAATGCGCAGACACAGAATCGAAATGTCGGTCGTATCCACAAAATGACGGGCCAACGCCTCGCCCCACAGTTTGGTCGCGCCATAGACGCCCCACGGCCGCGGCTCCGAGTGTTTGTCCATCAGCGGCCAACTCTGGGGCAGTTCGGCATAGCGGCCCTCGGCAATCGCCTTATATGGCTCATCCTGCTCCACGCTGGCAATCGTCGAGCCACTCGAAGCAAAGACCACGCGCTTCACCCCGGCATCGATAGCAGCCTGAAAGACATTGCGCGTGCCGATGATATTCACATTGAGCAGATCTTCCCACGGCGCATAAACATCGGCCACCGCGGCCAGATGCACAACCGTATCCACACCGTCGAATGCCGGGCGAATGGCGTCGAAATCCGTAATGCTCGCCTGGTGCGTCTCTACCCCCTCGACCGCGCTGCGATTGAGCGCGCGCAAGGTGTATTGGTCGGCCA
>JBBDIO010000285.1:0-11188 GCA_040880365.1 Litorilinea sp.
TCGCCCGGCGGTGACTGCCGCAAAGTTGGCGACTCTGTTTCCACATGTCGTCTCATCGGCCTTGCTGCTGGCTCAATCCAAAGGCGGTTCAGCGTCGGATCAAGTAACCGACCTGCCTTTTTCGCTGGGCAAGTTCTGATTGGCGGGTTAAGGCGCGGCGTGTTTGTTTTCCGGCGCGCGTGCGCTGTTCGATGCCAAACCGCGCCGCGCAAACGCGCGGGGCCACAAGAAGCCGGTGCTGGCCTTGTAGGCAGGCCATTCGGGATAGCGGGCCAGCGACGCTTCTTTCATGCGCATGTTGACCAGAAAGTAGCCGATCCAGATATACCCCAGAATAGCCCACGCCAGCCAATGGTGGATCAGCAGCGCATACGCGGCGTAGGCCAGCATTTCGCCCAGATAGTTGGGGTGGCGCACATGCTTGAACAAGCCTTCCTGGATCAAGCCAGGGCGATATTTTAGGGTGTAGTATTTTTGGGCGTCGGCGGTCAACATGAGCGCAATCCCAATGGTATGGAGACCGATGGCCGTCGCTAACTGAACAGGGGAGGGCGTGGGGTGGTTCGGGCCGAGGATGCCGGAAATCAACAGATAGGGCAAGAGCCAGTAGGGACCCAGCACAAGTATCACCGACATGAGGACGCCCCCGAAGGTGACGCGCGCCTCCCATTGGGCATCGGGAAACGCAACATGCTTCAAGAGCCAGCACACTCCATAGGTTCCGTGCAAGGCCAGATAGACCCACGCGACCAGCGTGTCGTTGCTGTATATCCACATGAGCAGTGCGATTGCCAGGGGCATTGTGCCTTTGTGGAAGTTGATGACCCAGGCCAGTTTGAGCAGCCGGGGACCGCCCAAAAAATCGCGGCTCAGGTGGGTGTTGAATTGGTGCATGGCTCGCACCCAGGGCTGCACGGCGCGGGGGGCCTTGTGTGACTGTGAACCGTCTGGGCGCGTCTCGTCCGCCATTATTCTCCCCTTATTTCCTAGCGCGCGTCCCCACAGTCTTGACACGCATCCGCGTTGCATTGCTGGTTAGCGCGTTACTGGTGGGCGGCAACGGTCTGCCGTTTGACAATGCGCGCGGCCTTGCCGGTTGTCCCGCGCGCGACACTCGACGACCATTCAACTTCGATGGGGGGCGGCACGGCGCCCAGCTGTGCCAGAGCCTGTTTCACGGTGGCGATCAAGGCCGGTGCATCCACTTTGGCCGGTTCGCCGGTCAAATGCAGGCAAAGTTTGTCGGGTGTGTGAATCACCTGCCAGCCGTGCACGGGCGTCGCATCTAAAATGCGATAGAAGACCATAGGATGCACGGCGATTTCGTGGTCTCCGAAGCCGGGAAAGCGCAGGATTTCTTCGCGGCGTCCCTGGATGTCATCGATCAGGGCCAGCCCGCGCCCACAGGCACAGGGCAGAGGCGACATGCGCACGCGATCACTCAGCTCGTAGCGAATGAGGGGCTGGGCATGGTTAAAGAGCACGGTCAGCAGTACCTTGTCCCCATACTGACCGGGCGGCACAGGGCGGTTGTGCTCGTCTACCACCTCAAAAATAAAGAGGTCTTCAAAAACGTGCAACCCCCGCCGGGGATGGTCTGCCCGATCCGATTCCGTCAGGTCTGCTACTGTCTGATCCGGTGCGGCCTGGGGCGATCTGTAGGGTGATTCGCACTCGACGGCAAAGGTCCCGCCCTCGGTTGCGCCATATTGGTTGAAAACAATATCGCCCCACACCGATTGCAGACGCCGGCGCAACGCGGGAGAAAGCACTTCGGCAGAGCTGACCACGCGCCGGGGTGCGATTTGCAGCCTGCCCGCGGCTTGTTCTTCGGCCAGAATTGCCGCCATCGAGGCATAGGTTGCCAGCAGATGCGGTTGCCAGGCGTTGAGTTGTTCGACAATCCTATCGATAGGCTCGCCGACATCCAGACGCAGCATGGGCAGCCAGGAACTGCGCACCGTGGTGCCGATGCGCGCGGAGATGTGCCAGGGCGTGCTCGACGCGACCACGGCCATTTTGGGCCGCTGGATCATTCCCCACAGCGAGCCGATGTGCTGTTCGAAGCGGGTGAAGGATGCCAGCGCAGTGGCCCATGCCGCGCGATTAAACAGGATATAGGTGCTATCGCCGGTCGTCCCCGACGTGGTATTGGCAAAGTATTCGCCCAAAAATGATTCCGCGCCCTGGAGCGTCGCCATATGTTCAGCCACTTTGGCGCGCGTGATGCGCGGGTCGGTGACAATTTCGTCGAAATGGGCGTTGAGCATGGATTTGGTGAGGATCGGCAGTTCTTCCAGCGGGCGATCCATGCGCCCGGCATGGAAGTCGCGATAAAACGGAGAGTGGGCATAGGCATGGGTGCGCAGGTGTTGCAGCGCCTGGGCCTGATGGGCCTGAATTTCGGCGCGCGTCCAGAATTCTCGACGCCGCAGCCGCCGCAGGGCCGATAACATACCAAGGATATTGCGATAGATTGACATGGATAAGCTTCACCGGGTTCAATGGGAACGGATGCAAATGCAATGCGCGCCCGCCCTTGCCGGGAAACATCATTGTCGGGAAACACCAGGGAACGTTCAGCATTTTTCCGCGCGTGCGCGGCGCTTAGGGCAAGGTTGGGCGGGTGTGGGTTGTCCCTGAGGAGTGTATCATAGCGTATTTGGCAGACGTTTGACAGGCGAATCTCACGAAACGTCCTGCATGGTCGGGCCCCGATATTTGAAACAGCCCATAATGTGATCATCGACCATGCCGACACTTTGCATGAAGGCGTAGCAGATGGTCGGACCGACAAAGGTAAAGTCGGCTTTTTTCAGGGCCTTGGACATGGCTTCGGCGGCGGGCGTGCTGCTGGGGATGGTGTCGGGCGTCATGGGCAGGCGCGGCAGACGCGGGGTGTGATCTACAAACGCCCAGAGCCAGTCGGAGAAGGAACCGTGGGCCGCGGTCAAGCGCAGATAGGCCTGGGCATTGCGCACGGCGCCGCGCACTTTGAGCCGGTTGCGCACAATGCCGGGGTCGGCGAGCAGGGCCTGAATTTTCTCCTCATCATAGCCCGCGATGATTTCGGGCTGGAAGCCATCCATCACGCGCCGATAGTTCTCGCGCTTGTGCAGAATCGTGCGCCACGATAGACCCGCCTGGAAGCCCTCTAGCAGCAGCCGCTCGAAGAGTTCCCGGTCGTCGTAGACCGGCACGCCCCACTCGGTATCGTGATAGGCCACATAGAGGGGATCGTCGCCGCACCAAAAACAGCGGCCAATCGGTTCGTTTGTCATGGCGTTTCGCAGATTCTTTCGTGGCCTGTATATTGGTTGCCCGGCTATGCCTGATGAGAAAAAGTGTACAGCCGGCTGAGAAATTCGTCCACTCGCTGGGCTGGTTTGCCGCGTGTAGGCCGGTTTGTGCAGACCGGTTTGTGAGGAACGGGTAGATGCAGTACGATTTGATTTTACAACAGCCAACCAGAAAGTGAATCCAATATGTCTGAACAGGAAACAGCCGCCGCGGCGCGCGGGCATTTGCAGGCGGGGGTGGCGCGTGCCGATATCACGCCGCCGGTGGGTATTGCCCATGCCAACTGGGGCGCACAGGCCCATGAACAGGCCCAGGGCGTAGATCTGCCCCTGTGGGCGACCGCGCTCGCGCTCAGCGATGGCGCGACGACTACGGTTGTGGTGGATCTGGATATCAGCGGCTTGCGGCCCGAAAACGCTACCGCGGTGCGTGCGGCAATTGCCCAGCGCACTGGGTTGCCCGTGGCGTATGTCCGCCTGGCCTATACGCATACCCATTCAGGCCCCAGCACCAGCAGTTCGGGTGGGTGGGTCAAGGGCGGCATCGAGCTGATTCCGGGCTATCTGGAGAGCGTGGCGGCCCAGTGTGCGGGCGCGGCGTGGGAAGCGTGTAACTGCTTGCAGCCGGCGCGCATTGCGGCGGGCACCGGGCACAGCGCGATTGCGGTCAATCGCCGCTATGTGACGCCCGACCAGACGGTGGTCGTGGGCCACAATTGGGATGGCCCGGTGGACCATGAAATCAAGGTCGTGCGCATTGACGATCTCAACGAGCAGCCGCTGGCCGTGCTGGTCAATTATGCCTGTCATCCCATTATTGTGGGGCCGTACAATGACTTGATCACGCCCGATTATCCAGGCATTATGAAGCGCGTGGTCGAAGAGGCTACCGGGGCAAAGTGTCTCTTTTTACAAGGCGCGACGGGTGACATTGGGCCGATTGAAGGCTGCACCAGCCCCACGCCGCGCGCGGTCTATCGCAAGCTGGGCAAACGCCTGGGCTATGCGGCGGCGACGGTGGCGCTGGATCTGGACCCTGCGCATAAGGTGGATGGCTATGTGCACACGCTGGAATCGGGTGCGCCGCTGGGCGTGTTCGAATATACGGTTCCTCCTGCCGCGCCGGTGACCCTGCGCGTGGCGACCCGTCCGGTGCAGATACCGCTTAAGGAGCACCCTCCGTTTGAGGTTGCCGACGCCGAGGCGCGCGCCCATGCCGACGAGTTGCAGCGTTTGCGTCGGGAAGGGACCGAAGATGAGGTGCGCTGGGCGGGCATGTTGGCGAAACGCAGCCGATCACGCGCCGAACGGGCGCGCGCCTATCACGGCAAGACGCATATGGAATGGGAACTGCACGGCATTCGCATCAATGATATTGCGCTGGTGGGGATGCCCGGCGAGCCTTTTGTGGAGATTGGGCTGGCGGTGAAGGCCGGTTCACCGTTTGCGCACACGCTCTTCGCTGGCTATTCCAATGTGGGCAGCGCGTATATTCCCATGCCCGATGCCTATGCCGTGGGCGGCTATGAGGTGGATTCGACGCCTTTTACCGCCGACGCGGCCCAGGTGTTGGTAGAGGAAAGTCTGGCATTGCTGGCAGATTTGCAGGAATAGCGCGCGCTTCGCGTGCTCTTTACAGTGTGGCCGCGAGCGTCGCCGATAGCGGCACATCGCGGCGCACCAGGTCGTCGAGGGTTTCCCGGCGCTGGATGAGATGGGCCTCTCCCTGCGCAACCCAGAGCACGGCGGGTTTGCGTGCGCCGTTGTAGTTGCTGCCCATTGCCAGGTGATACGCGCCGGATGCGGGCACGGCGACCAGTTCGCCCGGCGCGAGGGGCGGCAGGGGCAGATTTTCGATGAGGATGTCGCCGCTCTCGCAGAACGGCCCCGCGAGCTCTCTTGATGTGCAAAAGTGGCAAATGGTTTTAGAAATCGAACCGGATGTCGATTTTTTCAGCCCCGCAATACAATTACGATGCCAATCATGGTGACGACTGCGCCCAGAATGACCAGGGGGCCGGGGATTTCGGCGAGCAGCAGCGCGCCCAGCAACACGCCGCCGGTCACTTCCTGGGTGGCGACCAGGTTAACCAGTGTGGCGCGGGTGCGGCGCAGCGCGGCATTGTAGAGCGTATGGCCCAATGCCAGGGGCAGCAGCCCCAGCGCAGCCACGCTCGCCAGCGCGGGCATGGTATAGCCGCCCGGTGTGAAAAAGTAGAGTGCGAAGGGCAACAGCCACAGGGCCGCCATACTATAGACGGTGCCCGCATAGGCAAAGAGCGGCGTGGTGTGGCGCTGGCTGCGTCCGGCGACGCTATATAGCCCAAAGCAGATTGCGCTGCCCAGCGCCAGCAGATCGCCTAGCAGCATACGCCGGTTGAACGCCGGTTCAAAGCCTGCCAGGATTGCAATGCCCACGATGGCAATCACCACGCCCACCCATTGGCGGGGGGTGATGGTTTCCTCGAGAAAAAGGCGGGAAAAGAGCGCGACAAATATGGGCGCGGTATAGACCAGCGCCAGGCTGTGCGCGATGGTTGTATATTCCAGCGAGGCGATATAGAGGCCAAAGTGGAGTGCCGCGACCAGCCCAAACGCGGCATAGCGCGGCCAAAGCCCCGGCCCCGGCAGGGCTTCGCGGCGAATGATCGCCAGACCCAGCACCACCGCGCCTGCAATCAACATGCGCCCCGCGGTGATTTCAATTGCGGTCAGGCTGGCTGCTGCCCAGCGGATAAGCACCGGACTGGTGCTGAAAAAAAAGACCGCAATGCCCACATAGAGCAGGCCGATTTGGGCGTGTCGCGCCGCGTATTGCGCCTCAATGGGGGTGGCGGCATGGGTGGCGACAGGCGTGGCAGTCGCTAGTGGCTGCCCATGCTTGCCGCGCGCACCCCGCGCGGGGACGGGTGTGACAGGGCCGGTTGCGCGCGCGGGTGGGCCGGACAAAATGAACCGCCGGGTGGGGCGGCCTGCCTAGAAACCGCCAACCGAGGTTGCGTTGGGGGCGATGACCACGTAGATAGTGCTCAAGACCATGCTGACCACGATGAGCAGGCTGAGAACGTAGAAAATCTTTTCGTTGCGGGTATAACGACGACGACGACTCATAACAGGAAAAACCTCCAGAATTGGGTAGCAGGCGTATAAACACCCGGCGCGCTTGCCGGGCACGCGCCAGCCAAACAACCCGGCTCGACGGCCTGGGTATGCCCGTATTATAGCATTGAATCCACACAGCTCAAGAAGCGGCCCGGCTTTTTATCGCACGCTGGTTCTGTGTGATTTCAGCGTGATTTCAGCTTTTGGGTGGTATGTCATTCCCTGCTGGTCGGTGATACACTTGAGCCATGATCACGCGTAGACAGGCGCTTGCCTGGGCTGGATTGGCCCTGGCACTGGGCGCGAGCAGCCTCTTCTTTATGATCGTCCAGGTCTCGCCCTTCCTCGCCGATGGGACGATGAACACGCCCGCGGTGGCGCTGTTTGTGCTTGCGTTCGCGGTGCTCATGTTTGGTCTCGGCAGCCTGATTGCGCTCTGGATTCACCGCCGGTGGCCCAGCCTGACCGGCGTATCGCCCAAACAGAAAACTGTGCCCGGCAATGCGGCGTTGCGCCAGGGGTTTTGGGTGGCCTGCGCCGCCACAATTGTGGCCGTCCTCGCGCTGATGCAGGAACTGGATATTATCCTGGTGCTGATTACGTTTGGCCTGATGGGCTTGATGGAAGCGTATGCGCAGAGCCGCGCCAGCCGCTAAAAACCGCGATAAGTTACCCACACCCAAATAGCTCACTTACTGCCCCGCCGCATCCACACGAATTGGCCCCAACAGATAGCGGTCTGCTCCTTCGGCTTGCAGTTGCGCGCCCAGCACACGTCCGGCATCGAGCAAGGCCAGCCGGTCGAAGCTGCCGCTGGGCGTGCGTGCATACATGCCCACCGCCAGCCGATAATGACCGGGTGGCAGATCGGGCGGGATGCTGATGGTGTGCGCGTGGGGATAGAGCGTGTCGGGCGTCCATTGCCCTGTGGCGACTGCGGGCGGCATATCCTGCCCGCCGACCCCGTCCAGCGCTTCGTTTAGCAAATGTACAAAAACCGTGTAGTCCTGGCTGGGGATCTGCGCGCTGCGCCAGTAGAGCGTGACGGTCAGCGGATCGCCCGGCGTGAGTACGCGTTGGCTCAGGGTATAGCCTGCCAACTCCATGCCGTCGGCAAATTGGGCGTGCAGCGCATTGGGCACTTCGCCCGCGGGGGGCAGCACCTCTACCGCGCCAAAGCGCAGGGCTGTGGTATCGATAGAATATCTAGCAGGCAGGGGCGCGTGCGCCTGCACGGGCAGACGGTCGCCGTTTATTGGCCCGACGTGCGGGCGATAGTCGCCCCCGTAGAGACCCACTGCCCATTGTGCCTGGCTGGGTGTATAGGCGGTGGGCGGAATCCGCACGGGATATTGTTCGGTGAAGCGTTCGCCCGGCTGCCACTGGCTGGTGGGACGCAAGCCGCGCCCCGGTACCGTGTCGAATTGGGCAATGGTCAGACCGTCGCCATCGACCAGGTGGACAAAGACCGAATAGTCCTTGTTCTGGACTGGGTTTTCTGTTACGGGGGCGGTCGAAGGGGGCAGGGATTCCCACTGGACGGTGACGGTTGCCACGTCGCCGGGTGAGAGTTGCGCGGGTTCGGCATGGATGCCTGCAATGCGGAAACGGTCGCCGATTTGAACCGACAGCGGCGTAATTTCGGGGGTGGGAGCAGCATGGGCGGGCGGTGGTTGATAGGCGGGCTGGATGATCCACCACGGTGTCAGCGCGCTGAGTATGAAAAGGCTGATAACCGCGAGCCAGGGCAGTGTCCACAGCCGCCAGCCGCGCAGACCCAGCCCCAGGAACAGGGCGATTGTGGGCGCGGCGGGGAAGAAATAGCGTCCCTGGGCGGCGGGCGCAATCGTCATGAAACGCACCCACGAGATGGTGAGCACGCCCAGCCAGATCAACAGGAGCGCGCCTGCCCAGAAGCGCCGGTCGATTTGCCGGTCGATTTGGCGGTCGCGGCGCAGCCAGCGCACCGCGGCAAAGATCAGGCCAAAGCCGGTCATCCACAGCAGGCTGCGAAAGAAGCTGTAGACGATGTCGGGATAGGCCACGTTGAGCCAGCCGAAAACGCCCCAGAAAGACTGTTCCAGAGTGCCTAGCCCGCGCACAATGGTGCGCCAGCCCGCGGGTTCCACGCGCAGAATGATGTTCGCGCGCCAGATATTCCACGCCAGCGGGTCGGCATAGAGCAGCCAGTTGCGCGCATACCACCAGCCGCCGATGAGCAGGATGGGCACACCGATCCAGAGGATGGCATGGGCAAGAATGCGCCAGTCGCGCCGTTCCCAGCTATGGACCAACACAGCCAGCCCTGCCACACCTACCAGCCCCAGCGCGCTGAGCTTGCTGAGCGCCGCCAAACCCAGCAAGCTGCCCAGAATGAGAAAATCGCGGCGGCGTTGGGCGGATGAAATGGGGCGCGCGCGCGGGATCATCGCCAGGGCGACGACGCGCCAGAGCACCAGCGCGGCCAGGGCGTTGACCGCGTTGTCGTTGCTGGCCGCGGCGCTGATGAAGATGAACTGGGGGATAAACGCGAAGACCGCCACGCCAAAGAAGGCGACCCGTTCGGCCACAAACAGGCGCAGGGTTTGATAGCTTGCCCAGAGTGTGATTGCGCCTAGCGCGACTGAAAACAGGCGCACCAGATGGAGCGCGAGAAATGTCCCCTGCCAGGGCCAGCCGTCGTCGGCGTAGGGTAGCAGATAGTTGCGGTTGCCGATTGCCGCGGGATGCCCAATGGCGGCGTGCGGATTCGAGCGGGTAAATATGGTGGGAAAATCGGAGAGATCGATCCACGCGCTGAGCGCGGCGGCGGCCAGATAATAGCCCGGCGCCTGGACGCCCTGTTGCTGCCAGAGGGCCTGGGTATCGGCTTCGGAGATGGGCAGTCCCTGGCCGGTGGCGACATGGTGGATGAAGGCAAAGTGCCAGATTTCATCGGGCGTCTCGAAGGCGGGAGTCTGGATGCTGTAGATCACGCCCAGCACTACGAACAGGCAATAGAGGCTGGCAGGTTGCCACCGGCCTATGCGGCTTTTGCCATTGGGTGGCGCGGGCGGCAGGTCGGCAGGCAGTAATTCGGCGGGAGCCGACGCGAGATGGGGCGACGCGGGCGGGCGTGGTGCTGTGGACATGGGATGGCGTGTGCGGCTCAACGCGCCGCGGTGGGCTGCCAGATGAACAGGTAGTAGAGCAGGCTGCCCCCAAAGCGCAGCCAGACATCGCGCACGCGGAAGTTGGATTCGCCGTTGGCCCGCACATATTCGTGGGTGGCGACTTCGGCCATGCGATAGCCGCGCCGCAGGGTTTTGACGATCATCTCCTGTTCGATGGTGATAATATCTTCGGTCAGGCCCAATTTTTGCGCGACATCTTTGCGGATGGCGCGATAACCGTTCTGGCAATCGGTGAGGCGCACGTTGAGCGTGTAGTTGATGAGCAGTGTGATTACCTGGCTGCCAAACAGGCGCACGAACTGTTGGATGGTCGCGTGCAGTTCATCGCTGCCGCCCAACATGCGCGAGCCGGATACATGATCGGCGTCGCCTGCAAAAATGGGCTGGAGCAGGGCCGGAATGTCGGCGGGATCGTGGGAGCCGTCGGCATCTATAAAAACCAGCACATCGCCCTGGGCCGCGTGCAGCCCCTTGCGAATGGCCGCGCCCTTGCCCTTGCCATCGTCCAGCAGCACACGCGCGCCACAGGCAATGGCAACTTCGCGGGTGCCGTCGGTGCTGTGACCGTCGACGACCAGGAGTTCATCGGCATAGGGGCGGGCCGCGATCAGCACCGGCAACAAATTGGCGGCTTCGTTGCGGGTGGGAACCACCACAGTCACCTTGTAGGGGCGACGCGCGCCGTTGCTGCCGCCAGTAGCAACAGGGCCACCAGTAGCATCAGCAACCGTGCTATCCGCAGTGAGGTCGGCGGTTTCGTCGCGTTGGGCGGCGTGGTGGTAGGATGCAGTAGGCGTGGCAGTTGTGGCAGTCGGGTAGCTCGCGCGATACCAGCTGGGAATCACCGGGCCGCGCGGGGGCGCATTCGATTCGGGCATGGTGTTCTGAATACTTGACATTGCTCTCCTGATCGCGGACATTGGGCAGTAACAGCCTTGCGCAGGGGCCACACAGGACGCGTGTCTGCATGTGCCACTGTTTGCATATTTTGGGTCTGCGTACTTTTATGCCTGCGTATATACCTGTTCATTCAAGCGCGCATAAAACCGCGAATGAAATTGAAAATTTCTGATTGATAGCCACCTATGAAAGGTCATTCTGTATTATGACCATTGAAAAAGGCAAGATCGACGGACCAGACGCGCACGCTTCTTCGGCATCTGCGCCTGCCCTGTGGCCTGCGACAATCGACCGGCCGCGCGCCGATATCTGCATTGTGGGGCTTGGTCCTGGCCCGCTGGAGGCGATGACGCTGGCGGCGTGGCGCGCGTTGACGACTGCGCCGCGCCTGGTATTGCGCACGGCGCGCCATCCCTGCGTGGCAGCCCTGCCCGAGCCGGTCACGTATACCACATTCGACGCGCTCTATGAACAGCACGCCACCTTTGCCGCGGTCTATGCCGAAATCACCCAGCAAGTGGTCGCGTTGGGGCAGGCGGGCGCAGACCAGGAAGCCGGGGGCGTGGTCTATGCCGTGCCGGGGCATCCCTGGGTGGGCGAGGCGACCACGCCGCTGATTCTCGATGCGGCGGCGGCTACGGGGCTTTCGACCGCGGTGGTGGATGGGTTGAGCTTTGTGGAACCCTGTTTTGCCGCGGTAGGTGTGGATCTCAT
>JBBDIO010000286.1:0-11057 GCA_040880365.1 Litorilinea sp.
CGGCTGGAGGGCGACGTATTCCAGTGGTCTGGAGGTTCGCCTGGTCAAGGGACGGTGAGCCAGGCGCAGGGCACGGCCTATCCGCATATGAGCGAGGTGGGGGAGGGGCCGGACCATCTGTTTTATCCATGAAAAACCATAATCTATGTCAGGGAGGGGAATAACCGATGGCGGAAACGTTGCGGGTCGGTGTGTTGGGCTTGACCCATGACCATGTGTGGCAGAATTTGCGCGAGTTGCGCGAGGTCGCCGATGTGGAGATCGTTGCGGCTGCCGATCCAAATGATGAGCTGCTCTATCAGTTTCAGCAGGAGACCGGCTGCGAACAGATCTTTACCAGCTATGAGCCTTTGTTGGGCGAGGTGGAAGTGGATGCCGCCTATGTTTTCAGCGACAACGCCACGGGCGCAGATTTGGCCGCCGCGGCCGCGAGTATCGGCCTGCATGTGTTGGTAGAAAAGCCGATGGGCGCCGATTTGGACGGAGCCAACCGTCTGGTTGCCGCCGCGGCCGAAAGCGAAGTGACGCTGCTGGTCAATTGGCCGTTTGCATGGCTGCCCCAGTTGCAACATGGAATTGCATTGGCCCAGGCCGGGGAAATCGGCACGATTTTGGGCACTCGCTATCGGTCGGCCCACGAAGGCCCCAAAGAGTTGGGCTGTTCGCCCTACTTTTACAATTGGCTGCACAATAACGAGTTGAACGGCGCCGGCGCATATATGGATTATTGCGGCTATGGTGTGGCGTTGGCGCGCACGTTGCTGGGCGTGCCCACACGCGTTTCGGCCATGATTGGGCATCTGCACAAGGACTATGTGATGGTGGATGACAATGCGGTTCTGACCATGCAATGGCCGCGCGCGATGGCCGTCGCCGAAGCGTCGTGGACGCAGATTGGCAAACTGACAGCCTATATGGGCGTCATTTATGGCTCGGAGGGCACATTGCTCATCGAACCGGGGACAGCGGGGCGGTTGTTGCTGGCGACACGTGAACAGGCAGAGGGGGTGGCGGTGGATGTGCCTGCGTTGCCGCCGGAACAGCAGAGCGCATCGGCCTATTTTGCCCACTGCATCCGCAATGGCGTCGCGGTGGAAGGCTTGTGTAGCCCGCGTGTGGGGCGCGATGCCCAGGAAATTCTGGAAGCCGGTTTGCTATCCAGTATGCGCGGAGAAGTCGTATCGTTGCCGCTATCTGTCTATTAAATCCGTGTATCAATAAATCCGTGGATCAAATGGGAACCTGTTTGTTGTGGGAATGACAGTCGGCAACCAGCAGGGCCAACAGGAGTAGGCCAGGTCGGGAAAGGAGCAGGGTATGATACGGATTGGGATTGTGGGCTGTGGGCGGATTTTGAACGCTCATTTACAGGGCTATGCCAAACTGCGCGCGGCGGGCGTAGACAATTTTCGGATTACTGCATTGGTTGCGCGCCAGGAAGACGACGCGCACATGTTCCGGCAGCGCGGCCAGGGGCCTACCCCGCGTCCGCCTGTGCTCGCGCCCGAATCGGGCGATCCGCTGGCTGCGCCCCATACCTATGTGAGCGACTTTCAGGCTGACACGGACGTGCGCGTCTACACCGACTATCGCCAGATGCTGGCGGATGGGGTAGTCGATGCCGTGAATGATTTTACGACGCTCGCGCTGCATTATGAGATTGCCCAGGCCGCTTTTGCCCACGGGATGCACGTGTTGACTCAAAAGCCCTTGGCAATCAGTGTGAAGGCTGCGCAGCGCATGGTGGAGACGGCGCGCGAAAAGCGGTTGACATTGGGCACATTTGAAAATGTGCGCCAGGCTATGGGGCCGCGCGCGGCGGCGTGGGCTGTGGGCAAGGGTCTCATTGGCGCGCCGCAAATGGCGGTCGCCGGCTCGCTGGGTGGGCTGTGGTCGCCCGATCGGGTGGTGGCGGATACGCCGTGGCGACACGACAAGCTGTTGGCGGGCGGCGGCGGCTCGATTGATATCGGCGTGCATCAGTTTCATATGCTGCGCTATGTGTTTGGCGAGGTTGCCTGGGTGCAGGCCGTTGCCAAAACGTTTGAGTCGGTGCGGCGGCAGCGCGATGATGCGGGCAATGTGGTGCAAGAAATCCGGGTCAATGTGGACGATACCTATTTGGCGACGGCGGGCTTTGAAAATGACGCGGTGGGCCAATTGCTTTGGTCTTGGGCGGGCCACGGCGGTGAACTGAGCCTGCCCAATGCGCCGGCCTTTTTTGGCAGCGAAGGCGCGATTCTGGGCGGCGAGCTGGTGAGTGAGCGGGGCGTGCGTGCGCCCCTTGTAGACTATTTCCAGGAACATATGTCGGCAGAGGAACGCGAACGCTTCTTTCCGTTGGAATTGACAGATCCCTTTGCCATTCAGCAACTGGATTGGTTGCGCGCAATTGTTGCCAAGCGCGACCCCGAAACCAGCGGCGAAGAAGGTCTGCGCGATCTGGCGTGTGCGTTTGCCATGCTCGAATCTTCGGAATTGGGCCGGCGCGTGACGCTGGATGAAATGTTGCGCGGCGATGCGACGCCGTATCAGGATGAAATCAACGCACACTATGAACTCTGAACTTATTCTATACACTATCTATGAAGGATTAGGCTTGTGGATACGACTTTAAAAGTAGGTGTCATCGGGGTCGGCGGGATTGCCAAGACCCATATGCCGGGGTGGGAGGCTTCGCTCCACGCCGAGGTGGTGGCAGGCAGCGATATTTCTAACGAGGTGCTGGAGACGTGGGGCCGTAGTCACAACGTGACGCGCCTTTCCAGCAATCCCGATGCGCTTTTTTCGGACCCCGATATCGATATTATTGATGTGTGTACGCCCAACATGTATCACACCGAGTTGGTGGTGGCGGCATTGAACGCGGGCAAACATGTAATCTGCGAGAAGCCGCTGGCGCCCACGCCCGCCGGAATCCGCCAGATGATCGAGGCGCGGGATCGGTCGGGCAAGCTGCTGATGACCGCGCAGCATTTTCGGTTCAAGGGCGATTCCCAGGCCATGAAGGCCGAGTTGGATACGGGTGTAATGGGCGACATTTACCATGCTCGCAGTTGGCAGTTGCGGCGCGGTCTGTTGCCGGCGCGCCCCGGTTTTATCTATAAACGCAATAGCGGCGGCGGCCCATGTATTGATATCGGCGTGCACATTCTGGATCTGACGCTCTGGTTCATGGGCAATCCCACGCCGGTGGCGGTGAGTGGTGTCGCCAAAGCGCCGCTGGCAAAGCAACCGGGTGCATTTTCGGCGTGGGGACGCGTGCCTGTGCCGGGTGATATGGATGTGGAGGACTTTGCCGCGGCTATGGTGCGCTTCGATACGGGTGCGACGCTGATGCTAGAGGTGAGCTGGCTTTTGCACCACGACACGCCGGGCGAGGATATGCAGATGTGGCTCTATGGCACAGGCGCAGGCTGTCATTGGCCCGACTGCAAATTTATGGAATCTAACAACGAAACCCGGCAACTGACCAATCGCAGCCTGCTGCTTACCCAGGACAGCATGGAACCCCATGCCCTGGAATGTGTGGAGTTTGCCCGCTGCGTGGCCGAGGGACTGCCCTCGCCGGTGCCTGCCGAGCAATCGCTGCAAGTGATGACCATTCTGGATGGCATCTACCGCAGCCAGGCCGAAGGCCGCGAAGTAGAGCTAGCCCAGGCCGTGGCAGCCTAGTCGCGTCCCTATGCGCTGACTGACTGTCTGCCCAGTTTTATGCAAGGAACGCTTGAAGCTGGTAGAGTTGAGGATCTGGGAATACCAGTGGCGGAGCGAGGAATTGAATTCCATGCAGTTTGGGAGAATCCAGAATGAACCAAGGCATTCGCGGTAGCACTAATGACCTCAGTGATAGGCAATTCTATCATGGCACACGGGCCGAATTGAGGCCGGGAGACCTGGTTGCTCCCGACAATCTTGCAGAAGTCGATGCGCGGGACGGTATGACACCCTATGTTTTCCTGGCTTCCAATCTGGACGAAGCCATATGGGAGGCAGAAATCGGGGACGGTGAAGGCCCTGGCAGAGTCTATGTCGTAGAGCCGACGGGCGAACTGCAAGATGCTTCCGAACTGACAAGCCGGAAATCTCCAGGCCACCCATTGATGTCATACTATTCCGGCGCGCCGTTGCGGGTGACGGGCGAGGTCACAGAATGGCCGCTTTATCATGGCACGCGGGCTGACCTGAAACCCGGCGATCTGATCGAGCCGGGCTATAGCTCGAACTACGGTAAGCGGACGGCGGCAGCCTTCGTTTATCTGACCCGTACTTTGGATGCAGCCACATGGGGCGCGGAGCTGGCCGCCGGCGCAGGTCCCGGTAGAATCTACCGCGTGGAGCCGACGGGACCGATTGAAGATGACCCCAATCTGACCAATAAGCGGTTTCGGGGCAATCCTACAAAAGCATTCCGATCTCGGGCGCCGCTACGGGTCACAGGGGAAGTCAAAGATTGGCAGGGTCATGCCCCTGAAGTGCTCAAGGCCATGAAGGATGGCCTTAAGCAACTTGAGCAACTGGGTGTTGAGGCCATTGAGGATTGACCGAAGAACCAGATCGGCGAATCGCGCATTGAATTTTAATTCCTGTGGTTCGTCTCGACAATCTGGTTGAAGACGTTCTAGTTGCAAAATATTGAGGTGCATACTTCACCAGTTGAGTTCGGTAGGCCGGAATCGTTTCGGCTATTTCTATTTAACCTTACCAAACCGCCGCGCATGGCTTGCGGTGGAAATCAGCACAGGCCATGCGCGGCGGTTTTCTTCTGCCAGCACGCCGCAACCGTGTAGTCGCCCTGGATCTAGAGCCGTTTCGTAGCGCAATTCGCGAAATCGAACAGAGTATCGGCCGCGCCCACCTGCGTGGGCCATATAGTGTGCTGGGCGCGATGGGATAATTCGCATAGCGAAACGTGTTCAGCAGATCGAGCGCGAACGCATCCGCTGCTGGGTTGCAGGCGTGATATCATTGCGTGCCGGTAAATTTGGATGCAGATGAGTGAGGCGGGCGCGCCGCGCTGGAGAGTGTGTGCCGTTTTTCCGGCACGTTTTCGGGATGGGGTGGCTGTGCTAAAATCAAACCGCCGCCGAACACTCGGAGAATTTTGGACCATGCGCCAGGGAATCCCCATTTGTCAGGACAATCTCGCAATTTGACCACATGCACAGACGATCTTACGGATAGCCTGCAAGATCGTGCACGGCATCTGCACGAAGCCAAGATTCTGGAGCAAAAGGGCCAGTTGACCGCGGCGCGCGCCATATGCGAAACGCTGCTTGCCCAGTGGTTGGCCCACGGCGCTGTGCGCGATGCGGCGCGCGCCCAGAAACTGCTGGCAGATGTGCTCACCAAGCTGGGCGAACCCCAGGCCGCAATTGAACACTATGGCGCGGTGCTGGCAGCGCTGCCCGCCAGGGACAATTTCACCGGCGCTATCGCCGACCAAACTGCCGACCCCGGCGCGCTGTTGCGCGGGAGTACGTTGGCGGCACTGGGCGATGTCTATCTGCAATTGGGCGATATGCCGCGCGCACAACGTGCGATTGAGGCTGCCGCGGCGATTGCCGACCAGGTGGACGACAGCGAGCTGGCCGCGCTAGTATACTGCGCGCAAGGCGGCTATGCGCTGCACACGGGCGCACCTATGCAGGCCCTGGATCGGTTCGCCCAGGCGCGGGCGCGCTTTGAGAAGATGGGGAACAGCAGCCGCCGGGCCTGGACACTCGCACTGAGCGCCAATGTGCTGGGCGCGGTGGGCAACCCCGAAGCCGCGATGGCCCATTATCAGGAAGCGCTGGCAATTCAAGAGCAATTGGGCGAGGCGCGCAGTGTGGCGGTGACGCAAAGCGGTTTGGCCGATGTGTTGCGCCAGAGCGGGCAACCCGAAGCGGCCTTGGCTTTGTATGAAACATCTTTGGCCGCGAAACAGGCTATAGGCGATCTGCGCGAGGTGGCGGCGACCCAGAGTTCGATGGCGGCATTGGTCGCGCAGTTGGGACGTCCGCGGGCCGCACTGTCGCTGTATGAGGCGGCGCTGGCTACCACCCAGGAGTTGAAGGATTTGCGGGGGCAGGCGGTGACCCAACACGGCATGGCCGCGCTGTTGCGCCAGATGGGACGCCTCGACGAGGCGATGCAACTCTATGCGGCCGCGCTTGCGACTGCCGAACAGATGGGCGACCGCCGCGGTGTGGCGGTGATCCGCCATTCTATGGCCGATATTGTCCAATCCACGGGCGACTTTGCCCAGGCGATTGCGCTCTATACCACGGCGCTGGAGGAATGGGAACGGCTGGGCGATCTGCGCTCGGCCGCGGTGACGCGCAGTTCGCTGGCGTTTGTGCGTCTGCAATTGGGCGAAGCCGCCGCGGCGCGCACGCTCTATCAGGCCGCGTTGCGCAGTTATGAGCAGTTGGGCGAGCGACGCGGGGTGGCTGTGACGCAGAGCGCACTCTCTACGGTCCATCTGCGCACAGGCCATTGGCAAGAGGCCCTGGGCTTTGCCGAAGCGGCCTTGCACACGCATCGGGAATTAGGCGATCCGCGCGGCATTGGGTTGGCCCAAAATGCGCTGGCCGATGTTCTGCGCAATGGAGGGCAATCTGATAAAGCTGCCGAACTGTTGCAAGATTCGCTGACCGTGTTTACGCGCCTGGGCGACCGACAGGCATTGGGTGCTACCTGGCATTTGCTGGGCAATCTTTTGGCAAGCCAGGGCGATCTAACCGGGGCACAGGCGGCTTTTTCCCAGGCATTGGAACATGCCCAGACGCTGGGCGATGCGCGCGGGGCTGCCATCATTCGCATCAACACGGCGCGCACAGCCCTCGCGGCGGCCCTTTCTACAACCGCTGCGCCGGGCGACGGACAGGATGAAACCGATGCTGTTGCCGATGCTGTTGGCGATTCGATTGGCGAGTCGATTGGAGATGCGCTGCTGCCTGCGTGGCGCGCCTATTCGACTTTGCTGGAGCTGGGGTATGCCGAGGACGCCGCGACCGCGCGCGAGCTTTTGTTGACGGTGCGCCGCCAGTGTGGCACGCGATTTGGCGCAATCTGGGCCAATCGAGTCGGTGAATCGCCGCCGGCCTGGCTTGCGGCTGACGCGTGACCGGCTGTGAATGTTGAATCGCAATGTTGAGTGTGAATGTCGAATTTATTGAGGCTACATAGGTTTGGAATCGGGAGATTTGATACATGCGTAAACTGACCATTTTGTGGATAGCCAGTCTCATTCTGCCCGCGCTGTTGGGGACATTGACGCCGACGCCGGTGCTCTATGCCCAAACCAGCACAGATAGCGATGCTGCCTCTGATGTGCCGGCGATTGATGTCGCGGACTATGCGCTGGACGTGGTGGACTACTATCTGGAAAACGGGTTGCGTGTCGTGCTCGCGCCCGACGCGTCGGCGCCCGTGGTCACGACCAACATCACCTATCGGGTGGGCAGCGCCGACGATCCCGAAGGCCGGTCGGGCTTTGCCCACCTCTTCGAGCATCTCATGTTTGGGGGCACGGAGAATATCGAACCCGGCACCTGGGATCTGTTGCTGGATGCCATCGGCGCGCAGACCAATGCCTACATCACCAACGACAAGACGGTCTATTGGATGGTCGCCTCGGCCAATCATTTGCCGCGGTTGTTGTGGATGGAAAGCGACCGGCTGGCCGCGCTGAATCTGACCCAGGAAGCTGTTGAGACCGAAGTCGCGGTGATTGTAGAGGAGTATAATCAGCGGGTGGCGAATCCGCCCTATGGACAGGCCAATCAACGCCTGTTTCTCCAGGCGATGGCTGGGTGGTTTCCCTATGAACGCGCGCCGATTGGCCTGATGGAAGAACTGACGACATCTTTGCTGGAGGAAGTCATCGCCTTCCACGATCGATACTATGTGCCCAACAATGCCACGCTGGTGATTGCCGGGGATATTGATGTGGCGGAAACACAGGCCCTGGTGCAAGCCTATTTTGGGCCGATTCCCGCGGGCGAGCCGGTTAGCTCGGCGCTGGATCGCTATCCCATGCCCGCCGAATTTCCCATTCTGGATGTGGATGCCCGCGGGTGCGCCGTGGGCACGCAGGAAGTGATCATCGATGCCCAGGCCCAGATTCCGCGCTATGCGCTCACGGTCGTCGGCCCGCCGGTGGGCGAACCGGATTTTTATGCGCTGGATTTGCTCACCAGCATTCTTTCCAGCGGACGCAGCAGCCGCATCGAGCAGAACATTTTGGAAGCGGGCCTCGCCGCCAGCGCATTCGCGGGGCTGGATATTCGCATCGGTGGTAGTCTGTTCTATGCTGCGGCCTATCCTAACATGGGCGAAGATCTGGATCCCATGTTGACGCTGTTGCACAATGAGATCGACCAGATTCGCGCCGAGGGTGTCACCGCCGAAGAACTGAATCGTGCCAAAACCCAGACGCTGACCTACATTCTGGGCGATTATCGCAGCACGGTGCGCCAGACGGCAGAGTGGTTGCAGGACTATGCGCTGGCCTTTGGCGAGCCGGACAGTCTGGTGGCCGAATGGGCGCTCTATGAAGCGGTGACGCTTGAGGACATTCAGCGCGTGGCCCAGGAATATCTGTGCGACCGCCCCGCGAGTCTGCAAAAGGTGTTGAACAGCGGCGAAGCCGAGACGCCGGAATATCCTGGTGCGTTGGTAGAAGAGTTGCCTGTGACGCCGGAACCGGTGGATGCTGCGCGCATTGTGACGCTGGATGAAGATGCGCTGGCCGCGCTGCCCGATGGCGTGGTACGGCGCACGGAAGTGCCCGATTCGTTGGGCGACTTGCAGACTAATTTCCCCGATTTTGAAACATTTCAGCTGGATAACGGGCTGGAAGTGATTTTTGTGCAACAGAGCAAAGTGCCCCAGGTGCAGTTGCAGATGGTTGTGGGCGGCAGCGAGCAGGCTGCGCCCGCCGACAAGCAGGGTGTGGTGGGGCTGATGGTGGATCTGATTACCAAGGGGACTTTCCTGCGGAGCGGCGCCGAGATTGCCGAAACCATCGAATCGGCGGGCGGCTCCATTTCGGCATCGGCGGCACTGGAATGGACGGTGGTGGCGGCCAGTGTGCCTACCCCGGACACGCGTTTGGCCTTTACGTTGCTGGCCGATGTGGTGCGCCGGCCTACCTTCCCCCAGCGCGAATTTGAGGTGAGCCAGGCCCGCACACTCACATTTTTGCAGCAGGATGCCGTGGATCCCGATAGCATGGCGAACCGCCAGTTCAGTCGGGTTGCGTTCCAGGGACATCCCTATGGCTACTTGCAAACACCCGAAACCGCGGCCAATCTGACGCGCGACGATGTGCGCGCGTTTCACCGCACGTTCTATCGCCCCGGCAATGCGCTGCTGATTATTGTGGGCGATCTCACGCTGGAGGAAGCCCAGGCCGAGACCGCGCGCGCATTCCGTTTCTGGGCGCCAGGCGCAACGCCCGACTATCTGGACTATCCAGAAGCCGAACCCGCGGACACGTCGGTCATCTATCTGGTGGATCGCCCCGGCGCCCAGCAATCTACAGTGCAGGTGGGCAATCTTGCCATCAACGCGCGACACCCCGACCGCTATGCGCTGGAAGTGGTCAATACCGTGCTGGGAAGTGGATTTTCCTCGCGGCTCATGAAGAATCTGCGCCAGGACAAGGGCTATACCTATGGCGTCTATAGCCGTTTCGCCCGCCCCAACGACCGGGCCTCGTTCCGTGCGCTGGGTGCATTTGATCCGGCCAATACGGCCAACGCGGTGCAGGAGATTCTCTATGAGATGGAACGGATGCGCAGCGAGCCGATTTCTGAAGACGAACTGGCAGAAGCCCTGGGCAAGCTGGAAGGCAACTTCGCGCTTTCGCTGGAAACGCCCGCGTCGTTTGCCAGCCAATTGGCTACGCGCCGGCTCACCGGCGTGCCCATTGAAGAACTGAACACCTACATGGGCAGCATTGCCGAGGTTAGCCCCGAAATGGCGCGCGCCGCGGCCGAGGAGCATATCAGCGCCGCGCCGATTATCATTGTGGTGGGCGATGTCGCGACGCTGCTGCCCCAGCTGGAAGCGCTTGGCCCGGTGCAGGTGGTCGATGGCGACGGACAAGTGATCGAGATGGCTACGGATGCGCCCGAAGAATCTGCGGAAGAAGCTGCGGAAACTGATGAGGACGCAGAGGCAGAGGACGCAGATTCTGAGGACGAAGATACGGAGGATTAAGCGCGGATAGGCCGAGGGGCGAGCGTTTTACAGATTTAATCATGCCTGTAGCGTGTGTGCGCGGTTTATTATCGCACAGCACACGCTACAGGCATTTTTCTTTTTTTTGAACCAGGTCGCGCTTGCAGCATTCGGTTATTTGTACCAATTACGTGAAAAGTGCGCCCACGCTTTCGCCGGTGTGGATGCGGCGCATGGCTTCGGCCAATAGCGACGCGACCGAAAGCACGGTCAGTTTGGGAAAGCGTTTATGGTCGGGAATGTGGCATGTATTGGCCACAATCAGCTCGACCAGGGGCGAATCTGCGAGATTTTCCACGGCCTTGCCACACAGGATGGGATGCGTCGCGCCGGCGATGATGCGCCGTGCGCCCGCGGCGTGCAGGGTGTTGATGCTGTGTACCAACGTGGTGCCGGTGGCGATTTCATCTTCCACGATGATGGCGTCGCGGTCACGCACTTCGCCCACCACAAAGTTCTGTTCGACCTTGGTATCGTTGATACGGCGCTTGTCGATGATGGCAAGCGGCACGTTGAGCCGGGAGGCCACCACATTGGCGCGTCGCGCGCCGCCTGCGTCTGCCGCTACCACCACCGCCTGCGACAGATCGTAGTTGCCCTTGATGTAGTCGGTGATGGTGGGCAGTGCGGTCAGGTGATCTACCGGCACCGAAAAGAAGCCGTGTACCTGGGCTGCGTGCAGGTCCATGGTGAGCACGCGATTGGCGCCCGCGGTCTGGAGTAGGTCGGCTATCAGGCGTCCTGTAATGGAAATGCGCGGCGCATCTTTCTTGTCGGAGCGCGCGTAGGAATAGTAGGGGATTACCGCGGTGGTGCGCCCCGCC
>JBBDIO010000287.1:0-11033 GCA_040880365.1 Litorilinea sp.
CGTATCGACGCCGGCGGTGGCGACCAGCAGCACATCGCCGCCCTTGCCCCGCCCTTGCCCCAAATACGCCGCCCAATCGGGTCCAACCGCCGCGTACGCGCGATTGACCTACTCAAATATGGCACATTGTCCCTTGCCCCACGCGATTTGACCTAGTACAATTCCTGCAATCAGTCGCCCCAACCGCAAAACAGAACGCCACGCACAAGACAAAGTGACTATGGACATCGCATTCGACCGTAATTCTACGGTGCCCGTCTATCGGCAGATTGCCGAACAGATCAAGACCCATATCAGCGCGGGACGCCTGCCCGCAGAAAGTCGCCTGCCTACCGTGCGCCGGCTGGCGACCGAGCTGGGCGTCACCCGGCTAACCGTGCAAAACGCCTATGCCGAGCTGCAAAGTGCCGGCTGGACCGAATCGACGGTAGGACGTGGCACATTTGTCGCAGCCCATACACGCCCGCAAATCATGCGCCACCGCCCCGAAGTCAACCTGACGCCCGATGGCTACATCAACGACCTGCTCCAGGTAGGAAACGCCGTAGGGCTGCGTTCTCTGGCCTCGGCCTCACCCGATCCGCGTCTCTTTCCGGTGGAAGAATTCGCCACCCACATCTCCACCGACCCCGCCGAAGCCGCGAGCGTCTGGCAATATGCCGCCTCCGAAGGCGACCCCGCGCTGCGCGTGCAGATCGCCGAATATCTGGCAGATCGCGGCCTCCGAGTCGACCCCGACGAAGTGCTGGTCGTGGCGGGTGTCACCCAGGGACTTTCGCTGGTCACCCAGATTCTGTGCCGCCCTGGTGATACCGTCCTGGTGGAAGATCCTACCTATCTGGGGATGCTGCACACGTTGCGCAGCTATGGCGTGCAGCCGCTGGGTGTGCCGCTGGATGCTTGTGGCGCGCTGGATCTGGATCAGGTCGAACAATTGGTCATCCAGACACGCCCGCGCTTTCTCTACCTGGTTCCCACCTATCAAAATCCTGGGGGTACCTCGCTTCCCGTGGAACAGCGCCACGCGCTGCTGGCCCTCGCCGAAAAACACGGATTTCTGATTGTCGAAGACGATATCTACGCGCGGCTAACCTATGCCGAGGAGATACCGCCTGCCCTGCACGCACTCGACAGCGGGGATAACGTAGTGCATGTGGGTTCCTTTTCCAAGCTGCTTTCGCCGGGGCTGCGCCTGGGCTATGTGATTGCGCCGTCCTCGTTGCACAGCCGATTGGCATCCCTGCGCCGGGCCATCGACCTGTGCAGCCCGCCACTGCTCCAGCGTGCCCTGGCCGGCTATTTGCGCAGCGACGGCCCCAAGCGCCATCTGCGCCGCGTCCTGCCGCTCTATCGCCAGCGGCGCGATACGTTGCTGAACGCGCTGGACCGTACCATGCCCGACGGCGCAACCTGGACCGAGCCGCGCGGGGGGCTGTGTGTCTGGCTCACCTTGCCGCCACGGGGCAATTTCGCCGATCTCCACCATGCGTGCGTGCAAAAGGGCTTTGCCTTTTCTCCCGGCGAAGTTTTCATGGCACAGCCCCAGGCCGGTCGCCATCTGCGTATCTGCTTTGGCGAACCAACGCCCGAAACCATCAATGCCGCGGTCGATACGCTAGCCGCGCTCGTCCGGGAACGTCTGGATACAGGCATCTATCCCATACCTGCGGGGTGGCGACCGCTTGTGTAGCAGCTGGTGAAATCGGGCCGGGAATTCAGCTATTCAATCCACCCGCTCCCCATTTGCCGGACCCGTTTATCGGCCCCTATTCTGAATTATTTACTATCTTTGGAGACCGTACCATGACCCGCTTTGCCTATTTCCACGACGATTTTTGCCCCATCGACGACGCCCGCGTCAGCATTATGACCCATTCATTCAACTATGGAACCGGCTGTTTCGGCGGCGTGCGCGCCTATTGGAACGCCGAATCTGAACAGCTGCTGGTTTTCCGGCTGCGCGACCACATGGTGCGCTTTCTCAACAGTGCCAAGCTGCTCATGGCCCAGATCGACCATACGCCCGACTCGCTGGCGGCCATTGTGCTGCAACTGCTGGGCATGGAAGCCTGGCGCGAGAACAGCTACGTTCGCCCCATCATCTACAAGTCCGATGAGCGGTTGGGTGTACAATTACACGATCTGCATGATGGGCTGGCAATTTTCAGCGTGCCCATGGGACGCTATCTCTCCGGCGCCGACGCCATCCGTGTGGGCGTAAGTAGCTGGCGGCGCATAGATGATCTGGCAATCCCGCCCCGCGGCAAGCTCATCGGCGCGTATATGAACAGCGCGCTAATCAAGACCGAAGCCGTGCTCAACGGCTATGACGAAGCCCTGGTGCTGGATCAGTCGGGACACGTCTCCGAAGCCAGCGCCGCCAACTTTGTGATGGTGCGCAACGGCACACTGGTTACACCGCCGCGCTCGGCCAATGTGCTGGAAGGCATCACACTGGACGCCCTGCTCGAAATCGCCACCCAGAAACTTGGGCTGCCACTGGAAATGCGCGAGATCGACCGCTCGGAAGTATACTATGCCGACGAAGCCTTTTTATGCGGCACAGGTGTGCAGATCGAAGGCATTGGCGAACTGGATCACAGACCCATCGGCAATGGTGGCGTTGGCCCTATCACCGCCCAATTGCGTGAGCACTTCCTGCGCATCGTCAGCGGCCAGGATCCCGACTATGTCCATTGGGTCACACCCGTGCCCATCCACGAACACGCGCTGATGTAGTCGGGGCAAGGCTTAGCCGGGACAAGACCCATCCCAGCACCCGTTTTCACAAATTACACCATTCGCTATACGAATTGAATCGAGAAGATTATGACCCAACCAACCCAGGATGCGCCCAGCGCAAAATCCAAAGTAAATACCCAATTTTCCCAAACTGCCGACGGCTATCGCACCAGCCAGGTACATGCCCAGGGACCCGAATTCGCGCACCTGCTCCAGGCCGCGAACTTCCAGGGCCATGAAACCGTCATCGATGCGGGCTGTGGCGCAGGCCACACCGCCGCCCATGTCGCACCGCACGTCAAAGCCGTCCTCGCCGTCGATCTCTCGTCCGCCATGCTACAACAGGCGGAACGGGTCTGCACAGAGCGCGGCGCGACCAATGTGAGCTTCATCCAGGGCGACGTCGAAACGCTGGACACCATAATTTCCGCAGCATTCCCCACAGCCACGCCTGCCCCAATCGACGCCGTCGTCTCGCGTTTCAGCGCGCACCACTGGCCCCATCCCCCCACAGCACTGGCGGCGTTCCAGCGTATCCTGGCCCCAACCGGCGGCAGGGTCTTTCTGGTCGATGTCGTCTCGCTGGACGATTTCGTCTACGATACCCACCTCCAGGCAATCGAACTCCTGCGCGACCCATCGCACATTCGTGACCACAGCATAGCCCAGTGGGTGCGCATGTTTGACGAGGCCGGTTTTGCCGCCCAGCCCATCTACACCTGGGATCTGGCGATTGAATTCGACGATTGGATCACACGGATGCAGACGCCCCCAGGGGAAACCCAAACCATTCGCAATCTTTTCGACGGCGCGCCCGACGAAGTGTGCCGCCACTTCAATCTCGGCGCGGGGAGCCATTCCTTCACCCTGCCTTGTGCCGTGATTCAGGCGGAGTTGCGCTGACCTACACACCATGACCCAACCGATAATCCCAATCCGCCCCAGGCTCACTACCCGTTTATTGCGCCCGTTAACCATAATTTCGACATGGCTAAAACAGTGGGCTATAATCGTAACGTTATATATGCCGGGAACATATCTTGAATATATAACGTATAGGGACATGCAAAGGACTGTCGGCACGATGGCCGGCATGAAGCGTTGCCGCGTACCAGAGCGTGCAAGCAAAAGTCCGGTGCAGGGCACAGGCGCACAGTGTGCTGCGTGCAAAAGTAGGTAGATAGTGGTGTGATGGCGAAAACAGAGGCTGACCAATCGCAGATTTCCACAGACGCCGCCGCAGAACTGGCAGAAGTCCATGCTGCGATCCGCACCTGTCAACTCTGTGATTTGGCCGCCACCCGTACCCACACGGTACCGGGTGAAGGAAGCTTGACAAGTGTGTTAATGTTTATCGGAGAAGGACCGGGCCGGGAAGAGGATTTGCAGGGGCGACCGTTCATTGGCCGCAGCGGCAAATTTCTCGACGAAATGTTTGCGGCGTATGGAATTGACCGCCGCGACGTCTTTATTACCAGTGTGGTAAAATGTCGCCCGCCCAACAATCGCGACCCGCTACCGCCAGAGCTGCACGCCTGTTCCCGTTATCTGGAACGCCAGATCGAATTGATCGATCCGCGCATCATCGTCACGCTGGGGCGGATTAGTATGCAACGCTGGTTTCCCGGCGGGGCGATTACCAAAATCCACGGTCAGATCAAGGATATTGGACAGGGGCGCATCGCGATTCCATTTTTTCATCCCGCCGCCGCCCTGCGCAATCCGCCGTGGCGCAAGGCGTTTGAAGAAGATATGGCAAAGTTGCCGCCGCTTATTGCCCAGCTGCAAGAGGGCGAATCGCCCGGCAGTACAGGACGTGGCAGGCGACACCAAAAATGACATATTAACAGGGCGAACGCGAGTCCCCTGTTCTTATATAGTGGTAGGCCAGATAGAGAAGAGATATTCAATCGTTGAATATCCAGTTGGATATATGATCAGATTTCGGAATCAATTGGGCTGTTTTCGAGCACGAAAGCAGAACGTTTGGCGCGAATATCGAACGCATCATTAAGTGGGCGTGCGCACATACAGCCGCGCCTCGATAAAAGGAGAAGAAATGGCACGAACAGATAAGCCTGGGCGACAGGCCCAGTCGAACGCGTCTGGAAATGGCGCATCCGGTAGCGACGCGCCGTTGCTGCGAGTCATCCCCCTGGGTGGCCTCGGCGAAGTCGGCAAGAATATGCTGCTGCTGGAATCGGGGGAAAATATTCTGGTAGTCGATGTTGGGCTAATGTTCCCCAACGTCGATATGCACGGGATCGATATCGTCATCCCCGAAACCCAATACCTGCTGGATCGTCTGGACTGGGTACGCGGCATTATCCTGACCCACGGTCACGAGGATCACATTGGCGGGCTGGCCTATGTTATGGACCAGGGCCTGAGAGCGCCGATCTACTCGACGTCGCTCACGTTGGGCTTGCTGGAAAACAAGCTGCGCGAGCACAAATTGCTCAACGACGCCGAGTTGAAGACCATCACCGTCGATGACACCATTAAACTGGGACCGTTCACGGTCGATTTTTTCCATACCAGCCACAGCTTCCCCGACAGCTTTGGGATCGCCGTGGATACCCCGGCAGGCCGCGTCATCCATACCAGCGACTATCGCTTCGATCCCACGCCGGTCGATGACCGTCCCACCGAATCCGACAAGCTGCGCAAATGGGGCGACGAAGGCGTACTCCTGCTGATGGCCGATAGCACCAACGCCGAAAAACATGGCAGCACACCTAGCGAACGCACATTAGAGAGTATGTTCGACCGGGTCTTTGCCAACGCCGAAGGCCGTGTGCTGCTTTCCACCTTTGCCAGCAATCTGGGCCGCGTGCAGCAGATTATCAACGCCGCGCGCCGCCACAACCGACGCGTCGGCATGATTGGTCGTTCTATGGTCAACAATGTCAAGATCGCCATTCAATTGGGCTATCTCGATGTGACCCAAGACGAACTCTTGACACCGGGCGAAATGGAAAGCCTGCCGCCCAGCGAAGTCGTCGTGGTCGCCACGGGTAGCCAGGGCGAGCCGACCAGCGCTATGGTACGCATGAGCCTGGGCGACCATCGCCAGATCACGCTGCGCGAGGGCGATACGGTTGTACTGAGCGCCATGCCCATCCCCGGCAACGAGGAACTATTCAACCGCACCGTCGATAATCTCTTCCGCCAGGGCGTGGATGTCGTCTACTATCAGTTTGGCGATGTACATGTGAGTGGGCACGGTGGCCGCGAAGACTACGAGCACATGCTCGGCCTCACCCGTCCCCAATTCTTCATCCCCGTACACGGCGAATATCGCCACCTGGTGCTCCACGGGCGTCTGGCCGAACAGGTCGGCGTCCCCAAGGAAAATGTCTATGTGGTCGAAGACGGCGAAGTCGTGGAGTTTGGCAAGTTTGGCAAAGGCGACGCCATACAGGGGCGACGCGGCGAAAAGGTGCCGGCTGGGCACGTCTTCGTCGACGGTCTGGGCATTGGCGATATCGGCACTGTCGTCCTGCGCGACCGTCGCCACCTCAGCGAAAACGGCTTCATCGTCTGCATTCTCGCCCTGGATGAATTCGACGGCGAAATTCTCTTCGGGCCGGAAATCATCTCGCGCGGCTTTGTCTACATGCGCGAAAACGATGATCTTATCAAACGCGCGCGAGAAGTCGTCATGAAGACGATCAAGAAAAAGGCACCGCAGCAAGTGATGGAAGAACGCATTAAAGAAGCGCTGGCCTCCTTCACCTACAAAGAAGTCGGGCGCCGACCCATCGTTCTACCGCTAGTCATGGAAGTATAGCGCAACGATTTGCGCCAATTTCCGTCTGTACTATCAGGGACGCCGCAGGCAGCTGCGGCGTCCCTTTCGCGTACGGGCCGAAAATTAACCGGGCCGAATCGCCTTGCAGCGGCCTTGGCGCACATGGTATAATCCATGTGAACGTTTGTTCGTACCTATCGGATCAATCATGGCACAACGAAAGCGCACGCGGCGTACCAAACGAAAACAATCCCTGCTGCACGACGTGACCAACGCGCTCTTTCGCGCCGAAGTCGCGGGGATCATCCTGATTCTCCTGTCAGCTTTCACGCTCCTCAGCCTGCTGGGCAACCGCGGCGAGTTGACCCGCGCCTGGATTCAGTGGCTTTCTATGCTGTTTGGCCTGGGCGTGTGGGGCTTCCCCCTGGTCACAGGGGTCCTGGGCCTCTGGTTTGTGATCCGTGCCATCGAACAGATGCCCGACCTGCCCTGGCAACGCCCTGCCGCATTTGCGCTGCTCTTTCTCACCTATGTCACGGGCATAACCCTCTTGCTTCGCGACTCTGTGGGGGCCGCCGGTGGTTTGATCGGCGGGTTCCTGGCTTCGCTAATGATCGAAGCCCTGGGCGTATGGGCTGCGTGGTCGGTGGTCTCATTCAGCGCGATCATTGGGATTGTATTGCTCACCGACCGCCTGCTGCTGGATGCTGCCCAGGAAACCGCACGCGTGCTGGGCGCGGCTTTGAGCAACGGCTGGGCGTCCTATCAGGAGTGGCGCGCCCAGCCCACCATTCCGCCCCCCCTATCCAGTGGACAGCACACCACGGTACCTGTGCCCAGCGGCATATTGCCCTGGTGGAAAAGCGTGCGCGAACGCTGGTTTCCGCCACGCACCTATGTGGAACCTTCCTATAGCCCGCCGCCGGCTTCCAATCTGGTCCAGCCCGACCCGCCCGCCACACGCGCCGAACCAATACGCGGGGCAGCGCAGACCCAGAAGCCTGCCTCTGCGACCACAACGGCTGCCACGACCGCAGTCGCTGCGGTCAAGCCGCTATCGGGCGCAGCCGGGCATGGCGAACCGTCGCTGCTCACCCCCCGCATCGTCGGCGGCGCACAGGAATGGCGGCTGCCCAGTCTCAACGACACGCTGAACAACTGGGAACGCCGGGTCGATTCCGACGATATGATCCGCAAACAGGGGCGCATGATTCAGGAAACACTGGCCCTGTTTGGCGTACCGGCAGATTTTGAAGGCGCGTACAAAGGGCCTTCAGTCACCCAATATCTGATCAAGCCGGGCTATGTAGAGCGTACCATCCGCGGGGAAGCCCAGCGCGTCAAAGTCAAAGTCAGCAAAATCGCCGGCCTGGCGAACGACCTGGCATTAGCGTTAGCTGCCCCCAGCGTGCGTATCGAAGCGCCCATTCCCGGCACATCCTATGTGGGTATCGAAGTGCCCAACACCGAAAGCAACGTGGTAGGCATCAAAGAACTCATGGAGAGCGAAGCCTTCCAGACCATCAAGGCCAAACTGCCCATCGCCTTGGGCGAAGATGTCAAGGGGCAACCAGTAGTTGCCGATCTGGCGCGTATGCCCCATCTGCTGATTGCCGGCGCGACCGGTTCGGGCAAGTCGGTCTGCATCAACGCCATCGTCACCTGTCTGCTCATGACCCATACGCCCGACTCGCTCCGCTTTCTCATGATTGACCCCAAGATGGTGGAATTGAGCGTATACAACGGGGTTCCCCATCTACTCAGCCCGGTGGTCACAGACGTGGAACAAGCCGCCAAAGTGCTGTTCTGGGCAGTCAAGGAAATGGAACGGCGCTATCAGTTGTGCAGCAAGGTCAACGCGCGCGATCTGGAACGCTACAACGCCTATCTGACCAAACGCAACGAAAAGCCGCTCCCCTATATCGTGGTAATCGTGGATGAAATGGCCGATCTCATGATGGCCGCGCCCGAAGAGGTGGAAAAGCATATCTGCCGCTTGGCGCAGATGGCGCGTGCAGTGGGCATTCATTTGATCGTTGCCACGCAACGGCCATCGACCGATGTCATCACGGGACTGATCAAGGCCAACTTCCCGGCACGCATTGCCTTTGCGGTGAGCAGCCAGATCGACAGCCGCGTGATTCTCGACATGCCCGGCGCCGAACGGCTGTTGGGCAAAGGCGACATGCTCAGTATGCGCTCCGACGCCAGCAAAGTGGAACGCTTGCAGGGCGCATTCATGGATGATGAAGAGATCAATCGCGTGGTGCGCTATTGGAAAGGCTTCCGCACGCTGGAAGGTCCTTCCAGTGCGGCGGGCACTGCCCAGGGCGCGCAGACAGGGCAGGCCGACGCTGCTGATACCGAGACTGCCGGCCAGGTTGCGACCGATCCCAGCGCCGCAACGCTGGAACAGAAACCCGTCGACACTGGCGCCGCTGTGCCTGCCGCGCATGAAGATGCCGTGGGCAGCGCGGCCTACAGTGATCCAGGCCCGCACCAGCCCGATCTGTTTGGCACAGATTTGTTGGCCGAAGTCGAAGAAATGCAGAGCCGCGCCGACCGTGACGTCCTCTTCGACGAAGCCGTGGGCATTGTGGAGGCGGCAGGCCGTGGCTCGGTCAGCCTGCTCCAGCGCAAGCTGCGCATCGGCTATAGCCGCTCCAGTCGCCTGGTGGATCAACTGGAAGAAGCGGGCGTACTGGGACCCGACCTGGGCGGCTCGCAGGGGCGACAGGTGCTCACCGGCCAAACGCCCAATCAACCCGAACCCAGCGCAGGCGCGGATCAAACTATCGACGACTATGCAGACGAATACGCCAACGAAGCCACGCGCAGTGCGCAGAGCGACCATCGCCGCAATCCGCCGACCCGCCCCCAACGAACCCGGCTGCCGACCCCAACCACCAAGCCGCGGATTATCGGCGGCACCGATCCCACAGAAACCAACGACGACGAATATGCCGACGCCCCGCCCCGCATCTGGATGTAGGCAGGCTGAATGTAAGCAAGCAGTATGCAGGCAGGCGGCGGCAGCATCACACAACAATCGGATCACCATGTATTCAATTTTACTCAAACGAACGGGCACGCCCCGCGGCTGGCTTGTCGCGTGTATGCTCCTGTTGCAGATCTTTGTCCTCGCCGCGTGCAATCGCCCATTGACCGCAGACCAGCTCGCCGCCGACATGGAAGACAACCTGGCGCGCATGTCTACGGTGCAGGGTGTGCTGGATATTTCGGCCCAGGGCATCACGCTGCAACAACAGCTCTGGGCCGAACGCCCCAACCGCCTGCGCACGGAAACCGAGGTGGGGCCAAGCGCATTTAGCGGTGTAATCGTAGTGCTCAACGAAACCGAAGGCTGGGTCTACTCGCCGTCGCTGGCAATGGCGACCGTCGTGGATCGCAGCGGCTACAATCCCGAGATGGCAGGCGCGTCGGGCGCAGGCTCTATTCTCGAACGGGTGCCCGTAGCCGTCCTCCGTGCCCTTCAGTCCGATTATCCCTTCAACGATCTGGGACAGGAAAGCGTGGCGGGGCGGCGCGTGCGCCATATCGAACTCGTTGTACCCAACGGCGATCCGGCCTTTCCGCCGGGTCCGTTGCATGTCTGGCTAGATAACCGCTATAGCTATCCGTTGGGCTTCCGCGATAGCTCGGCCCGCCATGTCCGTTTCACATCCGTCCTCTTCAATGAGGAGATCGACCCGCTCACCTTTGTCTTTTTCCCGCCGCCTGCTGCCGAAGTGCGGCGTGTAGAAACCGCGCCGTGACGCGCAGCTAACACCCCCGACAGGAGCCGAGCGGCACATGGAGTCCACTCCCACCACCCCGCGTGACATATCCTTCCGCAAACTGATGAGCGTTGCCATGTCGGCGCGCCTGGTTTGGGATATTGCCACCCAGATGTTCAATCCCTTCCTGCCCATCATTGCCATTGGGTTGAATGCCAGCGTGGTAGAAATGGGGCGTCTGGTCAGCCTGCGCAGCGCAATCGGCATCACCGCGCCGCTCTTTGGCGCGCTCGCCGACCGCTTTGGCTACCGGCTGATCATGCAGTTTGGCTTGCTCGCCAATGCGGTCGGCCTCTTTTGGGTTGGCTCCAGCAATAGTGTCATGGGCGCGGCCCCGGGCATGGTGCTCATGGGGCTGGGCATGGCTTCTTTTCTGCCCAATATGCAGGCCTATCTTAGCGCACGCCTGCCCTACACACGGCGCGCGCGGGGGCTGGGTATGCTGGAATATACATGGGCACTGACCGGCATCGTGGGCCTGTCGCTGGTAGGGTTGTTGATTGCCAATGCCGGCTGGCGCGCACCGTTCTATTTGTTGGGCGCGGGCATGGCGATCATGGCATTAGTATTCCGCACACTCCCCCCGGCAGGCAGCGCGCCCGTGCCGCTCGGTCCCTTGTCGGGCATCCCCCCAGCATCGCCCATTCCATCCAGTGCCGGGGCAATCCGGCGCTTTTTCGACCTGGGTCCCTATGCCCGCTCTGCCTACACGGCAATTGCCGTTTCCTCGTTCAATTTTT
>JBBDIO010000288.1:0-5440 GCA_040880365.1 Litorilinea sp.
GCCAATATCCGTATCCAGTAGAATTTTTTCGGTGTTCATTGCTGTGTTCATTGCGGTAGTCATGCGGTGGATGTATCCCCCATTTCAGGTTGAAAGTGGAGCGTGCCGAACCGCGCCGGACGATGAAAATCGGGCGGGTTTGTCAGGGTTGGCGACCAACTGCTGAATTCTGGTTCGGCGTTGGCAGGGCGTTCGATGCGGTAGAAGTTGGCGCGCCATGCAGTGGGTACTTCGTCGGCTTCGCAGATCGAACGCCACGGCAATACCAGCAGCCCGCGCCAATGATTGTTGTCATCATCGCGCTGGGCGGCCCATTCTACCTGGCCGCAATCCCATTTGGAATCTACGTGAATGCCCTGGCGGTTGCCATTGGGGCTGTCGATCCGCAGATCGAGCAGCGTGCCATTGGGCGAAAGCTCGAATTCGTAATAGATCTGGGGTGTGGCGGTGCCCGGCGCAATGAAAATTTCGACTACTTCTTCGGTGTAGATCGGCGCATTGCGTCCGGTGAGGGTTCCCCAGATGTGGTTGTCTTGGCAATCGAAACAGGTGTAGAGCGCGCTGGCATCGGCGCACACCCGCACTTCGGTAGGAAATTGGACAGCACCATACCCGTCGGCGCGTTGCAGTGTGGGCAGGGGCCGTAGTTGTGCCCAATCCCATTCTGCAAATCGGGCGGGCGACCATGTACCGGGGCGCGGCTCGATTGTGTGCTGGGGCAGGGGATGATCAACTGTCGAATCGTGCGAAAATCCATTCACGCTATTGGTTATCTCTGTAAATATTCTCTGTAGCTATTGCTGCAACTAACGGTTTGGCGACTATGGCTTGGGTATGCCGCTATCGCTTGAGTATACCGCCGTTGACATCCAGCGTGGCCCCGGTGACATAGGCACCCAGGGGCGATGCCAGATAGAGTACGGCATAGCCAATGTCTTCGGCTGCGCCCAGTCGCCCCAGGGGGATCATGCGCACGACGCGCTGCATGGCTTCGCTATCGCGCTGACCCGGACGGGTATCGATCTGGCCCGGTGCAATGGCGTTGACGGTGACGTTATCCGGCGCTAAATCGCGGGCCAGGGTTTTGGTCATGGCAATCAGCCCGCCTTTGGTCGTGGCATAGTGTACGCCACCCGAAACGCCGCCTGTCTGGCCGCTGATGGACGCGATGTTGATGATGCGACCAAACCTGCGCGCCTGCATGCCGGGAGCAACCGCGCGCACACATGCATACACGCCGGTCAGGTTGGCGTCGATCAGGCGCTGCCAGTCGGCCAGGTCAA
Organism: Litorilinea sp.; assembly: GCA_040880365.1. Taxonomy (GTDB): domain Bacteria; phylum Chloroflexota; class Anaerolineae; order Caldilineales; family Caldilineaceae; genus JBBDIO01. Next base: position 1,284 of record JBBDIO010000288.1, read on the forward strand.
TCTCGGAATAGGGGCCGCCCTGCATGAGTGCCGCATTGTTGACCAGGATATCGACGCGCGACCAGCGCGCGGTCACCGCATCGACCATGTGTTGGATTTGGTCCACATCGGCCATATCCGCCGCGATGGGAAGGAGTCGGTCGGAGCGACAGCCGGCTTCGGTTAATTCGTGGGCAGTTTGTTCCAGATCCGCCTGGGAGCGGGAGACCAGCGCAACGGACGCGCCTCCCTGGGCCAGCAGGCGTGCGGTTGCTTTGCCGATGCCCCGGCTAGCGCCAGTGACAATCGCAACCTGATCGGAAAAGTCTAGCAGATGGCCTAGTGATGTGGGCACAACAGTTCCTTTCTTTGTTGCGGCAATGTGTGGCGGCAATGCGCGCCGAACATCTGGCGGGCGGCGCGTGCGGCGCACGTGTGCAGACGGTGCGCAGTTGAAAGTAGGGATCGGCCCTGCGTCGCGACTACTCGATGCGCAATTCCATGCCCACGCTGCGCAGGTCCATTTCATAGGCCAGACCCGCAATCGGAGGCCGACTATAGTACCAGTTTACACCCTGTATTGCAGCCGTGCCAAGCCGAGGCAGGAGGTGGGATTGCATGATGGAATCCAGGGGTTCCACGGTATAGACATTGGCTTGCGCCACCTGATTCCAGTGGCAACCAATTCCCGCCAGGCGCGCTTCCATGACATCCAGCACGGTTTCGGCTTTGACGCGCATGGCATCGGGCGACGTGTCGTTGGGACGGACAATAGCCGCGGTAGATAAATCGGCCTGATCACGCAGATCCCCCGCGCCCGCAACCACAAATGTGACAGGACGAACGACCCCGGCAAGGGGCAGATGCTGGGCGGTGGGCAAAGTCAGTGTGAAGGCATGGGTACTTGCGGTGTAGACGCCCTCTATGCCCGGCGCGACATTAGTGCGCGCGACCGGATTTACGCCGTCCACATAGATGTCCCACTCCTGCAAAGTCGTGCAATATTCCTGGTTGAAGTCGATGAAGCCCTGAAACGGCAGGGGTTCCGGGATGCGCAGTTCGACCGCACACAGGGCCTGGCGCGGGCGACCGAGTTGCTCTAGCAGCGCGGCGATGCGGGCGAAGCCGGTCTGATAGGGCACGGGCTGGGGAAATTCAAAGCGCGCCAGGGTATATCCCGGGTCGGCAATCACGGCGGAAGAATAGGGGGCGATGCCAGTGAGAAAGTGATAGTTGCCCCGCGGGTGTTGTTGCAGTTCCACGGCATACCTTATCTAATCGATTGTGTAGTAGATCTGTAGCTGGGAAGGGGCACGCGGGCCGTTTTCTGGATACCGGCCCGCGTGCGGTGTTGTGCATTTGTCTTAGCGGAGGATGCTATTGGGCGTAGGGTTCAGGCGGCGCACCACCGTGCGGGTGCGGTCGAGGTGTTGGGGTATGAGTGGGAGAATCTCGGTTTTCCAGAAATCGCTCTCATACACTGCGGCATAGAGGGCCGTTTTTTCCTCTTCGCTGTTGAAGCGGCGAATCCATACGTATAGGTCGTCTTCTTCTTCGGCGGTGAAAGCAGCCACGACCACCATGCCTTTACTGGCCTGAAACGGGATCACCGTCTCTTCCATCAATTTGACAAACGCCTCGCGTTTGCCGGGCAACACACGATATTCACGCAGTTCGTGAAAGGTCAAGCAACACCTGCCTCATCATTGGCGCGCTTCAGCAGCGCATTCATATAGCCCAGCGTATACGCTGTGCCCAAGCGGGGATCATTGCTCATGGTGGGCACATGATCGGGGATCACAACTCCGTCGAAATTGGTCTCGCGCAGGGCTTTCATTACCAGATACATATCCTGATAGCCATTGTCGACGAAAGTCTCGACAAAGTGGGGCAGGGGCGCATCTACGTTGCGGAAATGAACCTTGAAGATTCGGTTCTTGTCACCGAAATCCTTGATGGTTTCCAACACGCCCTTGCCCATGAGCGGACCGCCTTCGAGCCAGCAACCCACGCAGAGGCAGAGACCCACATTGGGGCTATCGGCGATTTCCAGGGCACGGGCATAGCCGTCGTAGCTGCTGAAGATGCAGCGCGGCACGCCGCCCAATTCGGGCTGGGGCGGATCGTCGGGATGGATGCCAATTTTGACATCGGCATCTTCGGCTACGGGCGCGACTTCCTGGATGAAGTGGGCAAAATTGTCCCAGATTTCTTCCTGGGTATATTCACGACCGTGGGTGAGTGGCATGGGATAATAGTTGCCCGCCCAATGGCCTTTGTCGGCCTTTGCCATATCAAACCCACGTGCACTCGCGCCGCCGCGGGTCGTTTCGCGCTCGGTGCTCCAGATACCGTTTGCCATGTGCGCATAGGTAGTATAGGGAATTCCCGCATTGCCCAGATCGCGGATGTGCTGCTTATACTGTTCGATTTTGGCGTCGCGGTTTTCCAGGCCCAACACGATGGCGTCCTGGTTGTGGACATCGCGGTTGCCAAATCCATAGACCGTCAGACCGTGGTCGGCGAACAATTTGCGCCGGCTTGCATAATAGTCTGCGCTGGATTTGCTTTCATCGGTCCACAGCACAACATAATCCACGCCCATCTGTTTAACCCATTGCATCTCTTCGGGCGACGCTTCGGGCGACATTTGCGCCGCGATCTTGGGATTGGGGGGCAGTTCTGGCTTGCTCATGCAATTCTCCTTGCAGATTGTCTAGACTTGACCGCGCCTATAGCGCTGGGCGCGGCATGTACGCCGGAGGTGAAAGCCGGGGGGCAGCGCGTTGTGTGCCCAACCTGGCTAGGGGCGGACAATCGAACCATCGGCGCGGCGGTCTTCGGCCATGTGGAAGATCCGCTGGGAACGCTCTGGATCCAGCAGCGCGGCGGCTTTTGCTTCGTCAATGTCGATGCCCAGACCCGGCTGGTCATTGGGATAGAGATACCCGCCTTCCAGCACGGCATGGCCGGGAAATGCATCGTATTCTTCGGGGCGGAAGTGGTTCTCTTCCTGAATGCCGAAACTGGTGCTGGTCATATCCAGATGAATCGCGGCCATCTGATTGACGGGGTCATTGTCGCCGCCCTCTTGCCAGGCCGTTTGCACGCCGAACCACTCGCATAATGCAGCAATTTTGCGACATTGGGTAATGCCTGCGCCTTTGGAAACGCGCACGCGCACAAAGTCGATCAGTCGCTCGGTGATGAGCGGCGTCCATTCGTGGGGGTTGATGAACAGTTCGCCCATGGCCTGGGGGGTGGTGCATTGCTGGCGCACCAGGCGATACCATTCGACCTGTTCGGGCGCGAGGAGATCTTCCAGAAAGAAAAGACGATAGGGTTCCAGCAATTTGGCAAGCTGTACGGCGTTGTGCGGCTTCAGGTGTTCGTGGACATCGTGGGTGAATTTAGGCCCAAAGCCGAGTTTGTCGCGCAAATACTCGAACATTTTGGGCACATTTTCCAGATAGGCTTCATCCTCGAACGACGTGCCCGTGCCCCACGCGTTTTTGGGGAGCGTCGTGGCTTCGGGCGGGAGAAAACCGCCGCCGCCATAGCGTCCCAACTGGCAACGGATGACAGGATAGCCTTCTTCCATGTAGCGGCGGACATCGTCTTCCAACTCTTGCAGCGTTTCGCCTGCGGCATGGGCATAGGCCGGAACGGCCGCGCGACAAGCGCCGCCCAACAGCTGGTAGACGGGCATGTTGGCTTCTTTGCCCTTGATATCCCAGAGCGCCATGTCGATCCCGCCCAATGCGGTATTGAGGATAGAGCCATTGCGCCAATAGGCGCTGGTAAAGACAGTTTGCCAGTTGTCTTCAATGTTGCCTGTTTCGCGTCCGATCAGCTTGGGCGCGATGGTTTCCACTGCGGTAATCACGGTTTTGGCGTGATAGTGATCACTGGCGGACCCGATGCCATAGAGGCCCGGCTGATCTGTATAGACCTTCACAAAGACCCACGTGCCGGGGCCGCGGGTGCGAATGCAGCGAATATCCGTAATTTTGGGCATACGTTTGTCTGTTTCTAGATCGAAGTTTCCAGATTAAATAAAGAGAGATTCCCTCTCTTGTACGCGGGGAGCCACAGAGAAGGAATCTCACTTAGGTTGCCTGGGGGCATACCGATACACGTGTCGAGGCGGCTGTGCTGTGTGATTGTTACAGCACAGC
>JBBDIO010000288.1:5450-10896 GCA_040880365.1 Litorilinea sp.
CCCCCCCCCCCCCCCGCGCAATTTCCTCTAGATAGGATCGTTGTCCAGTACTTCCTGGCAAAGCTCATGCACCAGTTCCACGCCTTCATCGAAGCCAATCTCACCCGCCCACAAGAGTTGCAGGTTGTTGTTCATGGTGTCGACGAATTCCGATGTGCGACCGTTGGCCGGGCGATACCACGGCTCGGGGCCTTCGGGATAGGTCTCGGAGATTTGGCGGAAGATGCCGTGCATTTCTGCGAGCTGATCGCTTTCCCAGCAGTCGAAACGGCCACCGGGGCTACCGGCGCCGCCGAAGACATGCTCAATGCCATCTTCCTGCGTGGCATAGAAAGCCGTCACGTCGAACGCCTCGTTGGGATTGGCCGAGTTTCCGGTGACGCAGAAGCCGGCACCGGAAACCTGAGAACCGCGCATGCCGTCTGGGCCTTGCGGGAAGACGGTGGCATCCCATTCGAAGCTCCAGTCGGGTACACGTCCGAATTCGGCGATGAGGCCGGGCGTGGTGTTGAACATGCCCACATTGCCGGCAACAAAGTTCTCGCGTGTGTCGGTGCCGCAGATACAAGGATCGGCTTCGGCGGTGAAGCGCATGTCGTACATCCACTGCAGGGCCTGGCGCGAGTTGGGCTCGGCGAGCAGGCTGCGAGTGCCATCGGGCGAAAGCAGATCGCCGCCGAATGTGCGCAGGTAGGAGGGAATGTGCTCCTGGCCGCCACCGGAAAGGCGAATGCCCCAGGTCTCGGGCGCATTGGTGAGTTCCTGCGCCGCCGCGGTCATGTCTTCGTATGTCCAGTCGGGGGTCGGCACATCGATACCCGCATTTTCGAACATGGTCTTGTTGTAGTAGAGGACGATGGTGCCGTAGTGCGCGTGGTTGGGGATGGCGTGGAGCTGACCATCCAGCGACAGCGCTTCCAGGAGTGAGGGCCAGAAGACCGAGGTGTCATACCCCTTGGCCGCGATAATGTCATCCAGGGGAATCATCACCCCGCGCGTCTTGTGTTCGGGCGGGTTGTTGAGATAGGTCCAGACCACATCGCCCACGGTGCCCGACGCCGCCATGGCGTAGACCTTGGGATACATTTCTTCGCCGGGGATTTCGTCAATCGCCAGCTTGACGCCAGGGTGTTGTTCTTCGAACAGGGGGACGCGCTGCTTGTGCCAGTCGGCATGGGAACCCAGGCGCGAGTGGAAAATCAGTTCAACGTCTTCGCCGCTGGGAGCAGGCGCTTCACCGCCCGTAGCGGCCGGTGCGGTTGACCCCTGGGGTGCGGTAGGCCCACACGCAGCCAACAATGCACCAGAGATTACCGCGGATGTTCCGAGCAGAAAATTACGTCGGGACAGTCTTGAATCTGTCATGAAAGGTTTCCTCCTGTGGATTACGAACAGATACGGCTCAATACTTAGAAGTGTACTTAATACTGTGAGTAGTACGCATACAGGGAAAGCGGCCGAGCTTACATCTTGCAAGGGTGATGAGTCGCGGGGAGAATCATCACATTTTGTTTGAGGAAAGGCCGGCTATATTCGGGACGTCTGACCACACCAGCCACAACAGACCTTATCCGCAAAATGCGGGACAGGTTGCGTCTGGCAATGCACGCCAGGCACGAATCCGCGTTGGGCAGGTGCAGATCAGCCTTTGATGCCGGTCATGACGATACCACGCACAAAATAGCGTTGGGCAGCGAAGAAGAGCAGAATGATGGGGGCGGTCATCATGACGCTGGCTGCCATGAGCAGATGCTCATTGTGTTCGGAGGCATCGGCGTTGCTCTGTACTGCCTGAAAGTAGCGGATGCCGATGGCTACTGTGAACTTGGACGTGCTGTTGATGAAAATGAAGGGTTCCAGAAACGCATCCCACCGCCCCATAAAGGTGAGGATCGCAGCAGTTGCCAGGGCAGGAATGGACAATGGCATGAGAATCTGCCAGAAGATGCGCAGATAGCCCGCGCCGTCGATGCGCGCGGCTTCGTCCAGGTCTTTGGGGATGGTCATGAAGAACTGACGCAGCAAGAAAATCAGGAATGCGCCCCCGCCAAAGAACGAAGGCACAATCAGGGGATAGAAGGTGTCGAGCCAGCCCATGCGTGAGAACATGAGATACAGGGGAATCAGGGTAACTTCGACGGGCAGCATCATGGTGCTGAGTGTGATCATAAATAAAACGTTGCGCCCGGGATAGCGGAAACGGGCAAATGAATAGGCCACAATCGCGGCGGACATCACCCCACCCAGGGTGCCGACAATTGCGACGTAGAAGGAGTTCCAGAGCCAGGTACCAAAAGCGACCTTTTCGAATACTTGCAGGTAGTTTTGGGGTTGAGGAGATGTGGGAATCCAGGTGGGGGGATACATAAAGAGCTCACTGGGTGTCTTCAGCGATGACAATACCGTATAGATAAACGGCAACATGAAGACGAAAGAGGAACCCAGGACGACGACGTATAAAATGGCGCGTCCGATTAAGCGACGGGTCCTGGCGGAAAAGAATGTGGGAACGCTTACCGAGCTGGTGTCGCGTCGGGTCAGAGTTTCGCCTGCCATTTAGTCATTCTCCCCTGCGTAATATACCCACTTGCGGGATGCCTGGAACTGGACGAAGGTCAAGATCAGCATGATGGCGAAGAAAATCCAGGCCAGGGCCGAGGCGTATCCCATTTCGAAATAGCGGAATGCCCGTGTGTAGATATGCAGCGCGTAGAACCATGTGGCATAGGCAGGGCCACCCTGGGTTGCCACGAACGCGGCGGCAAAGACTTTGAGCGCGCCGATGATGCCCAGAACCATGTTGAAGAAAATGGTGGGGGTGAGCATGGGCAGCGTCACATTCCAGAACTTGGACATGGTGCCTGCGCCGTCGATGCTGGCGGCTTCATACAGCTCCTGCGGCACGCCCTGCAAACCTGCCAAGAAGATAAGCATAGAGTTGCCACCAATGGCGCCCCACATTGCCATGATCACCAATCCCCAGAATGCCCAGTTGGGATCGCGGAACCAGCCCGGCGCAGGATCGGCACCAAACCAGGAGCGCAGCATGTGATTAATAGGCCCCACATCGGGGTTGAAGAGCCACGCCCAAAGGACGGCGGCCGCCACAATCGGCGTCAGATGGGGGAGGAAGAAGAAGGTCCGATAGAGTGCTGTGCCTTTCAGGCCCTGGTTGAGACTGATGGCAGCCAGAAGCGAACCGAGTAGCGAAAAGGGAACGAGGATCAACGCATATTTGAAGGTCAGCATCATGGACGGCCAAAAGAGGCGGTCGCGCGTAAAAATATCGGTGAAGTTCTTCAACCCGATAAAGTCTGGCGTGTTGACAATGTCATACCTGGTGAAACTCAGATAGCCAGATGTTACCATAGGACCGGCGATAAATGCTATCAGGCCGATTATCCAGGGGGAAAGCAATAAATAGCCTGCTATCGCCTCGCGATGGCGCAAAGCAAGAGGTGCTCTCGGCGAGAGCGCGCGTATACTCATGGACAATAACCTTCCTCACGGGCTGAAATGCCGAAACAAACGGCACAGTGCGATGGGCCTGGCATCTTGGGATTCAATTTTCAAACAATGGAATTGTTTACTGGGATATGCTGTGTAAATTTGGTGACGCCCTGGGTGAGACGTCACCGTTCGACAGTATAGCATCTTCCAATTGGGCGTGTCAAACCGAAAGACGAACTTGTCCCACCGGCGTGAGGACGTCGCCGGGTTTAGGGCATGGCAAAGGGGCGCACCACAGTAACTACACAGTCACCCTGGCGCGTGAGGGGGAACGCGCGCCGGCCCATGACCATGCCGTCGGTGGCAGCAACCACCGGCGTGGGGTCGCCAAACGGTTGTTCCAGACTGTGCAATTGACCTGCCATCTGGCCCGCCTGGATAGAATCGCCCAAATCGATAAATGGCTCAAAAATGCCGGAGCAGGGGGCCATGATATAGTCTGCCTGTTCGGTAGCGCCCACGATTTGGGGGGGCTGGGGCGGCGCTTCCACGTCACCGCCGAGGATCCCGTGCAGGCGCAGAACATTGTAGACGCCCTGGGACGTGATACGCAGAATCTCCGGTGTGAACATGCCTGCGCTGCCCATTTCCGTGCCCAATGTCACCTTGCCCAGCTTTTCGGCCAGCCCGGGCAATAGTCCCTGTCCACCGACATCGCGGTAGACGAAGACATAGGGCGCACCCCAGGCCACGCCCGCGGCGAGCATGTCTTGCATCTGTGTGGGATTTTCGACTTCGTGCATATTGACGGAGGGCAGAAAATGGAGCGAACGTCCGCCGGAATGGATGTCGATGACGATATCTGCCAGAGGAAAGAGATGGTGTGTGACGTAGTGGGCGATGACGCTGGTGATGCTGCCGTTGGCGTCGCCGGGAAAGGCGCGATTCATGTTCATGCCGTCGCGGGGCGAAAGGCGCGTGCCGGCTTCGGCGGCTGGGCGGTTGAGCGTGGGCACAATGATAATGCGCCCATTTACCTGGGCGGGATCGACAGCCCGCACCAGGTTATTCAGCGTGACCGGCCCTTCGTATTCGTCGCCGTGGTTGCCGCCAAATAGCAATGCGGTTGGCCCGCTGCCATTGGCAATCACCGCGATGGGAATATATTCCGTTGCCCAACCGGCAAGGTTGTACGATTGGGGCACACCCAAAAAGCCAATTTGCTTGCCGGGTTGTGTGTAGTCAATAGATGTCCAGATTTGAGTTTCGCTGCTCATGCGTTGTCACTTTGCTGTCTGATTTTGCAGTTTATACATACTGCCTGGTTTTGGCGGCTGGATGAATGGTGCACATTGGTCTCTGTGTCGCGCGTCGCGTTTATATGCGCAGGCGCGGGTCGAGCGCGTCGCGCAGGCCGTCGCCCAGGAAATTGAAGGCGAGCACGGTCACCATAATGGCTAGCCCGGGGAAGATTGCCAGGCCCGGGGCCAGCTCCATATAGCGGCGACCCTGGCTGAGCATGAGTCCCCAGGCCGGGGTGGGGGGCTGGGTGCCCAGGCCGAGAAAACTGAGTCCGGCTTCGGCCAGAATTGCCAGCGACAGGGACAGGGTTGCCAATACAATCAGGGGGGCCATGATATTGGGCAGCACATGGCGCAGGATGATGTGGCGTTCGCTGCCGCCGACCACGCGCGCGGCTTCGATATAGACTTCATTTTTGACGGTGAGGACTGAACTGCGCGCGACGCGGGCAAAGCTGGGCGAAAAGACTACTGCGATTGCCAGCATGGCGTTGGTGAGGCTGGGGCCGAGCAAACCGGCGATGACGATTGCCAACACGAGCGTAGGAAACGCAAAGATGATATCGACAATGCGCATGGCGATGCTGTCGAACTTGCCACCCAGAAAGCCTGCCAGCACGCCGACGGCGACGCCGACGATGGATGCCAGACTCACAGCAACCAGCCCCACATAGAGAGATGTGCGCGCGCCGAAA
>JBBDIO010000289.1:0-10862 GCA_040880365.1 Litorilinea sp.
GTCTCCGGACTGGTGGGGGCAGCGCAGTATGAGGCCATGGAGGCGGCGCCCGGCAGCGGCACGGCCGGCTGGGGCGCGCTCGGCGGCGGCCTGATGATGTCCGCGCTGCTGATCGCCGGCGGCAATATTGCCCGCGGCGGCGTCTTCGGGATGAATCCCGATTATCGGCCCAAACGCCATATCCTGCATACGTTCAGTCAGGCGGAACAGATCGCCGCCGTCGTAGAGCACCGAGCCGCTGACCAGGCTGAACTGGCCCTGGGCATCGCCCGCCGCAGAGGTTGTCGCGGGGGTCGAGGTGGCAGGCTGTTGCACTTTGCGATAGCTGCCCCGCGGACGCACGCCCGCGGCATCCCACTGCAAGCCCTGGTCGCCCAGCGCGTTCCAGTCCATTTCGGCATATTGGGGCACGGCCTCGGTGATTTCGCGGGTAACGCCCCGTTCATCGCCATAGGGCCAGTTGCTGCCCATGCGCGTTGCCAGATGATCCAGAATCATCCAGTCGGGTGCGGCCCGGCTTTGCGGATCGCGCACGGCACGCGGCGCACGCTGCACACGGCGTTCCAGATTGGTGAACGTGCCGTCGTTTTCGGCCCAGCTGACCGCGGGCAAGACCACGTCGGCCTGCTGCGCCGTTTCGCTCAGGAACAAGTCCTGCACAATCAGCAGATCCAGCTTGTCCAGATTGGCGCGCCAGGTGGGGCGTTCGGTGGCGGGGTTGGCGCCCATGATATAGAGCGCCTTGATCTGCGTGCCCGCGCCTTCCAACATCTGGCGATAGGTGAGTCCCGGTGCGGTGGGCACACTTGCGCCCCAAAGCTGTTCCAGGTGAGCGCGCGCCTCGGCGTCGTCCAGTTCGGCATAGCCGGGCAGCGCATTGGGCAAAAGGCCCATATCGCGGCAGCCCTGGCTGTTGGCTTCCAGCCCGATATAGGCCAGACGGTCGAAATGGCCTGTGACCATCGCCAGATTGGTGAGACCGTTGACAGTCTGTGCGCCGGTTTCGCCGCGTGCGGCCATTGGCCCATAGAGGATCAGGGCGTTCTGGCTGTTGGCGAGCAATTCGGCAGCCGCCTGCACCGCGGCGGGGTCTACGCCGCAAACGTCGCGCAGATCGGCGTCGCTCACATCGCCCACCATGCCGGCGACGCGGGGCTTTTCGCCCTCGCTCACGTCCAGCGCGGCTTTGGTCAATGCGTTGAGGAGGGTGGGTTCAGACCCGGGACGATAGCCCAGATAGGGACCATCATAGCGGGTCAGTTCGATCTGGCGGGGGTGGGCGATGATCAGCTTGGCGCCGCCGCGGCGCACTGCCCGCTTCAGATGAACGTCGAGAATAGGCAGTTCTTCGCTGGGATCCACGCCAAAGAGCACGATGGTATCAACCTGGGGATTTGGCCCGTATTGAGGCTTCATCACCTGGGTCAGCGCGGGCATCCCACCCGGCAGCGCGGTGACATCGCCGCCGTCGCGGTGGTCGATATTGTTGGTGCCCACCAGCTGGCGGAAGAAGCGTTGGAATAGATAGTTGCTTTCGTTGGAAAGCTTGGCGCTGCCGATGCCGCCAATGGCGTTGGCGCCGTGCTTCTCTTTCACTTCGCCCAGCTTTTCGGCCACATATTCCAGGGCTTCGCTCCAGGTGGCGGGCTGCAATTCGCCGTCCTTGCGCACCAGCGGCATGGTCAGCCGGTCGGCGTGGTTGATCCAGCCGTGGGCAAAGCGGCCCTTGTCACAGATCCATTGGTCGTTGACCTGCATATTTTCGCGGCCCACAATGCGGCGCACCGAATGGGTGCGACTATCCAGGCGGATGTTGCAGCCGATGGAACAGTGGGTGCAGATGCTGGGCGTGCGTTCGATTTCCCAGGGGCGATAGGCGAAGCGGGCAACCCGGTTGGTCAAGGCTCCCACGGGGCAAATATCAATGATATTACCGCCCGTTTTGGCGTCGACAGGTTTGCCATCCTGAATATCAATAATCGTGGAACCACCGCGTTCGAACAAGCCGAGTTGCGGCTTGTCTTCCCACTCTTCCAGATAGCGAATACAGCGCCAACAGACCACACAGCGTTCCTGATCCAACACAATGGTGTCGGAGATCATGTAGTGCTTGTTCTTGTGGCGCTTGGGTTCTACCAGTTGGCTGATGCCCGGCCCATAGCGCATGGTCTGGTCTTGCAACGGACATTCGCCACCCTTGTCGCAAATGGGACAGTCGAGCGGGTGATTGAGCAGGATAAATGCCAGATTGGCTTCCTGGGTCGCCTGTACCTCTTCGGTTTCAGTGCGAACCACCATTCCCTCGCCGGCGGGCACAGAACACGCAGTTTGCAACATGGCACCGCGTGGCCCTTCGATTTCGACCAGGCACATGCGACAACACGCAACGGGATCGAGCTTGGGATGGCTGCAAAAGACCGGAATTTCGATGCCCAGCTTGGCGGCGGCATCGACAACCAGCGTGCCTTTGGGCACCTGGACTTCCCGGTCGTCTATGGTGAGCGTTACTGTATCGGTCATTGTGGCGTACCTTTATATTGCATATCGCGAGATTGCATGTCGCGCGTCGGGTGCACAGTTGGATGCCCAGGCGGCTGCAAAGGCAGGTGCCCAGGCTGGTGCAAGGTCAACTGGCATCGGTACCGTTGGCGGCGGGTTGACGGGGAGCTGTGTGCGCCGCACTCTTAGCTGAACCGTTTTCTGCACCATTTCCCGCACCGTTGGTCTTGCCTTCGCCCGGTTTGCCGCCCACTACTGTATCGCGCAGCAACGGCGAATCGCCATCCGGCTCGAAATAGGAATTGTGCAGCGAGCTGGGCTGATTGACATCGGGGCGATAGATGGGGCGGATGGGCAAATTGGGTCCGCTATCGTCGGGATTGGTCGTGTCGATAAGCTGGATGAATTCGCCGCGGAATTTTGCCAGATTGCTCTGGAGACCCCACACTGCGGCATCGCCAAAGGGACAGAACGACTTGCCCGCAATGAATTTGGAGATGTGTTCCATTAGCTCCAGGTCTTTCTGGCGTCCGCCACCGGCTTCGATGCGTTCCAGAATGCCTTCGAGCCAGCCGGTGCCTTCGCGACAGGGCGTGCATTTGCCGCAGCTTTCTTCGCGATAGAAAGCCAGGGTGCGCCGCGCCACTTCGACCATAGAGGCGCGGTCGTCGATGATGACGATGCCTGCCGAACCCAGCAACGAGCCGGCTTCCTGCACGCTCTCATAGTCCATCTTCACATCGACCTGGTCGGGCATGAGCAATTTCATAGACAGCCCGCCGGGGACAATGGCCTTGATGCCCGCGTTTTCATCCTGCAACCCGCCGGCATGTTTATAAATGATCTCGCTGAGCGGCACGGCATGGGGCAATTCATAAAGCCCGGGTTGTTTTACATTGCCGCTGAGACAGAAGATGCGCATACCGGGGCTGCGTTCGGTGCCAAAGCCTTTGTACCATTCCACACCGTGACGCATGACATGGGTCACATTGCAGATGGATTCCACATTGTTGACAATGGTCGGTTTGCTATAGAGACCCTCGACCGCGGGGAAGGGCGGTTTCATGCGCGGATGGCCGCGAAAGCCTTCCAGGCTGCTGAGCAGGGCAGTCTCTTCGCCACATTCATAGGCGCCTGCGCCGCGATGTATAACCAACTCCAGGTTGAAATCGGTGCCAAATATCTTCTGGCCCAGATAGCCCTTGGCTTTGGCTTCTTTCATCGCTTCGACCAGCCGCGTGTAGGCGAAATAGTATTCGCCGCGGATGTAGATGAACGCGGTTTCGGCCTGGATGGCAAACGCGCTCATGATGATCCCCTCGATGAGCTGATGGGGATCGTATTCCATGATAATGCGGTCTTTGAAGGTGCCGGGTTCCGATTCGTCGGCGTTGACCACCAGATAGCGCGGGAAGGCGGGCGCCAGGAAGCCCCACTTGACACCCGTGGGGAAGCCGGCACCGCCACGGCCGCGTATGCCGCTGTCTTTGATCTGGGCGATCATATCTTCGGCTTTCACTTCGTTCAGCACGCGCTTGGCGGTGGCATAGCCGCCATCGGCCTCATACGCGTCGAGGCGATGACTATCGGGCTGGTGGATCCGCGCCGTAAGATAGCGTGTTTCCATACCGCCGATATGATAGGGGCCTGCCGCCTTGCCTTCACCGGCAGGATCGCCCGTGGGCGTCCAGCGTTCCAGATTTTCAAACGCTTTGCCCTGGTTGATCACGCCCAGCAACTTTTCCACATCCTGGGCCGATTCCAGCTCTTCGAAATAGCGAATCTTGCCCGTCTTTTGTTCGGTCACGCTGACCATGGGGGCGGTGCCACACGAACCGAGACACTCCATATGATCCAGCGCAAATTTGCCGTCTTCGGTCTGTTGCCCGTGGTGAATGCCCAGTTGGTCTTCGATGTGGTGCATACACTGGTTGGCGCCGCGCAACATGCAGGGCACATTGGTACACACTTCCACGTGATACTCGCCTTTGGGCGCTTCGTGGAACATATTATAAAAGCCCACGACCGCGCCCACCTCGGCGGGTTCCAGTTCCAGCATTTCGGCCAGTTCGTTTTGGGCATCGACGCGACAATAGCCAAATTCACGCTGGATTATGTACAACGCGGGCAAAACCGCCGAGCGTTGTCGTCCGGGTGGGTATAGGTCCATCCATTTGCGAATCTCTGCACGTACCGATTCGGAAAGTACCATAAGTTCTGCTTTCTCTTGTGACGCAATCGCTCTTGTTGTGACGCCTATGACGCAGGCCATGCCATACTCTGGCTGTGTGCCGCGCCTGGATTTCTGCGCGCGACCTACCGATCCACTTCGCCCAGTACAATATCAATGGAGCCGATGTTGGTTACGATATCGGAAAGCATGTGCTGCCGGCTCATTTTACTCACCGCATAGAGGTTGTTGAAACTCGGCCCGCGCACATGCAGGCGGTAGGGCTTGCCCGATCCGTCGCTGTAGATAAAGAAGCCCAGTTCGCCCTTGCTGGATTCGATGCCATGATAGACCATGCCCGGGGCGACGCGGAAGCCTTCGGTCATCAGTTTGAAGTGATGGATCAACGCTTCCATGCTCACATCCAGCTCGGCACGCGGCGGCAAACTTACCTTGCGTTCGTCGGTCTTATACAGACCGTCGGGCAGGTCGTTGACGGCCTGGTTGAGGATGCGCAAACTCTGGCGCAATTCGGCCATGCGCACCACATAGCGGGCATAACAGTCGCCCTCGTTCATCACAGGCACGTCAAATTCAAAACGTTCATAGCCGCCATAGGGGACATCGCGCCGCAGATCCCAATCTACACCGCTGCCGCGCAGCATAGGCCCGGTCAGCCCCATGTTGATCACTTCGTCGCGCGTCAGCACGCCGATGCCTTCCAGCCGTTCGCGCCAGAGTGGGCTATCGGTGATCATACGTTCGTAGTCGTCGAAACAGCCGGGCAGAATCGCCAGCAGTTCGCGCAGATTGGGCAGGAACGCAGGGGGCAGGTCTTTCCAGACGCCGCCGACGCGGATATAACTTAAGGTGAGGCGCGCGCCGCAGACCATTTCAAACAGGTCGAGAATGCGCTCGCGCTCGCGGGTAGCATACATGAGCAGGCTCATGCCGGTGCCCGAAACGTCGAGCACATGAGTCGAAAGCCAGAACAGATGCGAGGCAATGCGCTGGAGTTCGGCCATGATGATGCGGATGACCTGGGCGCGCTGGGGAATTTCTACCCCCAATGCGTTTTCGACTGCCAGACAGTAGCCCAGGTTGTTGCTCATGGATGAGAGATAGTCCATGCGGTCGGTATAGTAGACAAAATCCTTGTAGCGCTTGTTCTCGCCGGTTTTTTCAAAGCCGCTGTGCAAATAGCCCAGATCCGGGTCAATATTGACCACGGTTTCGCCATCCAGCTCGACCACCAGGCGCAAAACGCCGTGGGTGCTGGGATGGTGGGGACCCATGTTGATGATCATGTGTTCCCGGTTCATGCCGGGGGGCAGGGTGGGCGCAATGCTTTCGGCGGGCAAAATCTGCTTGCCCAGCGTTTCAAACTGGGGATCGTCCCACGTAAAGGAGAAGGGAACTTCTTCGCCGCCCACAGGAATGTTTTTGCGCAGGGGATGGTTGGGCCAGTGGATGGGCATGAGAATACGCCGGGGATCCGGGTGATCCTGAAATTCGACCCCCATGAGATCCAGCACTTCGCGTTCGGGCCACAGTGCGCCTTCGTAGATGGAACTGAGGCTGGGCACGGTGGGACGGTCGTCGGCGTTCATCTCTGCCGGGCAGACTATGGTGAGATGCTGGCCGCGGCCATAGGCACGCAACTGATAAATAAGGTGAAAACGGGCTTCGTCGGGGCCGATGGGCAAATCCAGGCGATCGACCGCGGTGACATCGACCAGACCGTCATATTGCAGTTCGGGGTCAGATTTGACGAAAGCAGCCAGTTCCAGCAAGCGCTGGGGTTGTACATAGACAACCTGTTGGCCCTTGTGCTCGCCCGCGGCGAGAATATCTTCGCCAAACTGCGCCACAATCCGCTGTGTGTCTGCGGTCTCGCCGGTGGGCAGGGGGGCGACGGCAGGAATGGTGGGGTCATTCAGGCCCGGTAAGGTTTCGTATTCGCGATGAACTGGCGATACTTTCAACATGCAGCGTTCTCCAGGCTTCTATCTAAAAGGCTGAGCGGATGAAATGGGTGAGGCAAGCCGCGCGCGCGATTTTATACGCAGGCGCAGCGTTCCAAACGGCGCAGATCATCCTGGGCTTCTAACCGGCGGGTTCCCGCACAGGTTGGCGAGAGGCATCGCTTTGGCGCAGCGCGTCGAGCGATTGCATATCTTCGGGCGAAAGCATGGCTTCGGCAATTTCGGCGCGCCGATATTTGGCGAAAGTCTCTTTGCCCTGTTTTTCGCGCAGCTTGTCCAATGCGTAGAGCAGCGATTCGGGGCGCGGCGGGCAACCGGGCACATAGACATCGACCGGAATGATCTTGTCCACGCCCTGCACAATGGCATAGTTGTTGAAGGGGCCGCCGGCGCTGGCGCAAATGCCCATCGCGATGACCCACTTGGGTTCAGTCATCTGGTCGTGCAGGCGTTTGATCACCGGGGCCATTTTGTTGCTGACCCGGCCCGATACAATCATCAGGTCTGCCTGGCGCGGGCTGGCGCGGAAAAGCTCCGACCCATAGCGCGAAATGTCGTGGCGTGCGGTGCCGGTGGCGATCATTTCGATGGCGCAACAGGCCAGACCAAACAGCAACGGCCAGGTGCTGTTCTGGCGACTCCAGTTGACCAGACCTTCTAACTGTGTGGTCAAAACACCTTCGGGCAAATTATCTTCAAGGCCCATAGTATCCTCGTGTTCTCCTTATTCCCAATCGAATTTTCAAATTTTCGTCCTGGGACGTCCGGGCGTGTGTCTATATCGGGGCAGTGTTCCCGCGCCGGATGTTTTTGCGCGGGAAGCGGATCAGCTCTGTTCCCAGTCGAGCGCGCCTTTACGCCATTCGTAGAGCAGGCCAAAGATCAAAATAAACAAAAAGAAACCCATAGGCGCAAGGGCCAGGGTCATGGAAAAATCGTCGCGCAAATCGCGGATGATGGCTGCCCAGGGGAAGAGAAAAATAACTTCGATATCGAAGAGCAGAAACAGCATGGCAACGAGATAGTATTTGATGGGGAAACGACGCCGGGCATCGTGAAACGGGATGATCCCGGATTCGTAGACTTCCAGCTTTTGCTTGTTGTCGCGTCGGGGCCCAAGCACGGTGGGCAGGCCGATGGCGATGCCGGCAAAGACAATGGCGACAACAATCAGGATGAGCAGCGGTAAATATTCACCGGCCATTAGGGCGCAACCTCTCTACTGTTAATTTCTGACGCTATCTGAATCTGGCTTGCATCTGAAAGCAAACTGCGCAACTGCCACACTGCGCAATCTGTGACACTGTACAATCTGTGACACTGTGCGACAGCAACAATGCGGCAGCAACAATTTTTATAATAATTTCCAGATTGACAAAATCCATGAGGATATTTTGCAAATGTGATTTGCAAAATTATGACTCAACATCACCAGGCAAAGTGCAGAGTGTTGAGTCAGCGCTATCGACCGTACACAAGCACCATACTACTTTGCGTGTACAAATCTGTGTGTACATTGGTTTGGTATAGTTATTGTCTGAATGACATTGTAAATTCTATCACGAGCAAAAATGGGTGTCAATATTGCCAACCTTGTGAAAATAAGCACAGGGGCGAGCCGTGTCGATACCCCTTGCGCATGGTGCGCATGGGTTGATATTTGTGTGCACAGGAATATCAACGACAGCCAAAATATTAACCTGATTGGTTCGAGGATGCGCGCTATCTTGTGAGGGGCGAAACGCGTATGATACAATCCAAGACAGTTTACCAGCGCAATCTTTCGCCTTTCTCAAACTGATTAATATCTTCTCATTTTCCGCATAGAGAATTTTCCCAATCTCTGTGCCCTATGCTAGGATAGCCGAGTGTTTGTTCAATTCTACACAAATGCTTTGGCGAGTATCAGGCAGGCACAGAAAATATGCAAAGCACGTCATTTTCTCGTGTGAAGTGATGCGATGCGGGTTGAATGCTGCTGCATGCAGATTGCCCAGTCGATCGCGCGCTGCCAACTCTGCCCCACGCCATGAGGATAGTGTTTGCATGGCGTTCGCACCAGATTCACAACGGATTTGCACGGGGGATTTGCACGGGAAACATTGTAGTCGCCTGCCATCTTCTGCTATTTACGCGGGCAATCGGGCAATTCGAAGTCCGGCGATTAGAAGCCCGGCCTATGAGAGTCAAGTCTCTGAGGCTGGTTGCGACCTCAGCTCGATCTGGCTGGATTTTAATCCATCGTTTGCGGGTGTGATCACGAATTGTGGTCAATCCGGGTTTGGTCAAAGCAATCCGCGTCAAAGCAGTCCGCAAGGAAAGCACGCTGCAAGGAGCATTGCACAACATGCTAGAAAATTTCGGATTCATTCTGATTTTGAGCATCCTGGCATTTATTTTGCCTACCGTAGCCGTTTTGCTGGGGTGGGTGTTGGGTCCCAAGCGGCCCGACCCGGTGAAATCTGCCACCTATGAGAGTGGTGTGGAGACCATTGGTGATACGTGGGTTCAGTTTCGCGCCCAATATTATCTCATCGGTCTTATTTTCCTCATTTTCGATGTCGAAGTCATTTTTCTCTTTCCTATTGCATTGGCCTACGAGCGTCTATCGTTGTTTGGCGTGGTTTCGACGATTGTCTTCGTCCTGATTTTGCTCATGGGTCTCTTTTTGGAATGGCGCAAGGGCGCACTGGAGTGGCAATAGGTGCAGCACCCTTCGACCCACGTAGATTTTCTATCTGCCCGACGACTGATTATGAATTACATGATTATGAATTACACCGAATCATGCGGTGGCCCATGTGGTGTACCATGCGGTGGAGGATTGTATGCATCAACAGTGGAATGACGCACTTAGCGCCTGGCTGGCAGGATTAGGTTTGCCCGATGGACTGGCGTTGATCGTTGCTTTTGCAGTAGGCGCGTTGATCCTGGCAAGCGTCGGGCCGGTTTTGGCGCTGGTTCTTATTTGGATCACGCGCAAAGTCATCTCGCGGATTCAGGATCGCATCGGCCCCAACCGGGTCGGCCCGTTTGGCCTGTTCCAGACCGTCGCCGATGCGCTTAAGCTCTTGTCTAAAGAGGATATTCGCCCCTGGAGCGCCGATCCGATTGCCTATTCGCTTGCGCCCTTGCTGGCCGTATTCGGCGTGGTAATGTCGTTTGCGGTGGTGGGGTGGGCACCGGGCTTCATCGGTGTGGATCTCAATGTGGGCGTGCTCTATCTGGTTGCGCTGGGCTCGATTGGGATTATGGCTGCGCTCATGGCCGGCTGGAGCAGCAACAACAAATATGCGTTGCTGGCCGGCTTCCGCGTGGTGGCCCAGCTTTTGAGCTATGAAATTCCCATGGTGCTGGCGATGTTGGGGCCGGTGTTGCTGGTGGGAACCATGCGCCTGCAAGGATTGGCCGAGTTTCAGGCGCTGAATATTTTCGGCTTCAACCTGGGGTTGGGCTGGATCGGCTTCATCATGCCGGGCATGTTGCTCATCTATTTCATTTCGGCCCTTGCTGAAGGCGAGCAAACGCCCTTTGACCTGTTGGAAGCCGAGTCGGAACTGATCGCCGGTTTCCACATTGAATATTCGGGCATGAAGTTTGCCATGTTCTTCCTGGCGCAATTTCTCAACACCTTTGTGTTGGGGGCGATTGCCGTTATGCTCTTTATGGGCGGCTGGCAGGGTCCGTTTGTGGATCAGGTGCCTGCGCTGGGCTTTGTCTACTTTGCGGCCAAAGCGTTCTTCCTCTATGTGGTCACCCAGTGGATCAAGGGGACTTTCCCCCGTGTGCGCATCGATCAGATGATGTCGTATGCCTGGAAGGTGCTGGTGCCGCTGGTTTTGGGTCTGATTTTGTGGCAGATGTTAGCCATGAAGCTCTTTGGGCCGCTGTGGCAACAATATCTGGCGGTGTTTGTGGGCAACGTGCTGGTGGTCTTTGTGGCCCTGCGCGTGCTGACCACCTACTTCCGTTCGGAGCAGATGCGCACCAAGCGTCGTTTTGCACCCAAGTCGCTCATTGGCACGATGCAACCTGTCGCGCCTGCGGGCGACTAAATCAATCTATTCGGGAATTTGAGGGAAGAGGCGAAATCTTATGCCTGAGTTAGAAGAAATTCTGGCCCATCTGCCCACGATTCAACAGGTTATTTTCATTGGGTTGGCTCTGTTTACGGCGACAGGCGCGCTGGTGGTGGCGCTGGCGCCGAA
>JBBDIO010000290.1:0-10853 GCA_040880365.1 Litorilinea sp.
TTGGGCATTCACATAGCCTTGTCGACCAACCGTATTTCCAGCCCCATCCCCAATACTCAGCCAGGTCTCCCCGTGGACGTCTTGTGTGACCCGCCCTGTGCCCGCTTCGTTTGGCGCCAATTGCATGCCATACATACCCGCTTACCTCACCGCTGCACTTTCCACTCACAAAGTACCCGCTACCAATCCGCTACCAATGATGACGCATGGTTCACCCCATAGGTTGCGCGCACAGAATCATCACTCGCGTTTCGCCAACTACCTCTTCGTGGATTTGCGCATGAAATCCCTGTGCCGTAACCCGCTGCACAAAGCAGTTATGGCGTGCCGCGGACGGTGTAGCATAAAAAATCGGCACACGCCGCAACAAGCGCGCCCTCAACGAAGAACCGCACGGGATCACCCCCAGCCCCACCACGACCAACTGACCAACCGCATTACTATCTGCATGGCGCAGCACTCGATGGGCCTCGCGCAGCGTTGCCTCGGCCAGAATGTAGGGCGCAGGAAACGTACTGATGATGGTATCAACCGAATGGTCATACAGGGGCAGCTTCTCTGCCGCGCCTTGTAGCAAGTAAAGGTTGGGATAGCTATTTCGCGCGATGCGTTTACGCGCCTGGCGCACCATGGCCGGAGAGCGATCAATCCCAATCACCTGCGCATGACGCGCCGCCAGCGGACACAACAACTGGCCTGTTCCAAAACCCAGTTCGAGAACGGTGTTGCCCCTGGCATACTGCAACGCCAGGCGTCGCCAATTGTCCCATTGTCCCAGGCTCACCAGCGCGCTGACGGGATCATAGACCCCTGCAAGTTCATCGTACAGGCGTTCACACGCCCAGGCATAGGCCCACAGCCAAAACCGATTCACAGCCGCCTCACAATTCCCCGTCTCATAGTTCGATCGGCACGGACGCATCCAGCACAATCTCGGTCAGGGTCAACCGGCAGCGATAGGCCAGTATCTCTACCCCCTGGTTGTGCGCCTGGCGCAACGCCGCGGCAAAGTCGGGGTCGCGCGCGGCCTGTGGCGAAAACACATCCACATCGGGTCTTTGGATGACAAACAAGATCACCGCACGCTCTTGCGTGTGCGTGTGCGTGTGCAGGTGGGCAAGCTCCAACACATGCCGTCGCCCGCGCGCCGTCACCGCATCGGGGAACAAAGCGCGCCGATCTTCCACCAGGGTTACCGACTTCACCTCCACCCAGCACGGAGCCTGTGTCCCGCCCCCCGTGAGACGATAGTCGATGCGGCTGCGCACCCCATCGCCCGCGATTGCGCGCGGCACAGAGACCTCGCGCGCAATCGCGGTATAGCCTGCCAATGCAGGAAACCAACCGTTCGCCAGTCCTTCGGCAACCAAATTGTTGGGCAGGCGCGTATCCAGGCTGACGAGTTGCCCCTGCGCCACAGGATCCGGATGCACAACAAAGCGCAGCACGTAGCTTGTCTTGCGCTTTGGCCCGGCTGCCGGGCTGATATACAGAATTGCCTCCGGCAGCAACAGTTCTGCCAAACGTCCGGGATCGGGGCAATGCACGCGCACCACTTCGTCGCTGGCGACCAGCTCTGCAATCACCAAAAACCGATTTGGACGTTCCCGAAAAATGGCCTGCTCTACTGCAAAATCGAATTTCACAACCACCGCTTTCCATACCATAGCTTGATTGCTTGTACACGCACTGCTCCCTGACCTCAGGAACCAGCAGGCAGCACAACATCCCGATCAATCAACGCCTGGTCCAAATCTGCCTGTGCTGTGAACCAGCGCACCGTGTGCAGAAAACCCGGCAGGTCGGCCGCGGCCGCGCGCAGAGCAGCCATCTTGGGGCCGATGGGACTCACGCTGGCGGGGCTGGTGGCATAGCTGCCGTGGAACGCAAAATAGGCTTGATTCAGCACACGAATAATGTAGCCGTTTTCGACAAACAGCTGCCGCCGCATCTCCATATAGGCCTCGGCCTCTTCAATCAGCCCTGCCGCCAGCAAGCGATCCACCTCCAACCGTGTGGTGCGCATCTCGGCCCGAAAGTCAAACACCGCCGGCACGCCTTCTGCTGCGCCGCGGTCACTCTCTGGGGCCTGGGTGGTCTCAACCAGCGCTTCGGGCGGGACTAAATCGGGATAGTATCTTTCCAGCACCAACAGCCCGATCTCCTCGCCCACAATATCGGCCACCGTCTCGTTCATGGTCGTGAGATCGCCGCTGCCAAAATAGAACAGGCCCAGTGGGAAAAATGTGAGATAGTTGTGCACCCATTCGTGGGCAATTGTCGAGATCACCCACGACAGAGTGGCGCGGTCTACCACCATCGATGGATACGCGCCCAACCCGCCGATGTTCGATACATAGCCCACGGCATTGGTCTGCGCGCCTATCCGGCTCTCGATTGATTCGAGTGTATCCAGCGGCAGCCCGGCTTCTACCATGCGCGTGTACTCCATTGCAATGCGGTCGCGCGGGCTTACAATCACCTTGCGCGGGGGTTCAGTAAATGCGAATTTCACAGGCGGCAAAATGCGCGCGCCCACCCCCAATCCCGCTTCCTGTAGCGCCCACGTCACCTGCTGCTCCAATATAGCCTCGACCGTAGGCCGTTCGGCCCCCTGCAATGTCCGCAGCGCGTCGATCTCCGCGCGCAGGTCTGCCACGGCGGAGTTCTCCTCCGCGGCCACGTCGGGCTGACTAATGCGCGCCTCAAGCTCTCGCTCCAAATGTCCCAGTGTGACGGCCCGCGCCATATACTCGCGCACTAGCGAGGTGGCGTCCGCTTCGCTTAGCCCAGCAGCGGGTTGTGCGATAAACGCACGCGCCTTGGCCCGCAGCGATGTCACCTCCCACTCTACCAGATCAAATCCAAGACCCGCAGCAGCCAACGCAAACGTACGCAGCCGGGCCTCGTGCGCCGGGATTGCGCTCGCGGTCTGGATCCACGCCGCCCACAGCACAATGCCCACGATAAGCATTCGCTCGAACCAGCGCACAGACGCGCGGGCAATGTCGCGGCGCGAGGCAGCATCTGCGGATGCATCACGGGACAATCTCCTCGCAGTGGCACCGTTCGTAGTGGCACCGTTCGTGGTAACATCTTTAGTGGTCACAGTTTGTTCTACACTCATGCCTCAATTAAAATGCCGCACAGTCTGCTGTGCAAACCGTGCGGCACGCCGATTGGCCAGCATTCGCTTCAGAAATTGCCCAAAAATCACCAGGGAAAGCCAAACGGGATGACGGATCGCCCCATCGAACAGCAGCACCCACAGTCTACACAAATTCACACTGCGCACAGTGATGCCGATTTCATCCGCGCCATACCCAAGGCCGAGTTGCACGTCCATCTGGAAGGCAGTATTACACCGGAGACACTCCTGGCACTGGCCCACCGCAATCACAAAGTAGATCTGCTGCCCAGCACAGATCCCGATCAGCTGCGCGCCTGGTTCAAATTTACAAATTTTCCCCACTTTGTCGAAGTCTATCTGACCATTTGCCAGTGCATCTGCCGGGCCGAAGATTTCGCATTCATCGTAGAAGCGTATGCCGCAACCGCCGCTGCGCAATCCATCACCTACGCAGAAATCACCACCACGCCATTCATTCACACCCATATTCAAAAAAAGGGTCTGACTATCGACCAGATCTTGCGCGGATTGGCCGAGGGCCGCAAAACCGCGCGCGCCCGTTATGGTATCGAACTCAACTGGGTCTTCGATATTCCGCGCAATTTCAGCTTTCGTGCCCAAACCGGCGTCTACGATCCCACGCCCGCCGACATCACACTGGACTATGCCATGCGCGGGCGAAAACAGGGCGTCATCGGCTTTGGCCTGGGCGGGGATGAAGTCGGCGCGCCCGCATTTGCGTTTGCCCACGCCTTTCAGCGCGCCATTTCCAATGGCCTGGTCTCTTTGCCCCACGCCGGAGAAACCCAGGGACCCGAAAGTGTTTGGAGCGCAGTCCAGGACCTGCGCGCGGCCCGGATTGGGCACGGTGTGCGCGCCATCGAAGATCCGGATCTGCTGAGTGTGCTGCGCGTGGCGCAGATCCCGCTGGAAGTGAATATCTCTAGCAATATCTGCCTTCACATCTATGATAACGTGTACCAGCACCCATTTCCCCAGCTGGATCAGATGGGTCTGCTGGTCACCATTAACAGCGATGACCCGCCCCTCTTCAACACAACTCTGATCGCTGAATACACACTGCTGCAATCTCAATTCGCCTATGCGCGCGCCGATGTCGCGCGTATCGCGCGTAACGCATTCCTCGCCATGGCCCAGCCCAGTGCAGTGCGGCGCCAATATCTGGCACGCTTCGATGCCTGGGCCGCAGCCCACCTAAATCCATAAATCAGGCTCGGGGCTTTGACCACAGCGAGTCCCCTTGTTATCATGGGGGTGGCGCGAGCAGCAGCCGCCGCAAGGAGTCGCCCCGCCCAAAACACATAGCGTGCTACGATAGAATACCAGCCTGTGCAGCCCAGCCCGTGCAGCTCAAGGAAACATTACAGTGGAAAGCATCGCCGATTTTGCAGGAAATTATCAGACTCGGCCCGGCGTGGCGCGTGCGTGGATGCGCACCTTCCCTTCGCTGGTCTTCTACAGCCGGCTGGTCTATTCGGTTATTCGCTATAGCCGTCTCGCCCAACGCCAGCAATATGACATTGCCGCCTGGCGCGAAAGCAGCCTGGGCGTGTTGCACACACTGGAGCAGACCGGCGTTCAAATCAACATAGAGGGACTGGACAACCTGAAAAAATTTGACGGTCCCTGCGTCTTTGTGGCGAACCACATGAGCACGCTCGAAACACTGGTGCTGCCCGGAATCATCCATCCTGCGAAAAATGCTACATTTGTGGTCAAGCGCGGCGTAGTCGAATACCCTGTCTTCAAACATCTGATCCTGTCACGCGATCCCATTGTGGTGGACCGGGTCAACCCGCGTGCCGATCTGGAAATGGTGCTGACTCAGGGGCCGAAGTCCATTGCCGGCGGCCAGTCCATCATCGTATTTCCCCAAACCACGCGTCGGCTGGATTTCGATCCCAAGCTCTTTAATACCATTGGCCTCAAGTTGGCGCGGCGCGCGGGGGTGCCGGTTGTGCCGATTGCCCTGCGCACCGACGCCTGGGGTGTGGGGAAATTGATCAAAGAATTTGGACGCATCGACCCCGCAAAACCTGTGCATATCGCTTTTGGCGAAGCCATCGACCCCGGTGCGCGTGGCAACGCCAGTCATCAGACCGTCATCGAATTCATCCAGTCAAAACTCGAAGGTTGGCAGACTGCCATTGATTAACATCCAGGAAGTATTACAGATTCAGACCGCCCGCGCCAGCGTCTGGCAGAGATTTGCCGACATTGGGACGTGGAACGAATGGAATCGCGAGGTGCTAGATGCCTGGTGGGTTTCAGGTACACCGTGGACACCCGGCGCGATATTTGTAGTGGAACATTTCACGCTGTTCAAAGCCCGTAAACAGACTCGCTACATCGTGCAAATGTGTGTAGAAACGCGCACGGCGGTCTATCAATCGACGGCGAGCTTTCCCCTCAGCATGACTAGTTCCGTGCAATTAACCGATTCTTTAGGCGGTTGCCGGCTGGAAGCGACGCATCACTATGCCGGTCCGCTTGCGCCGTTGGTCTGGCTGCTCTCGGGCCGGCAGAAATCCCTGTTGAACCAGGCCATGCTGGCGCTCAAAGCACGGGTCGAAGGTCCCCGCCGCTAGAGCCTGCCGCCAGATTACCCCTGATTGTTGGCGCGCAGCAGCTTGTTGACACGCAAGGTTCGCCGATAGCCGCACAACCGTGTCCATCGGGCGTCGGCCCGCGTTTCGGCTTCCAGCTTGGCAGCTTCTGGACCGTAGCGGGCATCGCTGATATCCACGCCCAGCTGCCGCATTTCCCGCGCAACCAGGCGCCCCGTATCCTGATTCGTGCGCACGCGCGCCGTCACATAGTCCCCCAGCTCGCGGCCATATTCCAGGGGCGTCTCGTCCGGCTGGATTGGACGTCCCAGTCGTTGACCCCAGGCCAGAAGCTCATGCCACGAATCGCGCCCCTGTCCCCAGCGGTTCACCGCAAAGCGCAATCCCAACCAGGCCAGTCCCAGCAATGGGACCAGCCACAGCCAGACCTGCCATGTCAATTGCAGCTCATTGTTCCCGGTTTCAGATGCAGATATCTGCGGCACTGCGGCGGAGGACCCTGTCCCCGTGAACGATGTGTTGCCAATGCGCAACAACAGCGGGCGCGCCGCAGTCGGCTCAAAGGGAATCCAGCCCGCTTCCGGGAAGTAGACTTCCGCCCACGAATGAGCATCCGCCTCGGTCACAACGTGAGACATATCGCCGGGATTCCAGTAGCCGCCCGAAAAGCCGGTGGCAAACCGGGTGGGCAAACCGACCAGACGCGCCAACACCACAAATGCCGTTGCGTAATAATCACAGTAGCCGCGCTGCAAATCGAACAGGAAGTAATCGGCGATGTCCTCCACCGCGCGCGGCGGCCCCGGCACCTCCAGATCGTATTCATAGGTGCGCAAATATGCCTCTATCGCCGCCGCCCGCGCATAGGCAGATTCATGCTCCTGCGCAATCTCGGCGGCAAGGGCGCGCGTCCGATCAGAAATGGTATCGGGCAGAGCCAGATGTTCTCCCAATCCCAGTTCCGTCAGCGCTTCGGCCTCCCACACAGGCAGCGTCAACAGCTCTGCTTCACTGACCGCGGGGATTGCCGAAACGACCGTATAGCTCTGCGCGCGCGACCAGGCAGCCACGACATCATTTTCGGCCCGCGTTTCCAGCCGAAAATCCACAGAAGCCTCCATCAATTCGGGCGCGGCATAGAGGATTTGGGTTGTCCCGGCCATGATCACACTCTGGACCAGTTCACGACGTCCACCGGGCAGTTCTTCAAAACGGTTTTCGTCTGCCACAAAGGGTGTGCGCACCATGCCATTCGGATTAGACCACCCGCGCCCATTATATTCAGAAAAGGTGCCGCCGCGCATATAGTGGCTGGGCGGTCCGATCTCCTCGAACGGAATATCAGTAAGGTAAGGCTCATTGGTGCGATAGCGCAACACTTCAATCTGGCGCAGAGTTGGCCCACCCGCCAATAGAAAGTCGTTGGGCATCCCCCCGCCGACCCCACCGCGCCGTCGGCTCGATGTGCCCTGTGCGTCGGGCAATACCCGCTCCACATTGTCCTCGATTTGCTGGTTGAGGGGGACCATATAGTCGTAATATGCCTGCGCAATCGGCGCCACATAGATATTGGGAAAGACCGCCGCCACGCCCACGATGCCCACGACCACCAATAGCGCGGCCAAAACCCGTTCGGCCCCAATGCCTGCGTTATAATCCATGCCGCGCGCCACCCAGCGCGCGGTCATCCGTTCTTGATCCAATACCAAATGCAGCAGAATCGTCAGAAGGATGGCATAGACAAACGCGCCTCGCGCCATACTCCCATAGGCGAGTTGTACCATGACAATCCACAGCAACGGCAGCGCAATGATCAGGCCGCGTTGCGTCCGCCGCGCAAGAATCACTGCGCCCCCGGCCACCGCCCAGAACGCAATGGCAAAGAGAAACGCCACAACCAGATTATCTTGCGCCGCGCCACCAGCCAGAACGCCCTGCCGCCAAAGGTCCACACGGGTCACCAGGCGACCCATTTCCAACAGCACGTGCTGCCAGGGTCCGAACCAGTTGCCATTTTCCCACATGCGCCACACGGTCAGCGGGCTGGGCAACCAGCCGGCGGTCAGCTGGATCACCAGCAGCAAACCCAGCAACACATAGACCACACTCAAAATCACCGCAATCCACCGCGGACGTGGGGCAAAAAACGCAGCGCGCCGCCATCCCAGCATCAGCCATGCCGCGATCACGCCCAACGGCCCGGCCAGCGCAACGCTGCCATCATAGCCGGGAATTTCGACCCACGCCGTACTGCGTAGGGTAAATGCAGGCATGGCCGCCAGAATCAGGATAATGAGAAACGCGCCCCACCCCAATGCCGGACGCAAACGCGTGCGCACAACGCGCAGGATGCGCACGGGTAGCGGCGTGCCCGATTCCGCCCAACCCCCAATCTGCCCGTCAGCCGCCATTAGTTCACGTCCTCCTCAACCTCATAGGCAACCGCACCGCCTGTCGGCGTCGAGCGGATGACCGTGCGCCGCCGCCGCTGGGTTGTCATGGGCGCATACGCATCCGACGCCGCCAGGTGACTGGTCTGCACGCGCTGGGCAAGCAGCAATTCCTGCAAGCGAAACGCTGCCTGCATTTGCGCCTCAACCGCCTGCGCGCTCAAGTGACTGCCCGACTGCACATCCGCGTGTGCATCCGCGTGTGCATCATACGGTGTATCAGTATGGCCGTCAGACTGCGCCGCTGCCGCATCGCCGCGGCGGGGGGATGTGATCAGAATCGCGTGGGCATCCAGCCCGCCAGAGCGCAGATGCAACAGATCGGCAGGCCAATAGTCACCGACCAGTTCGCCCAAAGTAGATGCGCTATCCGGCCACTGGACATGCGGTGTAATCACTACCAGCGTACTACGCGGGCCGAACAATTCCCGGTTGCCCGCCAGCAATCGTCCCAAAGAAACCGGACCCGCCTGCACCGGCGCCAACGCGGTGAGAATTTCCCACAAATGGGCCGCTCCCCCTTTCGGGCGGACACACACATTGGCGTTGCCCAGCGAATACGCGCCGTCGCCGTCAACACCATGCAAATCGCTGCCATGCCAGTGTGTGCCGGGCACGACATCACGTCGAAAATCGTCAGGCAGGATCAATTCGGGATCATCCACAACACCACTCTGTGCCAACAGCCCAACCCCGCGACCTTCACTGCCACTCAACAAAGACGCGGCCAGACTTGCCGCGGCCACAATCCCAAATTCCAGCGTACCGCGCGGGCCATCGCCCAGTTGCGCCGCGGCCCACAGGTCCAGCACAATCCAGATGTCGCCCGTTGGCTCCGTTTCCAGCTCGCGCACCATCAACCGCCCTCGATGTGCCGTCACGCGCCAGTGGATACGGCGCAGGCTATCGCCCGGCTGATAGTCCAACACACTGTAAGCAGGCGTCGAACCGAGGATCGAGCGGCGGCGACGATCAATGCCGGTGGACTGTCCGTGAGGAAATTTTCCATGCTGCAACTGCACAATCTGCGGGTAGATGACAATCACTTCTTCCTTGGGAAACAAAAGCTGCAATCCCAGCAAACCAAAGGGGTCGGCAAGCAGCAGTTCGTAGGGGCCCAAGCGATACACGCCCCGTTGATGACATTCAACCGTTCGCCGCCACCGATAATTGGTATTGCCCCCACAGGCAACTACCTGGCCGGGTTTCTTGCCGGGGAAGCGCGAGTAGTCCACCATCTCCGCCCACAGCACCGGAACATATGAATTGTTGCGAATCTCAAACTCATCCTGAAACGTATCGCCTACCACCAGTTGCCCGCCCATGCGCGTATGCGCCAAAGTCACATGTTGCGCGTGCTGCCGGATCCAATAGAGTGCCGCGCCATAGAGACCCAGCAATACGACGAAAAGCACAATCCAGACGGGGTGAGGTGTGAGCAATTGATTGAGGATAACGAGCGGCAGAAAATAAAGCGGCCAGCGCACGCGCAGTGTTAGGGTTGCGTGGGTCGGCAAACCACGGGTCAGCCGTGTAGCCCGAACAACTTCCTGTTTCCAGCGAGTCCGGTCTATACTGAGCGAGGAGATAAACTGCATGCGTCTGCTTTCACTAACAACCACGGGAAACGGGAGCCAGGTGCTTTGAGCATACCTTGGAGCATATCAATGCAGGAGCAAGCCCAACGAAATCGCACGCGCCTACACGGTGTGTCGGTGCGCGAATTGCCAATACTCGCCATGCCGATATCCACATGACAGACTCCGAATGACAGACAGCGATACGAACAGCATTCGCCGCTGGGCGACGGTGGTAGAGTCACCGCGTCGGGTTGGTGACCGCTGGACACTGCATGTTACTTTGGACCAACCCTGGACCGACGAATCGGTCGGCGGACGGTTTTTTATGACACGCTGTGGAATCGAAGACGATACCACAGACAGCCACGCGTGGAACTACTATGCAGGTTGCCCGGTCTATGCCATCACCTTGCAGCCCGCAGCCCACAACGATCAACCGTCACAGGAATCAACAGATTCGGCACGTCCCTGCGCGCGCTGGCATTGGCTGCTACCCGCCCCCACCGACCCCAGTTTGCCGTGGCTACTGGCGCGCCGGCCCGGAGACAGAATACTGGTTTACGGGCCGTATGGCAATCCCTTTTCTGTGCCTGCCCCGGCCACCCGCCGCAACCTGGTCGTCATTGCCGACTCGGCCCGACTGCTGGCTTTGTTAAGTCCTATACACGAATTTCTGGACCACGGTGGCCGTGTTTCGGTGCTGGTGCTACCCGGCCTGGATGGCGTCAATCATACCGCAGCGCTGGTGCACGCCTTGGCGATTCAGGTGGAGTTGCAGTTTTTAGAAGCAGGCAGCAATGATCCGGCATTTATCGACGGCGTGCGCTGGGCCGATACTGCCCTGTTTGCGGTAGATGCCGCTCAACTTTACCAAATGGCCTATAAAATGCGCAACGCCCGATTTCAAACGTCAATTGCGGGCAGTTCCAATGTGCAGGATGAGTTTGCCTATGCCCTGGTCGAAGCCGATTTGCTTTGCGGATATGGCGCGTGTTTGGCCTGTAGCGTGCCGACTGCGGGAGGCGGCGTCACCCGCGCCTGTATCCACGGCCCAATTTTCCCTCTCTCGCGCCTGGTAGGGCCTTGACACACGCCTAGACACACA
>JBBDIO010000291.1:0-3148 GCA_040880365.1 Litorilinea sp.
GTCAACGCGCCATCGCCGCCGAAGTGCAACGCCAGGTCGAAGCGCGCTATCATGACATCATCGGCATCATTCAGCATGAATTCCGCACACCGATGACCTTGCTGTTGGGCTATGGTGAATATCTGCGCGACGCGCTGGATGACAAGCTGGATAAAGATGAGTTGAAGCTATCGGTAGACGCGATTCTCAGCGGCAGTCTGCGGCTGAACCGGTTGATCGAAAGTTTCCTCTTTTTGTCGGAATTGCAATATAAACGCGCCGACCAACTGCAAATGCAGCGGATTGTCCCCGCTATGCTGTGGCGCGAAGTGCAGATCATGCGCCGTGCCGAAGCCGCAGAATCACCCGTGGAGATTGTCTTGACGAATCCCGAAGACATGCCCGCGGCAGAAGTCGATCCCGAACTGGTGCGCGAGGCGTTGAGCCGCCTGCTAGACAATGCTTTGCAGTATACGCGGCCCGGTTCCCAGGAAATTCGGCTGCGGGTAGAAACTACCGGGCAGTGGGTGCGCTGGATTATTGAAGACCAGGGTCCCGGCATTGAGGCCGATCAGCTGCAACGGATTCTGGAACCATTTGGGCATGTGCAAGGCAAGCGTTTTGCGCCCCAGGCTGTGGGGCTTTCGCTGGCAATCGTCAAGCGCATCGCCGAATTGCACGGCGGGGCATTGACCGTGGAAAGCGAATTGGATGAGGGTAGCCGGTTTATTCTGCAATTGCCGCGGCACATGGCACAGGAAAAAGGGGGGGCGGACGATTGGGCCGGCGAAGCGCGCACCCCCGACGCCAGCCCGCGCGAAGATGACGAACCGCCACCAAAAAATGGCACCTATTCGGCCTAACCCCCGCGCAGAAGCGAGGTTCGTGTGTCCAACTCTGCATCCGGCCCCGCGGCTTTGACAGGGGCGCAGGCGTCTTTTCCCCAGTTGGTGATTGAAGGCGGCCAGATCCCCGCCCGTTTTTTTGCCACGCGCCGCACGCACAACGGATTTACGCCCGCCGCCATTGTCACGGTGCAAGGATATATTCACGCAGTAGACCAGGAATTTTCGCAGAATGTTTTCCCGGAAACTGCATCGGCTGGGGCGCGGCTGGATGCGCGCGACTGCGTGGTGTTGCCGGGTTTCATCGACCTGCATATCCACGGCGCGGCCGGGCATGACACTATGGACGCGACGCCGGAGGCCCTGCTGCATATGGCGCGCTTTCTGGTGCAACAGGGCGTCACCGGGTTTCTGCCCACCACTATGACCGCGCCCCACGCCGCAACCCTGGCTGCGCTCCAGACAGTCGCCCGGTTTGTGAACCAACCTGCCGTCAACCACTCTCCGGTTCAGCTTACGACCCTGCCCGCACACGGCGCGCGCGTCTTGGGCGTCCATCTCGAAGGCCCCTACCTCAGCCCCGACTTTCCCGGCGCACAGCCCGCCGCCGCAATTCGCGCGCCCGATCTGGCCGAATTCACTGCCTATCTGGATGCAGCACCGATTCGGCTGGTCACGCTCGCGCCGGAATTGCCGGGTGCAGATGCGCTCATCCATGCGGCCCAGGCGCGGGGTATCCGCGTGGCGCTGGGCCATTCTGCTGCCACCTATGAACAGGCGCGCGCGGCGTTTGCCCAGGGTATGGATCAGGTGACCCACACCTACAACGCCATGACTGGGCTGCACCACCGCGCGCCGGGGAGCGTCGGCGCGGCGCTGGTAGATGACCGGGTCTATGCACAACTGATTGCCGATGGCATTCATGTTCACCCGGCGGCTATGTCAATTCTGGCGCGCGCCAAAGGCCCCGACAAGGTTGTGCTGATCACCGATGCTATGGCCGCGACGGGCATGGGACCCGGTCGCTATGCCCTGGGTGGGCTGCCGGTAGTGGTAGAAAATGACGAATGCCGGCTGGAATCGGGCGCACTGGCGGGGAGTATCCTGACTATGGATGCCGCGCTGCGCAATTTCATGGCGGCGACGGCATTACCGCTGGAAACGGCCTGGATAAGCACAAGCTACGCCCCGGCCTGTGCGCTGGGGCTGGATGCGCACCTGGGCGCGATTGAACCCGGTTTTGCCGCCGATTTGGTGCTATTAGATGCCGAACTGCGGGTGGTTGCCACGATTATTGGGGGCGAGGTGGCATATCTGCGCGATCCGGCGCGCCTGCGCCATTCTCCTCCACATTCTTCCCCACGCGGGTAAGAATTACCCGCCGCGCGCCTGCCGCAGTCAGCGCGGCGACGACCGCATCGGCGCTTGTTTCTGTCACCAGTGCGATCATGTTGCCCCCCCCGCCGCCGCCGCTCAATTTTGCGCCCGGCGCACCCGCGGCGCGCGCCGCAGCAACCAGACGATCCAGCGCCGGTGTACTCACTTCCAACTGTTGCAATAGTGTGTGATTGGCGTTGAAAAGCGGCCCCAGGCGCGCGGGCGCGCCTGTTTCCAGCGCGTGCCGGGCCTGTTCGACCAGGACAGCGATCTCTGTGAAGATGCGCGCCAGGCGCGTGGGGTTCGCTTGCCACAATTGGCGCACATGCGCCACGGTGGCGCGCGTGGAACCGGGCGTGCCGCTGTCGGCAATCGCCAGCATAATGGGGCGGGCGGGTGTGAAGATTTGGGGCGGCTCGCCCTTGCGAAACCAGACCGGCGCGCCATAGCTCACCACCGTATTGTCGATGCCGCTGGGCGTGCCGTGATAGATCTGTTCGGCGGCAAAGACAATTTGGGATATCTGCGCGGGAACCGGCGGCGGCACAGTCGCCGGTATAGTCGCGTCGGTGTGGCGCGCCATTTGCCAGAGCGCCTGCGCCAGAGCGGCGCACAAAGCCGCGCCGCTGCCCAGCCCGCTCGCCATGGGGATTTGGCTGTGCAGCGTCACATGCCAGGCGGGGGGCTGGGTATAGCCCAACCGGGTCAGGGTCTGACGCGCCACCAGGATCAGAGGCTCTTCGGTGGCGTTTTCTGTGGGATATGCTGCTGGTGTGTCCGCGTCTGGTATGTCTGCGTCGGGTGTGCGCGGGCTATCCCACGTTGTCATGCGAAAAGTGCGGTCGATATCGCGGGCGTAAATCACCAGACCGCCGGTTGCGTCATGTGCTGCTGCGGCATCTGTCACGGTTGCGGTTGCCACCGTCTGCCAGACAGGCACAGCAATC
>JBBDIO010000291.1:3248-10811 GCA_040880365.1 Litorilinea sp.
TGCGGCATCTGTCACGGTTGCGGTTGCCACCGTCTGCCAGACAGGCACAGCAATCGCGGGGTGCCCATAGACCACAGCATGTTCGCCCAGCAAAATCACTTTGCCCGGCGCGTGCGCGGTAACGGTCATAATAAGGATGAAGGTTGAAGGATGAAGGATGAAGGCAACAGCATGAATGCAACCCTGCTCGCGCAAATTTTCATCCTTCATCCCTCATCCTTCATCCTTCAAAAATCAGCAGCAGTTGCCGCCGTGGACCGATTTCGCCAGGGCCGCGGGGGTGTAGCCTTCTTTGACCAGGAATTCCTGCCTTTCCGAAAGCGCAATCCACGGCATGGGCCGTTCGCGCAGCGAGTCGGTGCCCGCCGGGTCGCGCAGCATTTCTTCACCGTCCACAATCGTGCATGTATTGCGGATCAGGGTATCGCCTTCATAGCGGTTCATGTGAACATCGAAATAGGCAAAATTGCCCGAATCCAGCGCGAAGACGGCCACATCTGCGGCTGCGCCTACCTTCAGCGTGCCGATCTCATCCTGCAAGCCCATTGCCTGGGCAGGGTTGACGGTGGCAGCCTTGACCACATCTTCAAACGAAAGGCCCAGCGCCATAAACTTGCTCATACAGGTGGGCAGGTCGAAGCAGGGACCCTGGATACTCGTCTGATGGATGTCCGAGGAGATCACATCGGGCTGATAGCCCGCCTTGGTCATGGCCTCGGCGACTTCGAACGAGAAGGAACCGCCGCCGTGTCCGATATCCATGACAACCCCCCGATCCCAGGCGGCTTTGGCATCGTCGAGCAGCACGCCCTTTTCATCGGTGATGCGCATGTCGCCACCCGTAAAACAGTGGGTCAGAATATCGCCTTCTTGCAGATGCGACAGAATATCGCCAATGGCAGGCCCGGTACCGATATGGCACATGAGGGGCAACCCCACGCGGTCGGCGGCGGCGCGCGCCCGCTTCAGCGGTTCCAGACCGTTGTTCATGATGGTGTTGTGGTCGATGCGCACCTTGATACCCAGCGCCACATTGCGATTGGCGTTGATGAGTTGGGCACACAGATCCACGTCGCAATAGCCCAGATTGCCCAATTCCCAGGTCTGGGCGACCAGGCCGATAGACGAAATGTTGAGCAGCGCATAGATGCGCGCCTGGGCGGGCTTGACGATGTAATCGCGGAAGCCAATCATGTTATACGCGCCTGCGGAACCCACATCCAGCCAGGTGGTGACGCCGGTGCGCGCGGCGATGGGGTCGGCCATCACGCCCCAATAGGTGCCGCCATAGTAGACATGGGTGTGCATATCGATGAGGCCGGGCGTCACATATTGACCGGTGGCATCGATCACACGCACCGCGGCTTCGGCGGGGATGTTGCTATCGACCGCGGCGATCCGGTTGCGCTTAATCGCCACATCCAGTTTGCCAAATGTACCGGTACCGGGATCGACTACCTGACCGCCCCGAATAAGTAGATCGAATTGCATAGTGGGAAACTCCTGGTTCTAGTGCCTGGTCGGCATCTGCGCTCGCGACGCCGGATAGAAAAGCTGTTGGATACTGCGGTTGTCTGGCGTCCGGTGATGCAGATACAGGTGATGCTGAACCGGATGGGTAGATTCAGATCTGATGTTGAAATGGTGGACGCTAGGCGGCAGATGCCGTGTGAGGTTTTGTCGAATGATACCAGTCGCGCGGCAGAAAGGAAAAGCCACACACGGTTGGATGGGGTATACTGAACCCCGTACCCATATTGAATCGCGCACGTTGAATCGCGCGCGCTGAATTCCGCACGGTACAATCTTCGCCAATCCGATTACTCACCCAACCACGAATTTCCCATGCAGAATGGAGCAACCCATGCGCATTACCCGCGTCGATGCCTATGCTATCAAGATTCCGCCCACCGACAGCACCACGCTGGAGGGCAATCTCAACATTGAACAGTATGGCGACTATACCATTGCCGCGGATGCGTGGACTTCTATCTATTCGCGCAACCACGAAACCTGTTTGGTGCGTCTGGAAACCGATACGGGGCTGGTGGGGTGGGGCGAAGGCCAGGCGCCGGTTTCGCCGCGGGCGACGGCTGTGCTGGTCGAAGACCTGTGTACGCCGCTGCTGCTGGGGCGCGATCCTTTCGATGTGGAATATATCTGGTATCGGCTCTACAGCGCCATGCGCGAGCGCGGCCATATCACAGGCTTCTATGTAGATGCCCTGGCGGGCGTGGATCTGGCCCTCTATGATCTGCTGGGCAAGGCGCTGGACAAGCCTGCCTATAAATTGCTGGGCGGCGCGTTTCGCCCCAATGTGCCTATCTATGCGGGCATGGGCGGCGACGATCCCCAGCGCGTGGCCGCGGCGGCGCGCGAGCATGTGGATGCAGGCTATGCCGCGCTCAAATTGCATCTGCGCGTGGAAAATGCCCGGCTGGTCGAAATTGTGGCCGCGGTGCGCGATGCTGTTGGCCCGGCAATTACGCTTATGGTGGATGTGCACGGCACGCGTGACGTGGCAGAAGCCATCGAGCTGGGGCGCGGCCTGGAAGCGCAACAAGTCCGCTGGCTGGAAGCGCCCTGTCAGCCCGAAGATGTGCGCGGACAGGCGGAAATTGCGCGCGCCCTGGATATGCAGGTGGCGACGGGCGAATGGCTGCGCACCGTGTGGGAGTGGCGCCAGTGGATCGAGCAGCGTGCGTTCGACGTTGCCATGCCCGATATTGCGCGCACGGGGCTTTCGGAAGGCAAACGCATTGCCGCGCTGTGCGATAGTTTCAATCTGCCCATTGCGCCCCATGTGGGCGGCGGGGGGATGCTCTCGGTGGCAGCCACGATTCACTATTCGGCCGCGATTCCCAACTTGCAGATTATGGAACACAGCCACGGCGCACACGCACGCAAAGGGCTGATCGCGCACCGCTATCCCGAACCGGAAAACGGCATTTTCGCGCTGCCCACTGCGCCCGGCCTGGGCGTAGAAATTGATGAAGACGCCGTCGAGAAATACGCTGTGGAGTAAACCGGGCACGGCACCTGCAATCTTCACATACGCCCCGGTTTGACATTCAACTTTGTCTATTCTATCCTGTATGCAGAATTGTGAATATGCACGATTTGGTATGTAGGTTGTGGGCCTGCCCAAAAGACAGGGTGGGATAACAGATACAGGATGAATGCCATGACCCAGATTGCTTTGCACGAAAGTGCGCAGGACGCAAGTGTGCAAATCACCCCCAATCTACCGGGCGACGTAGCACGCGCTCAACGCTATAGCCACCAGGCCGAGCGGTTCAAGCTGCTGGCGCATCCCGAACGCCTGCGTATTCTGGATGTGTTGCGCCGGGGGGCAGAGTGTGTGTGTCACCTGGAAGCGTTGTTGCAAAAGCCCCAGCCCTATGTCTCGCAGCAGTTGCGCATTTTGCGCCAGGCGGGCGTGATTGTGGATGAAAAGCGGGGCAACAATGTCTATTATCAACTGGCAGACGCGGGCGTCGAGACGTTGCTGGCGGTGGCGTTGGGGCCTGTGCCTGTTGAAGATGCAGAATTGAGTTTCTACAAGTCCATCATCGCCTGTGGGTGCCCCAAGTGTGAAGAGAGCGCGGGGGATGATGCATCTGCACGGTGCTAGCGAGCTATCACAAAGGCGCGTTTTTTTTGCGCAAGTGTATGCGGTTTTCTGCATGTTCTAGGGTGGCTGCCAGTCTATCGGCTTATCACAGTATGAGCTGTGATGTACGTTCTTTTTCGTCAATTATCGGATGTAGCATTAAGCAAAGTTATCAATCATCGGCTATCAATCACGGTCTATCAATCACGGAATAAGGAGCAATTTTCAACCATGACGCAAGCAACCGCATCACCCGTTACACCTGCTACCGCCGAAGGCGCGCAGGCGGGCGGGCTGGGCTTTTTTGGACGCTATCTCACGCTGTGGGTGGCGCTCTGTATTGTTTTGGGGGTCGCGCTGGGGCAGTTTCTGCCGCAAATCCCCACCACGCTGAGCCGTTTTGAAGTTGCCAGCGTTTCCATTCCTGTGGCAATCCTCATCTGGTTCATGATCTATCCCATGATGGTGCAGATCGATTTTTCCAGCATCGTGCGCGTGGGCGGACAGCCCAAGGGCCTTACCCTCACGCTCGTTGTGAACTGGCTTATCAAACCCTTCACCATGTTTTTGATTGCGTGGCTGTTCTTCCGTGTGATCTTCGCGGCGTGGATTCCCGAAAGTCTGGCAACCGAATATCTGGCCGGCGCGATTCTGCTGGGCGCGGCTCCCTGCACAGCGATGGTTTTTGTGTGGAGCTATCTCACCAAAGGCGATCCCGCGTATACGCTGGTGCAGGTTTCCATCAACGATTTGATTTTGCTGGTGGCGTTTGCGCCAATTGTGATTTTCCTGCTGGGGCTTAGCGCGATTACCGTGCCCTATACCACGGTGTTGCTCTCGGTGGTGCTCTATATCGTGATTCCGCTGGTTGCGGGCTATTTCTCGCGTATCTATCTGATCCGCACACGGGGGCGGGCGTGGTTCGAATCGGTCTTTCTGAAACGTCTGGAACCGCTGACCATGATCGGCTTGTTGCTGACCCTGATCCTGCTCTTTTCGTTCCAGGGCGAAAAGATTCTTGGTAACCCTGTTCACATCGGCTTGATTGCCGTGCCCTTGATTATCCAGACCGTTTTGATCTTTGCGATTGCCTATGGGTGGGCGCGCTGGTGGAAATTGCCCCACGCGGTGGCCGCGCCCGCGGCCATGATTGGCGCGAGCAATTTCTTCGAGCTGGCAGTCGCCGCGGCGATTGTGCTCTTTGGCCTGAATTCGGGCGCAGCGTTGGCGACTGTGGTGGGCGTGCTGGTCGAAGTGCCGGTCATGCTGGCGTTGGTGCGCTATGCCAACCGCACGCGCCACTGGTTCCCCGCGCCCGCCGCAACGGGTGAAGTGGTTGGGGCCGATCCCGCTTAAGATACGCAGTCACGCGATACGCAAAAAATAATGAGCAAAACAAGCGACAGGCCGCGGGATATCGTTCTCGCGGCCTGTCGCTTGCTTTGTATTACTGCTGTGCAGGCTTGTTGTAGCAGTGCCAAAAGTACGATTTCTTGCCCCCATGAAGTAAGATAAACGTCTTGTAGGGCTGGATTCTATCTACAACAGACACCCAGGGCACACAGTGTTATCTGATAGTGTTACCTTGACTGTGTTACCTTGACTGTGTTACTTTGACTGTGTTGCCTCATTATGTTGCTCCACTAGAAAGATGGTTCCCTATGTTTCGTACGCGAATCGATCACGCTCTGAATCTGCCCCAGTCGGCCCGGACGCGCCTGGCGCGCCACGCGGTCGCCATCCTCTTTTTCGCCATGTTGACCGCGGTGACGGCGCGGCTGGCAATCCCGTTGCCCTTCACACCCGTGCCCATCACGCTCCAGGTGTGGGCGATCCTGTTGAGCGGGCTGGTATTGGGACGGCGCGCCGGCGCGGGCAGCCAGATTGCCTATCTGGTCGCGCTCTTGGCCGGTTTGCCTATCAGCACCACGGGTCTGGGCGGTCCGGGCGTCTTTTTGGGACCAACGGGCGGCTATCTGCTGGCCTTTCCGGTGGGCGCGTTTGTGGCGGGTTGGATCATCGAACAACTACCCCTTCGCCACGGCTGGGCCGGATTTGCCATCCATCTGCTGGCGGGTTTGGCGGGCGTGCTGGCGATCTATGCGGGTGGCGTGGCCTGGCTCACCGTGTTGCTGGGCGACATCGCAACTGCCATCGCGCAGGGTGCATTGCCCTTCCTGGG
The DNA here is from genome assembly GCA_040880365.1 of Litorilinea sp. GTDB lineage: Bacteria > Chloroflexota > Anaerolineae > Caldilineales > Caldilineaceae > JBBDIO01. The sequence goes on from JBBDIO010000291.1 coordinate 9,044, forward strand.
CGCAGATTTATTCAAGGTGCTGCTCGCTGCACTGGCAGCCAGCGGCGGGCGCGCCTTTTTGAACCCCACCCCCAAACCGTAAGACTGCCTCCAATACCCCTACTCGTCATCTGCAAGGCCCTTGTACGTAGGCCCGCTATGGGTGAAAGAAAAATATGAAAAGCAGGGTGATCGGTGGGTGGCAAAAGATGACGCGTAAGACGTGAGCTGCATAGCCTGCCGGCGGTTTGAAACCGTCGGCAGGCGGACTTTTGGTGTCCACCCTGATTCGGGCTTTCTCTGCAATGCCTGTTTTCTCCGACCCCTGTTTTCTCGGCCCCTGTTTTCTCCGATAATACTTTCCAGTCTCCTCAAACCGACACTTGTTTTCAATTGCGCAACAGTGTACAATTCGAAAATCTGGAAAAATCAACCCACTTGCTAGATTTATCCTCGTTTTCTGTTTCGGCGCGCAAAAATGCGCTAGTTAACTATGAACCCGTTCGCTGTTAAAAAGGAGAACTATATGCGTAAGACCCCCTTCGGGATTGCCATTTTGCTGGTTGGTATGCTGGCCCTCAGCGCCTGTGTCGCGCCTGCGGCCGCGCCGGATGCCGGCAGCGCGCCTGCGACTGAAGATGCGGCGAGCGAGCCTGCCGCCGAAGGCCCCAAGACGCTTACCATCGCGTCGGGCACCGACATCGAAAACATGGATGTGCATCGGGTGACTTCCTCGCCTTCCTTCTCGGTGCTGGAACACGTTTATGAAACGCTGTTCTATATGAACACCGAAGGCGAGCTGGAACCGCTGCTGGCCGAAAGCATGGAGCCGGGTGAGGAGCCCAACACCTTCATCATCAACCTGCGCGAAGGTGTCAACTTCAGCGACGGCACGCCTTTCACCGCCGAAGCCGTGAAGCTGAACCTGGAATATGTGTTGAACCCCGATACGGGCAGCGCATTTGCTTTCCTCATCAGCCCCATTCAGGAAATCGAAGTCGTGGACGATTACACCGTGCGTCTGGTGCTGGATAGCGACTTTGCGCCGCTGCCCGCCCACCTTTCGCATGGGGCATTGGCTATGATCGCCCCCAGCGCGCTGGAACAAGGCGCCGATTTTCTGGCGAGCAACGCCATTGGCACCGGCCCCTATGTGGTCGAAAGCTGGGCGCGCGCCGAAGCCGTGACGCTGGCCCGCAACCCCGATTATTGGGGTGATGCGCCCGCGATTGATACGCTGGTCTTCAAGGTTGTGCAAGAAGACGGCGCACGTCTGGTCGAAATCGAAGCCGGCACAGTCGATGTTGCCGTGCGCATTCCCCCGGCAGAAGCCGAACGGATTGCCGCCAACCCCAATGTGGATGTGATTACCACCCCGGGTCTGCGCACCATCTATATTTTCTTCAATACCACCCAAGCGCCTTTTGACGATGTGCGTGTGCGCCAGGCTGTCAACTATGCCGTGGATGTGGAAGGCATTGTGACCCAGCTGTTCGACGGCGCGGCCCGCGTCAGCGATGCGCCGTTTGCGCCGCCCATCTTCGGCTATAGCGCCAACGATCCCTATGCCCGCGACGTGGAACGCGCCCGCGAGCTGCTGGCCGAAGCCGGGGTTGCCGAGGGCACGACCGTCACCCTCTATCATCCCACGGGTCGCTATATCCAGGATGCCCTGGTTGCCGACGCCGTGCGCGCCCAGCTGCGCGAGGTTGGTTTGGAAGTAGAGCTGCGCACGCTGGAATGGCCCCAATATGTGCCGTTTGTGCGCGCCCCGCTGGAAGAAAATGAA
>JBBDIO010000292.1:0-9713 GCA_040880365.1 Litorilinea sp.
GAAGAGTCATTCTTCGCCAGTTTTTGGACGGCGCTGGGGCAGGAATATAATCTGGATCCCACACACATTGCGCGACTCATCGACCGCCCCTATACCGATTTTGTGCTGGCCTATCCCGATGCTGCGCCCTTGTTGGCTGCACTGCGGGCACATGGGGTGCGGATTGGCGTGTTGTCCAATTTCTCACTTTTCAGTCTGGATGAATCGTTGGCGTCGACAGGGCTTGCGGCCTATGTAGATGTGGCCCATGCTGCGACCATTCGCGGGCACGCCAAGCCCCAGGACGCAGCCTATTTGTCCATCGCCCAGGCGTTGGCCGTGTCGCCCGCGGCGTGCTTGTTTATCGACGATGAAATGCCCTGTGTTGCAGGCGCAGCCGCCACTGGTATGCGGGCGATCTGGCTGGATCGCACCCGCGTCCAAACCTCGGGTACGACCGATAGTGTCGCCCATTCTCCTACCGATTTTCAGACTGCGTGGGCCGATGGTGTGCTGGCGGATTTGGTGGAAGTGGATGCTTTGCTAGAGGCTATCGGCCGTGGGGGGAAGAAAGCGCAATAGCGCGGCCGCGACATCTTCGATGCGCGCCGGCTTGGAGATAAAATCGTTCATCCCGGCTGCCAGACATTTTTCCCGATCGAGCTGCATGGCGGCGGCGGTCATTGCAATGATGTGGGGCTGTTTTTCGATGCGCGCGTCGTTGCGGATCTGACGTGTGGCCTCCAGTCCGTCCATTTCCGGCATTTGCACATCCATAATAATCACATCATAGGTCTGGGCACGGGTCGCGTCCCAGGCTTCTTTGCCGTTGGTCGCAACATGCGCCTCATATCCCAGGCGTTTTAACATGCGCAGAGCTACTTTCTGATTGACCAGGTTGTCTTCGGCCAGAAGAATCTCCAGCGGATGGCGCAGGCCAAATTCTTCACTCAGTGCGTCTGCTGGTGGAGTCGAGGGCGGAAGAGCCGTGTTTTTGGGAGCCACCAGGTTGAGCAGCGTCGTATAGAGCTGGGTGCCGTGGACGGGCTTGCGCAGAGCCGCGGCATAATGCGGGCTCTCGTTTGCCGAGATTGTTCCATTGCCGCCAGGGTTACTCTCGCTACCGTTATTGTTGTTATTGGTCTGACCGCTGGCAGCATAATCATTGATGGCGAAGAGCCGAATCAGGTGCACAGCATTGCGCTGTTGCCATTCATCCAGCGCGCCGGAGACTCGGGGACGCAGCTCCTGGTTTTGGATCAGCATGAAATCGCACGCCTTGTGTGCGGGCAGCGCGTCGACCATCGCACACGCTGTAGCATATTCGGTAGTGGTAATCCCCCAACCGTGCAGATAGCGGGCGAGTATGCTGCGCACGGTTGCGTTTGCTTCCACAATCAGCGCGTGTTTGCCTGTGAGTGCAGAATTGAGTGCCGGGTGCGAACCGGGTTCACCGCTTGGTTCACCGCTGGGTGCGGGGGGGCTGGATGTAGGGATAGGCGCCTGAATGGTAAAGGAAAATTTGGAGCCTTCTCCCAACGCGCTTTCTACGGCGATTTCTCCGCCCATCAATTCGCACAGGTGTTTGCTAATCACCAGGCCCAGGCCAGTGCCTCCATATTTGCGGGTATTGGAGGTGTCGATCTGGTTAAAGGGCAGGAAGAGTGATTGTTGATCGGTGGCGGTAATGCCGATGCCCGAATCGCGCACCTGAAACAACAGCTCGACCTGGTTTGCCGGCAGGGGGCGCGCGGTAACGGTTACTTCGACTTCTCCTGTATGCGTGAACTTAACGGCGTTTGCCAAAAGATTGACCAGGATTTGACGCACGCGATTGCTGTCGCCCACAATTTCGCGGGGCACATCGTGGGCCACGAAGTGACACAGTTCCAGATCTTGTTCCACGGCCTTGGGGGCAAGCAGATCGATGGCGTCGTTGACACAGCGTCGAATATCAAAGGGCGCGCGATCTAGCGTCAGACGGCCAAATTCGGCCTTGGAAAGATCCAGAATATCGTCGATGATCGACAAAAGTGAATCGCTGCTCTGGCGAATTGTGTCGATGTAGGAACGCTGTTCGCTGTTGAGTTGGCTTTGTGCCAACAGGCTCAACATGCCCACGACGCCGTTCATGGGGGTGCGGATTTCATGGCTCATGTTGGCAAGAAATTCGCTTTTGGCGCGGGTGGCGGCTTCGGCCTGGTCTTTGGCCTGGCGCAAGGTTTCTTCATAATTTTTGCGCTCGGTAATCACGGTCATGTTCACCAGAACCGTATCCACATGCCCATTTTCCCGACGTGTCAAGACTGTTTCGCGGCTCTGAATCCACTCCCAATTGCCAGATTTGGCTTGGAAGCGGAATTCAATACTGGATTCACGCTTGATGGACTCGGTCATGCTTTGCCAGTGTTCGGCAACTCTGGGCTGGTCGTCGGGATGGAGAGCATACAGAAAATTGTCGCCAGTGGACAACTCTGCGGCAGCATGGCCCAGAAATTCATCGCGATTGTAAAATGTCCAGCCCGGCTCCCCAATCTGGCAAATGAGGATGAAGTCGGGCGAATTAACCGCCAGGGTACGGAAGCGATATTCGCTTTGCTGACGTTCGCCGATTTCCACGCGCAACTGATTGTTGGCGGTTTTTAGCTCGCGCGTGCGCTGGGTCACCCGTTCTTCCAGTTGGTCGCGGGCCTGGCGCAACAGGGTCTGGCTGGCTTCCAGATTGCGATTGGAGGCGGCCAGCGCATCGGCAGCGCGTTGCGCTTCGGCGGTGGCTTGTTCGCTATCCTGGATGGTGGAACGCAGGAGCAGTGTGTGCAGGGCCAATGCCAGCAGCGGCACAAATAGATCGTTCAGCGATAGGACTGCCGCAGTGGTCGACACCAGATTGCCCGACCATTCCAGCAAAAACAGGGCAACGAGCACCGTAGTGGACAGCCCCAAAAACATCATCATGGCGCGCCGACCCAGCAATAAACCGGCAAGGGGGATCACCAGCAGATAGGCCATGATCAACGGTGTGCGAATTGTCTGGAAGATACCGAAGCTGGCATATGTAATGCCTGCAAATATGGTTATGAGCATAATAAAGGCTGCGGGTCGCACGAACCGAAGCCGAAGAAAGATGAGACCGGTCAGACTTACTGTGAATACGACAGCGTCGCCAATCAGAAGAGGGATGGCAATGTCGGCATCCAGACCACTCACCGGGGTCATGATGATTGCCAGCAGCGCTGCCCCGGCGAATACCAACAGAAACAGATTCGTCCAGTAGGCTGTACGTGTTTTATCTTTGTCCGTAGGAAATACCGGCGGTGAAAACAGGCGTTTGATTACGGCAACCATGTTGAACCTTATGACAGGACCGAAATGCCTGGTCGATAGACGGATCCACAAGCGGGGTGACAGCTGGTGTGTGTTGGAGGAGACATTATTGCGCAGTCTAACCTTTCGAGAATCTCAGTGTCAAGTTAAAATAAATGCGACGGCCTGGCATGTTTTGCCGCCAGTTTCTGGACAATCGCGCCACGACTCGCGCTTTGCGCGGCGCAGGCATCTTATACCTGTGCGCAGACACTCTCTGCACACACCGGGTTGAGCGACTTTCCCGGAAATGATACCGGACATAATGCTCGAGACAAACTGCAACAATACTATAGCGGGCGTTGGTCACCTAATCAAGTTGACCGGGCTGGATCGCGTAGCATTTCACTACCCGGCATCCCTTTGCCCCGGATGCGTCATTGGGCCACAGGGCGCGCGCTCGGTTAGAAAAGTTCTGCTTTCAGTTTCGCATGAATGGATATGTTTATCCTCGGGCAAATGTTGTAGGCGGCTGGTATACTCGGCGTATCTTTTGCCCGTGTATTGTTGATGTGCGAATATTGATATGCGCGATTTACGCATTACCGTTTTTTCAATTTTAGAAAGAGAAAATTTCAATGTCAGACCATCCTATGCAGGGTTTGTATGTTCCGGCACTTACCGCGGTGGATCGCGATTCTAACCCCGATGTGGCGCGCTGGATTGAGCATTGCCGCTGGCTTCTGGCCGAAGGCGCACATGGTCTGTGTCCCTTTGGTACAACCAGCGAGGCCAATTCCTTTTCGATCGATGAGCGTACCGACATGCTGACCCAACTGGTGGAAGCCGGGGTCGGACCTGCCAACCTCATGCCGGGGACGGGCTGCTCGGCGCTGACCGATACGGTGAGGCTGACCCGCCACGCCCTGGATCTGGGCTGTGGCGGCGTGTTGATGCTGCCGCCGTTTTATTACAAAGCGGTGACCGACGAAGGTTTGTTCCGCAGCTTTGCCGAAGTGATCGAGCGTGTAGGAGATGACCGTCTGCGCATCTATCTCTATCACATCCCGCCGGTGGCGCAGGTCGGCTTTAGCCTGAACCTCATCGAGCGTCTGATTACGGCTTATCCCAAGACGGTGGTGGGCTTGAAAGACAGTTCGGGCGACTGGAATAATCTCAAAGCCATTCTGAATGCGTTTCCGGGCTTTGGCGCATTTACCGGATCCGAAAAACTCCTGCTGGATTCGTTGCGCCTGGGCGGCGCGGGCAGCATCAACGCCGTTGCGAATGTGATTCCTGGTCCGGTTGCGCGCCTGTGCGATACCTGGCAAGGGGATGACGCCGAAGCGCAGCAGGCCAAGATTACTGCCTTCCGTGAGACATTTGCGGACTATGCCCCGGTGCCTGCGCTCAAGCAGATCGTGGCCTATTTGCGCAACGATCCCGAATGGGGCCATGTGCGCCCGCCGTTCCTGCCCCTGGGCGAGGCCGAAGCGGCCAAAATTGTGGCGAAGATTGAGCAATATGGGTTGATGAAGACCCCTGCCTGATCGGATGGAATCGCGAATTGGGTAATTTGTCGTTGGCAGATCCGGGGGCCATGCACGGGTCGCGATTGTCCAACGACAAATTACCCAATTGCTTTGAATTATCTGGCTAGCGTTTTGGCAAAAAGTGTATAGCCGCGCATGGTTTGGGCATAGCGGCGACTGATGCGCGTGGAGATGTTGTCCACATGCATGAGCGCGTGGATCACGCGCCGGTAGCCCAGGCGATAGGCGGCTTGCTGGCATTGGGCTGTGAGCAGATTGCCCAACCCCAATACGCCGCTTTGGGGCAAGACTGCCACCGTCTTGATGATGACCGTGTCTACTGTTTCTCCCCGTTGGGCCTGTGCCAGATTGGGCACAGCAAAGATGAACCCCACGACCTGCCCCGCTTTTTCTGCAAGCCAGGCCAATTCGGGTTGGATATATTTTTGCAAAGGCAGATATTGTTCTCTGAATTCTGCAAAGTCCAGCGGCCTGTAGAGAAAGTTGTCGCGAAAGCTCGCAGTCACCACCGCATAGATATGTTCCAGCTCATCACTGAAGTGGGCAAGATTGACGGGGCGCAGAATGGCCCCGGCGGCCTGGGCGCGCGTGCGCAGCTTTGCCAGGCTGGGGTCGGTGGGCGCGAGCGTGCCCAATGCCGAGATATAGCGGGCGATGGGGGCAAATCCGGCGTCTATAAAGTGCTGGGGCCAGGCGTCGGGGTTTTGGGGTTCCAGCAAAAAAGGCGGTTCTTCGGGCGCGAGGCCGCGCCGCTGGGTCACAAAACGATATTGGCGAAAGGTGGAGCCATCCAGCGGGCCAATTGCCTGCGCACAGCCGTGTTGTCGCAAGAGGGCACATGCCCGATTCAGCAGCGTGTGAGCCACGTCGGCATCGGCCTGGGCCGGGATGTGGGTCTGGGTATGGGCCTGAGTGGGAGAAGTCGCAACCCGCACGGCATAGTGTCCTATATACCCGCTGGGCGAGTTGTCTACCATCGCAGTATTGCGCCACCAGAGCGAAGCGCGGGCGACTGGCGCGCCTGTGGCATCGCGGGCGAGCAAATGGGCGTCGGCCTGGCGCAGCGTGGGCGAATCGGGCGGGAGCGGGTAGCCAGGCGCAAGTGTGTAGAATTCGGGCGGCAATTCGCAGTTGAAAAACGTTTCGACGGGCATCATGTGAATTCGGTTTCTCAGTAGGCAGATTTTCCCGCGCGGGCGACAGCGGGCGGCGGTTAGATCAACTGGATTGCCGCGAAGCCAAGCACGGAAGCCAGCCCTGCGCTCAAGGTTTGGAGCAGCCAGCGTTGCGGCGAGTTGCGATAGCCGTCTTCGCCCTGGCTCAGGGTAAAGGCGGCTACGCCGATTGCGATGGCGAGGAGCGCGGCCAGCCCATCTAGCCACAGCACGCGCGGCGCGGCGCGCAGGAGCAGATAGGGAACAAAGAGCAGGATCCAGCTCAGCAGCACGCTGCGCGCCAACAGGCGCATTCGGCCCAGTTCTTTGGCCGCGCGCAGGTGGCGCGAGGAGCCAATCATGGCGAGCTGGGCCGCAAACGTGAGCATGAAGGGGTAAAAGAGTCCGCCAATCTGGGTAATGTTGACCAGCATGAGCCAAAACAAGCCCGCCGCGCCCACGCTCAGCACGACCTGCACCGTATAGGGCCGTTCGCTGGGCGCAACATCGGGCGGCGATAGAAAATTGTAGCTTGTCAATAGCACCAGCGGCGGCACGATCCAGCGCCAGTCGGCCAGATTCCAGCACAGATAGCCATAGATGACCGTGACCAGGATCGCGCTGTCGTTGAGCGTGGTGCGCGTGCGCCAGAACATGACTGCCACCAACATCACCACGGTGATCGCCAGTTGTACGGTGAGGACAGGGCCAGACAGGCCAATGTATTCGTGGATGAGCAGAAAGCTCAACACGGGAATCAGAAAGTTATCTAACCCCCACCACGCCACGGCATCCAGCAACATGGAAAGGATCGCCATGAGCAGGGCAATCAGCAGCAGCTCGACGCGGCCAATCTCGGTGAAGAGCAACAGGGGGATCAGCGTACACAGAAACGCCATCAGAAAAAAGGCCGCAGAGCCTTCCCAGGTTTTCAGGCCATCGGATGTGGTGTAGTGGTGCATGCCATAGAAGACCCCGACCAGCGCGGCCGCGGCATCGGCAAAGGTGAGGATCAGAATGGGGATGGTATAGAGCAGCCAATCGCCATCTGCCAACAGAAAAATGACGCCTGCGCCCAGTGGAAAGCAGATTTCGCCCAGTGTGCGCCGAAAAACACCACCTGTGACCGCCCCCAGATTACTGCGCAGCGCGGTCAGCGTGGTGACGGCGAACATGCCCCCTGCGGCCAATAGGCTGAGCACGACGACCGGCCATTTGTCGGTGAACATCCACGGCAGCGAGAGAGCAATCGCGCCTGCGCCCAGATGCATGAGCTTGCGCACCCATTCGGGATGCGGGTTTTGGCGTTTTTGGTAGACCGACAACAACAGCATGAGCCCGACCACGCACGCCGCCAAAAATCCGATTTTGATGAAATTTGCGGTGATATCCGTGGTCGCCTCTGTAGTCATCTGTCTGGCATCTTTCCCCTTATACGGGCGGGCCTATAATATCTTCGATGATAAAATCGCTGTAGAAAAAGGCTTTGTCCTGGGCATAGAGCGTACGGCTGTGCGCAAGCTGGGGTTCCAGACAGTGGCGCATGGATACAGGACGGCGACGGGGGGCCATCATGTTCCAATAGACCAATCGTCCTGGTGGCAGGTTGCCCTGCGGTTGGCCACACGCGACCAGTTGCGCCAGCAAGGCATGATAGTTGGGCAGCGACATATATTCAAATATGTCGCTGAGATTGAAGCGTTGAAAGCGTGTCTGGGGATGCTGTTGCAGATAGGTTTCTACCGAAGCGCAGTGCCATTCCAGGCGATCCAGGTTGGCGCGGATGGGCGCAAAATTTTCGGGGCGCAGGGCGTGAGGTAGCGCCGTATCAAAATGGCCCAGCAGAATCCACTGGAGATAGGGATTTTCCCGCGGATCCAATGTGGTGAGCGCGTGGCGGGTGCGCGTCAGCAGCCGTTGACTCACGTCGCCTTCTACATAGGCAAAAAAGCTGGGGTCGCGGCCCAGCCGCCCCATCACGCGGCGAGAAAAGAAGATACGAAATACGGCGCGCCACCACCAATGATTCCAGTGGCGGTCATACCAGGCAATGCGCGCGGGCAGATCGCGCGCGGCCAGCAGCCCGCGCCGGGTGCGGGGCGTTTGGAGCAGAGGCAGAATCCAGCGCCCAAAAAGCCGCAGATAGCGCTCGAATTTGCCCACTGTGGCAAAGCCCTGGGCGATGAGGTGGGGCCGGGCATCCCAAAATTGACGCGCCGCGGCATCTAGCCGGGGGCGGCAGGCGGCATAGAGTTGGGGGCGTTGGTCGCTGGCGCGCACGCCCAGCAATTCCAGCAAGGTGGGGTGATCCAATTGGGCATAGGCCGCGACACGTAGCGCCAGACAGGCCAATTGGGCAGGGCTTAGATCCAGCGCGACCACCCGCGCCGGTCCCTGGCTGAGCATAGATAGCGTATTATCGCCCGCCGACGCAATCGATAGACAGTGGTGGTGGGGTTCGATTGCCAGCGCAGCCAGCAAAATGTCGGCATCTTCCCAGCATTGGGCATAGCGGATCTGGGTAAAATCGGCCTTGTGCCCGACTTCGCTAACTGGGGAGCTAGCCGAGTTGCTGGCCGGGGGGCTGGCGGGTGGCGGAATCGGGGGCGCGTTCAAGACGGGCGTTCTGGCCTAGTGGCGGTATGGATGGTGCGCACGCGGTGTTGCGCGGTGCGTAATCACGCGCTGTCGCCCATGCAGGTGCCCACGCCGCGCGCCGAGGCAATCCACGGGTGGTCGATGGGCACAACTTTGCGTTGTCCGGCTACATCTTCCAACGGAATACTTTCCGCGCCTTCGCCGCGAGCCGCAATCATCACGCCATAGACGCCGCGGTTGATATATTCGGCACAGGCCGTTCCCAGGCGGCTTGCCAGCAGGCGGTCGAAGGCCGAGGGCGTGCCCCCCCGCTGTAAATGGCCCAAAATCGTGAGACGGCTTTCGAGGCCGGTCAGTTCTTCCAACTGTTGCGCCAGGCGCAAGGTGTTGCCGGCATGGTCGGCTTCCAGCGCGGCAATGCGTTCTTTGGCGGCGCGCTTGGCCTTTTTGGCAGCCTTGAGCTTTTTGCTGCTCTTTGTCTTGCCATCATTGGGCGCTATGGGTTCATCTGCGCGCAGACTTGCAATTGTGGCCTTGGCGGCGTCCAGTTCTGCTTCGGCAGCGTGCATGGTTGCTGCAAATTCGCTGGACATCGCGCCTTCGGCAACCGCGACGATGCTGAATTGTTTGCCCGTGCGACTGCGATTGCGGATGGCCCGCGCCACTTCGGTCACATCATAGGGAATTTCGGGGATGAGAATCACATCGGCGCCGCCGGAAATGCCTGCGCCCAACGCCAGCCAGCCTGCTTTGTGGCCCATAATTTCGACCACGATGATACGATGGTGGCTGTGGGCAGTGCTGTGCAGGCGGTCGATGGCTTCGGTGGCAATGCCCAGCGCAGTATCGAAGCCAAACGTTACATCGGTGGATATCACATCGTTGTCGATGGTCTTGGGCAGGGTGACCACATTCAGCCCGGCTTTTTTCAGGCGCAGGGCATTCTTTTGGGTGCCGCCGCCGCCCAGACAGACCAGCGCGTCCAGATGGTGCTTTGCGTAGTTGGCGAGGATGACATCGGTCATATCCATGAGCTTGCCGCCCACGGGCATCCGATGGGGTTTGTCGCGGCTGGTGCCCAGCAGCGTGCCGCTTATCTTGCTTTTCCCGATGCGCCGTCGATACG
>JBBDIO010000292.1:9723-10753 GCA_040880365.1 Litorilinea sp.
GATAATCCCCGCCAGCACCCCGCTGTCAATCCGCACAATGCGGTTTTCCATCAAGCCCCGAAAGCCATCGCGAAAGCCGATGACATCCATGCCGTAGATGCCCATAGCGGCCTTGCCCAGCCCACGGATGGCGGCATTGAGGCCTGGACTGTCGCCCCCGGCGGTCAGTACGCCAATATGTTTACTCATGCTTTATCTATGCCTTAATTTTTGCATTCGTAATTTTTGCATTCGTGAAGTTAGGTAGGTCACCGCTCCTGCGGTGACACGGGTAGTAGAGAATGTCACCGCAGGAGCGGTGACCTACACGGCTCGTGCATAAATTTTGCAACCCATTACTAACTCTCACGTAACGCATCACTTAATTTTTGCATTCGTGAAGTTTTGCAGTCGTGCGCTGGGATACAGGCCGGATGGGTACAAGTTGCAGTTAGTGACGAATCGCCAGATATTCCCACGCGCTGAGCGCGGCTTTGGCGCCTTCGCCGATGGCGACCAAAACCTGTTCGGCGTGAATATTGGTCACATCGCCGGCTGCGAAAAGTCCGGGCACATCGGTGGCGCAGCGCTGATCGATGCGGATATGGCCGTCGTTATCCAGCTCGACCAGACCGCGTACCATTTCATTGTTGGGCAAAAGGGCGAATTCGACAAAAACGCCTTCGACCGCCAGTTGGCGGGTTTCGCCGTTTGTGCCCACCAGTCCGATATGGGTGACAAATTCATCGCCTGCGATTTGTTGTACTTCCCAGTTGTTAAAAATCGAGATGTTCGATTGGTCGCGCACGCGCTGCATTTCGGGAATAGTCTCCAACGTCTGGGCGTTGGCGGCGATGAAATAGACATGGCGACAGATGGGGCTGAGTTCCAGCGCGGCGATGAGCGCACGGCGTCCGCCGCCTATTACAGCCACATCGTGCCCGGCAAAATAGGGTGCATGGCTGACCGCCGAAAAACTGACGCCGCGCCCCCAATATTCTTTTTCGCCTGCGACATAGATGCGCTGGGGCGCGGCGCCGGTGGCGATAAT